>NZ_JBQEOZ010000005.1:322116-337521 GCF_052045495.1 Microbacterium sp. 22242 | reverse complement strand
GTTTGAGGCAGCGGATGATGTCTTTCTTGGAGAGGCCTTGTTCGGTGCGGCGGCGCATGTAGGCCTGGGTTCTGGGGTCCCAGCGGAGTCGGCAGAGAACGATCCTGTAGAGGGCGGCGTTCGCTTGCCGGTCGCCGCCGCGGTTGAGGCGGTGCCGGTGTGTCTTGCCGGAGGATGCGGGGATCGGGGCGACGCCGCAGAGCATCGCGAACGCGGCTTCGGAGCGGAGCCGGTCGGTGTTCTCGCCCGCGGTGACCAGCAGCTGCCCGGCGACATCGGCACCGACCCCGTTGAGTTCGAGCAGGGCCGGGTTGATCGTGGTGACGAGAGGGTCGATGAGCGCGTCGAGTTCGTCGATCTCTTCGCTCAGCGCGGCGTGTCGACGGGCGAGGGCGCGCAGCGCGACCTTCGCGGCCTGTTCCGGGTCGCCGATGCGGGATGTGTCTGGTCGCAGTGCCGCGCAGATGCGTAACAGTTCCCGGTCCGTCAGGTGGCGCAGTCGTTCCCGCAGCTCGTCGGGTGCGGTGACCAGCAACGTCTTGATCCGCCTGAT
This sequence comes from Microbacterium sp. 22242, assembly GCF_052045495.1. Classification (NCBI taxonomy): domain Bacteria; kingdom Bacillati; phylum Actinomycetota; class Actinomycetes; order Micrococcales; family Microbacteriaceae; genus Microbacterium; species Microbacterium sp. 22242. The sequence continues at coordinate 336,968 of NZ_JBQEOZ010000005.1, read as the reverse complement.
GCAGTCCGCGCGCTGGTCGATGGCGCTGCGCCTGGCGACGCGCAGATTCCTTAGCGCTTCGACCTTCCCGGTCCGGTCTTTCGGGACACCAGTGCGCGCCCGGGACAGTGCGGCCCGGGCGGCGGCTTCCGCGTCCAGCGGGTCGGACTTGCCCGCGAACCGGCGGGTCTTGCGGTCGGGGCGGTCGATCTCCAGCAGCTCGACGCCCGCGCCGCGCAGGTGCCGGGCCAGGCCCGCACCGTAGGCGCCGGTGCCTTCGATCGCGGCGATCAGCAGCATCCCGAACGTCACCGCCCACGACAGCAGCGCCGCGTAGCCGGCCTTGTCGGCGGGGAACTGGGCGCAACCCAGCAGCCGGCCCGTCGCATCGATCACCGCGGCCGTGTGCGTATCGCCGTGCGTGTCGACCCCGATAGCGACCTCGACCTGGCCGACCTCGGTTTCTTGTGCGATGGTGGTCATCGCCGTTCCTCTCACTCCAAGGGACAGAACGGCACGCACCGCCGAGAGCGAGCGGACAAGACAGTGATGGGTGCCTGCTGGCACAGGCTCCTATGAGGTCACGAACCCTCGCACGGTGAGTGCAAAGGCAGCCCCGCAGCGAATCGACCGACAGATCCCGTTCAAGACCCGAAGTCAGTCAGTCCAAGAGTCAGGACGACCGCTGCGGGGCTCCCACCACCATCATCACTGTCAGTCCAGGATCCGGCAGTGCGTGGTGAGCTCGCCGATCCCGTCGATCCCGACGGTCACGGTCGAGCGGTCGCGGAGGAAGATCTGCGGATCGCGCGAGTAGCCGGCCCCGCCGGGGCTGCCGGTGGAGATGAGCGTTCCCGGCAGGAGCGTGAGCGATCGGGACAGGTGCGCGATCAGCGTCGCGACCGAGCGCACCATCTGCCCCGTCGTCGCGTCCTGCACGGTGTGGCCGTCGACGACCGCCCAGATGTGCAGGTCCTGAGGATCCGGGATCTCGTCCGCGGTGACGACGACCGGGCCGGTGGGGGAGAAGCCGTCGAACGACTTGCAGCGCGACCACTGCGCTTCGGCGAACTGGATGTCGCGCGCCGTGATGTCGTTCACGACCGTGTAGCCCCAGACGTGGGCGAGCGCATCCTCCTCGGTGACGTCTTTCGCGGCGGCGCCGATCACCACTCCCAGCTCGGCCTCGTAGTCGACGGACTCGGAGAGCGCCCGCGGCCACGTCGTCGTCTCGCCGTGCCCGGCGAGGGAGTTCGGCCAGAGGGTGAAGACGGTCGGGGCGGTGTCGGTCTTCAATCCCAGCTCGCTCGAATGGGCCGCGTAGTTGAGACCGACGGCGAGCACGACCGGGGGAGCCAGGACCGCCGCCGCGTGGGCGAAGCCGTCGGCCGGGTGCACCGGGGCGTCGCCGCGGGCGTGCGCGGCGCGCACGGCGTCGAGGAGGTCGTCCCCGCCCTCGATGAGCTGTTGGAGGGTGGCAGGCGCAGGATCCACGAGATCGGAGACGAACGTCGCACCCGTGCCGTCGATGACGGCGAGCGCGGAGGTTTCGGATTCGGGACGGCGCAGATGAGCGAACCGCATGGTTCCACGCTACCGGCGCCGCGGGCGTGACGGCCGACGCCGCCCTCTAGGCTTTGTCCATGAGCTTTGGAGGACACGGCGACCCCGCGCAGCAGCGCCCGGCCTCGCCGCGGCAGCAGGGAGCGGCGCAGTCGCATCAGGCCGCACCTGGCCCGTATCCGCAGCCCCAGGAGCAGTACCGGCCACCGGCGCAGGCCGCCGACCCGCAGCAGCAGCAATACGGTGCGCCGGCGCAGTACGGCCAGCCGCAGCAGCCGCAGTACGGCCAGCCGCAGCAGCCGCAAGACGCTGCGCCGCAGCAGTACGGCCGAGCGCAGTACGGCCAGCCGGCGCAGTACGTGCAGCCGCAGGCATACGTGCAGAACGCCTCCTCGCCGGCGTACCCGGTGTACGGATCCGTGCTGGCGCAGCGCCCGGACCATCACGAGTCCGCGGCGTACGACACCTACACTCCGCCGGCCCCGGTGGCCGCCGTCCCCGCGCTCCCGGTCCCGTCCGCGAAGGGCCGCCATGCCTCCGTGTGGGCGTTCGGCGTGCTCGGCTTCGTGCTGCTCGGGTTGATCGCCTATTTCGTCTGGGCGCTCGGCCCCGCGGCCTCGGTGATCGGCATGGTGCTGGCGCTGATCCCGCTCACGATCGTGTTCTTCGGCGTGTTCTTCATCGACCGGTGGGAGCCGGAGCCCAAGTCGCTGGTGGCCTTCGCGATCGCGTGGGGCGCGATCGCCTCGATCGGCATCGCCCTGCTCGTCGACCTCGGGCTCACCCTCCTCGTCGGGCGGCGGCCGGAGGGGTTGAGCGCCGTGCTGCAGGCGCCGATCGTCGAGGAGTCCGCCAAGGGGATCGGCGTCTTCCTGGTCTTCCTGATGGCGCGCCGCGCGTTCGACGGCCCGATCGACGGCATCGTCTACGGCGCCCTGGTCGGGGCCGGCTTCGCCTTCACCGAGAACATCCAGTACTTCGCCGTGAGCCTGATCGAAGGCGGGACGGGCGATCTGACGGTCACGTTCGTGCTGCGCGGCCTGATGTCGCCGTTCGCGCACGCCATGTTCACCTCGGTCACGGGCTTCGCGATCGGGCTCGCGGCGCGGCGCGGAGCGTCGGCCGGCCGGGCGTTCGGCTACGGGGTGCTGGGCCTCATCGGCGCCATGGCGCTGCACGCGCTGTGGAACGGCTCGTCGATGATCGGCAACTTCTTCGTGCTGTACATCGTGCTGCAGGTGCCGCTGTTCGTCGGCTTCATCGTCGCGATCATCCTGCTGCGCAAGGAGGAGGCGCGGCTCACCTTCGCCCGGCTCAGCGACTACGCCACGGCGGGCTGGTTCACGCCGCAGGAGGTCGGCATGCTCGCCACGCCGGCGGGCCGACGGGCGGGTCTGCGCTGGGCGGCCGGCCTGCGCGGCGACCGCCGTCCGATCATGCGCGGTTTCATCAAGGACGCGACCACTCTCGCATCGGTCCGTCAGCGCATCATCACCGGACGGGATCCGCTGGCCGTGCAGGACGAGCAGGCTCTGCTGCTGCGCACGCACGCCGCGCGCGACGCGCTGCTCGCGGTCTGAGCCGCACCTCGAGGTCTCGGCGGTGAACCCTCGTAGCAAGACTCAGCGCCCGGTGCTGCGGCGATGCCTGCGAGTCTGCCCGGGCGCTGAGTTGATCTGAAGACAGCGTGCACCGCGGCGGGGGAGGTTGTCAAGCAATCCATCCGTTCGCGTCGGCGTCGGCGACCGGCCGGGCGGAGGATCCGTGTTCGCCGTCGGCACAGCGCTCGCGTTGACCGCGGCTGTCGTGGTCCGGTTGGATGGAACCATGACTGAGCGCACCAAGCCCGAGTTCGACGCCCCCACCGGCCCTGCTCCCACGGAGCTCGTGATCCGCGACATCATCGAGGGGACCGGCGACGAGGCGAAGCCCGGCGACACCGTGACCGTGCACTACGCGGGTGTCGAGCACGACACCGGCGAGGAGTTCGACTCCTCGTGGGGTCGTGGCGAGACCATCCAGTTCCCGCTGCGCGGACTGATCCAGGGGTGGCAGGAGGGCATTCCCGGCATGAAGGTCGGCGGACGCCGCGAGCTGGTCATCCCGCCGCACAAGGCCTACGGCCCTGCCGGATCCGGCCACTTCCTCGGCGGCAAGACCCTGATCTTCATCATCGACCTCGTCGCGGTCGGCTGAGCCCGCACCCATCCCTGGAAGGCCTCGCCCTCGGGCGGGGCCTTCTTCGTGCGTGCGGGTGCTGTCAGGGCTGTCGGGGAGTTCTCGGCGGATCGGGAATATATGCGTTTGAATGTAAGTTGGATCCGGTGTCGCGAGAGCGGCGCCGTCAGCGGTCTTCGGACCCACCAGCAGTCTTCGAACGAGGAGCAGTCATGACCATCGAAATCCCCGGCTACCGCGCCGGCACCTGGAACCTCGACCCCGCCCACAGTGAGGTCACGTTCAGCGTGCGCCACATGATGATCTCGAAGGTGCGCGGCACCTTCGGCGTGAAGAGCGCCACCCTCACCGCCCCGGAGAACCCGCTCGAGGCGAAGGTCACCGCGAGCGTCGACGTCGCCTCGCTCGACACCGGCGACGCGGGTCGCAACGGTCACCTGCTGTCGGGCGACTTCTTCGACGTCGAGAAGTACCCGACGATGGAGTTCGTCTCGACCGGCGCCCGCGCCGAGGACGGCGAGCTCTACGTGGACGGCGACCTCACCATCCACGGCGTCACCAAGCCGGTCACGTTCGAGCTGGACTTCGGCGGCTTCGGATCCGACCCCTACGGCAACTACAAGGCAGGCGCCTCGGACAAGACCGTGATCAACCGCGAGGACTTCGGCCTCACCTGGAACGCGGCGCTCGAGACCGGCGGCGTGCTCGTCGGCAAGGACGTCACGATTTCCCTCGACCTGCAGGGCGCGCTGGCGGCCTGAGCCTCACCCCGTCCACGAGGGGCGGATGCCGAAGGGCGGGTGCCGCACGCCGGCACCCGCCCTTCGTCGCGCAGGGACGACAGCCGTGTCTGGCGAAGGCGCCGTCCGGGAACGGCGCCGGGTCCGATCAGCCGATCCTCTCCTCGATGAGCCGGGATCCGACCGCTCGCAGCGCCACGGCCGCCCAGGTGCGGAACGGGCGCCAGTGCTCGGCGATCCGCTCCAGTTCAGCGTCGGAGGGCATGTGCTCGAGGCCATACAGGGCCTGCACGGCCGTACGCGTGTGGTCTTCCTGGGTGGACAGCACGTCGGTGAACCCGCAGGCGCGGATGACGATCAGCGCGCTGTAGAACGGGCCGATCCCGGGCAGCCGCTGCACGTCGAGCATCGCCTCCTCCGGAGTCATCCCGGCGAGGCGCTGCACGTCGAGCCGCCCCTCCAGCGCCGCTCGGGCGATCGCGTGCAGGCGGGGGATCCGATCCGCCGGGAGCCCGGGGAACCCTTCCAGCTGCAGCAGCTGCTCGGGCAGCGGCAGAGCAGCCTCGATGCGTCCGCCGACCTCGAAGACGGCGCCGTGCTGCTGCGACAGCCGCTGCCGCAGCGCGATGCCCTGTCGACGCGCACGGCGCGCGGACAGCACCGCCCAGACCGCCGCCTCATAGGGGCTGTAGAAGTTCGACGGCCGGAACCCGGGCGCGGCGGAGTGCACCCGGGCGAGCACCGGATCCGCGGCGCACACCGCGGCCCAGGCGTCGCCGTCCTGATCCGCGGACACCACGCGGGCCACCTGCGCCCCGATCGCGGGGAGGTCGCCGTCGCCGTGCACGGTCAGCTCGAGCGATCCGCCCGACTGGCGCACCGCCACGCCGACCTGGCCGTCGAGGGCGTCGGTGCAGAACGCGAGCCGCATGACGCCGTCGAAGGCGGACTCGTCGCGGTGGCCGAAGCCCATGAGAGCGACCTCACGGAGATCGTACGGCCCGGTCAGGGGCAGCGTGGTCGTGCGGCTGTCGGTGCTCATGCGCACACTCTGCTCCTGGCCTCGGACATTCGGCGATCGCGTGCCGGGACCGCTCCGCTCACTCCGGCAGCGACAGGGCGGCGACGCGGGCCGGCCCGGCGAAGGCGTCGATCGCGGCGATCCGGTCGCCGTCGACCTCGAACGCCATGACGGAGACCGCGCGCCCGTCGACCTCGACCACCACGCCGGGGAGGCCGTCCACGAGGACGGGGCGGAGCACGGCGTCCGGGATCGCGAACATCAGCGCCCTGCCCGCAACAGCCGCGCCGCCGCGGACGAGCGCCGTCGCCGAGAGCCCCTGATCGATGCGCAGCTCCACCTCCGGGGAGAGCAGCGAGACCAGACGATCGAAGTCCCCGGCACGCGCCGCCGCGAAGAAGGCGTCGACCACGGGGCGTCGTTCCCGCGCAGGACGCGTTCCCACGACGTCCGCGGAGCGCACCCGGCGCCGGGCCCGGCTGGCCAGCTGTCGCACCGCGTCCGGGGTGCGCTCCAGCAGCTCGGCGATCTGCTCGAACGGCACCTCGAACGAGTCGTGCAGCACGAACGCCACGCGCTCTGCGGGGGAGAGGCGCTCGTGCACGACGGTGAGCGCCGCGCCCACCGCATCCGCCTGCTGCGCCTGCTCGAGCGGATCGGCCGCCCGCGGTTCGTGCATGACGACCGGATCCGCCCCCTCGTCGTCGAGCGGGATCTCGCCGCGGCCGGCGCGGGCCCGCAGCACGTTCAGGCAGGCGCGGGAGGCGATCGTGGTCAGCCAGCCGCCGAAGTTCTCCACGCCCTCCACGCCGGCCGCGGAGGCCCGCAGCCACACGTCCTGCACGACGTCGTCGACCTCGGCGGTGGATCCGAGCATGCGCTGCGCGAGCCGGCGCAGCCGAGGCCGATGCTCCTCGAAGCGCTCGGTGAGAGAAATCTGATCCGTCATGTCACATCTCCTTCGGCCGGCGTGTCATCAGAGTGACCGCGACGGATCGTCGCGGCGCACGACACAGAGAACGGGAAGAGTCTGACATGACCATCGACCAGACCATCGACACCACAGCCGCCGTGGCGATCAAGGCGCGGATGCCGCATCCCGCGTTCCTCCTGGACGGCGGGTTCGATGCGCTGACGGCGCTCAGCAGGGTCGCGAGCTCGACCGACCTGCCCGAGGAGCTCCTGCACCTCGTGCATCTGCGCGCGAGCCAGATCAACGGCTGCAGCTGGTGCACGATCGAGCACGCCAAGGAGATGCGGGCCGACGGAGCGAGCGACGAGCGCGTCTTCGGCGTCGCCGCCTGGCGCGAGGCGCCGCTGTTCACGGCGCGCGAACGCGCCGCCCTCGCCCTCACCGAGGCGCTGACGCGCATCGCGGACAGCGCGGATCCGGTGCCGGACGAGCTGTGGGCGGAGGTCTCGGCGCACTTCGACAAGCGCCAGCTCTCGGCCCTCATCCTGGCCATCAGCGCGATCAACGTGTGGAACCGGATCAACGTCGCGATCCGCCAGCCCGCCGGTCAGCGCTGAGGGCGCACAGCCGGCCCGGTCAGGACGCAGAGGATCCGCAGCGCTCAGGGCTGCGGATCCTCGGCGTCGTAGGCCCGGAAGCGCGGCGTCAGCCGGACGAACACGGCGGCCAGCGCGATCACCAGCAGCCCGCCGAGCAGCGGCGGGAACCAGAGCGCGGTGAGCGACGCGACGGCCCCGGCATAGAACGCGCCGACCCGCGGTCCGCCCGCCACCACGATCACGAAGACGCCCTGCAGGCGGCCGCGCATCGCGTCCGGCACGGCGGCCTGCATCATGGTGTTGCGGTAGATCGAGCTGACGTTGTCCGCCGCCCCCGACAGTGCCAGCGTGAGACAGGCGAGCGCGATCAGCGCCACGTTCGGGGAGGACGCCGTGGCCCGGCTGGTCCAGGATCCGACGAGCAGCACGACGCCGAACAGCGCGACCACCGCGCCGTACGCCTGCACCGCCCGGGCGATGCCGCGACCATGCCAGCGGTAGTGCACGATCCGTCCGGAGAACAGGCTCGACAGGAAGGTGCCCGCCGCGACCGCCGCGGTGAGCAGGCCGGTGGTGACGGCCCCGCCGCCCAGGATCACGGTTCCGAGCGCGGGGAACAGCACGAGCGGCTGGCCGAAGGTCATCGCGCAGATGTCCAGGATGTACTGCATCCGGATGTTCCCCGCCCGGCGCAGGAACCGCGCGCCGTCGACGAGCGAGGCGAGTCCCGGACGCACGATCTCGCCCTCTGGCCGCAGTGAGGGCAGCGTCCACAGGCCGAGGAACATGGACAGCATCAGCACCACGTCGAGCGTGTAGGTCCAGCCGTAGCCGGTGAGGGCCACGAGCAGGCCCGCCAGCGCGGGCCCGACCATCACGGTCATGCCGAACGCGACGCCGTTCAGGGCCGAGGCCGGCGCGAGCAGCTCGCGGGGGAGCAGCCGCGGGACGATCGCGGTGCGCGTCGCCATGCCGACCGAGTTCGCGGCGGCCACGATCATGCTGAGCGCGTACAGCCACCAGATCGTCACGGTGTGGGTCCAGGTGAGCGCCACCAGCAGGCCCGTGGAGGCGAACGCCACGACGGCCGCGATCAGCGCGACCCTGCGGCGGTCGAAGGCGTCGGCGAGCATGCCGCCGTAGAGGCCGGCCAGGATCATCGGGACGAGCCCGGCGACGGCGATCATCGAGACGGCGAACGTGCTGCGCGTCAGGAAGAACACGTGCAGCATGACGGTGACGACCGTGAGCTGCCCGCCGATGCCGCTGAGCGTGGATCCGATCCACATCCGGGCGAACGCGGGGCTCTGCCGCAGCGGTCGGAGGTCGATCAGGAGGCCCACCCGTCGAGCGTATCCGGATGGCGGGCGGCCGGGATCCGCGCCGGCGTGCGGAGACGGCAGAGGCTGATAGACTTGGGCGGTTGCCGTTCGATCGGCCGCGGATAAAGAGAGCCCACGCATCAGGCGTCGGGCACCGCGCAGCAAAGAGGAAGGGGATCACCTATGGCACTGGAAGCAGACGTCAAGAAGGCGATCATCGAAGAGTACGCGACGCACCCCGGTGACACCGGATCCCCCGAGGTGCAGGTTGCCATGCTGACGCAGCGCATCAAGGACCTCACCGAGCACCTCAAGGAGCACAAGCACGACCACCACTCGCGTCGTGGCCTGTTCCTGCTCGTCGGTCAGCGCCGTCGTCTGCTCGGCTACCTCCAGGACGTCGACATCAACCGTTACCGGTCGTTGATCGAGCGTCTGGGGCTCCGCCGCTAAGCAGCAGCGCAGCCAGCGTACAATCGCGCAGAACATTCTTGCGAGGCCCGTCCCACGGTGTGGGGCGGGCCTCGGTCTTTGCCTGCGGAGCGTTTGCCTGCGGAGTGTGGTCGGCTTCGCCTTCCCCACGCCATGATCTGCCGTTGTGTGCAGAACACCTGTTTGATACAGTCGTTCAAATTCCCGGTCACATCGACGTGCAGGAGAACTCATGGTGGACGACACTCTCACGAAGCCGGCGCAGGGCGCCCTCGCCGGCGGCAGGCTCGGCGTTTTCGACATCGTCTTCTTCGTCGTCTCGGCCGCCGCGCCGCTGACCGTCGCGGTCAGCTCCGCGCCCCTCGCGTTCCTGGTCGGCGGCATCGGCGCCCCCGGCGCGATGCTGGCCAGCGGGGTCGTGCTGATCCTGTTCGCGATCGGGTTCACGGCGATGTCCCGATTCGTGCGCAACACCGGGGCGTTCTACGCGTACGCGGCGGCGGGCCTGGGCAAGCCGATCGGCGTCGGCGTGGCTTTCATCACGATCGTCGCCTATGCGTTCCTCTGCATCTGCTTCTACGCGCTGCTCGGCTTCTACGCGAACCTCACGTTCGCGCACCTGCTCGGGATCGACCTGCCGTGGGGCGTGTGGGCCGTGCTGTCCATCCTGGTCGTCGGATTCCTCGGCTATCGCCGGATCGATGTCGGAGCGAAGGTGCTCGCCGTGTTGCTGACGGCAGAGGTCACCGTACTGCTGGTCATCTCGCTCGCCATCGTCTTCGAGCACGGCGGGACGCTCGTCGAGGCGACGAGCGCGTCCTTCGACCCGGGGAACGTGTTCCTGGCCGCCGGTTCGGGTGCGCTCTTCGTGTTCGGATTCGGCGCCTTCCTCGGGTTCGAGGGCACGGTGATCTACGCGGAGGAGGCGAAGCGGCCCGACCGGACTGTGCCCCGTGCGACCTACATCGCCGTCGCATTCCTGGCCGTCTTCTACTCCTTCACCTTCTGGGCGCTCACGGTGGCGTTCGGCGCGAAGGGCGTGATCGACCTCGCGAACTCGAAGGACTACGAGGAGATGATGTTCATCGCCGGCGACAGGGCGCTGGGCGCGTGGGCGGGCGTGGCGATGCAGATCCTCATCGTGACCAGCTTCTTCGCCAGCGTGCTCGCCTTCCACAACGCCTGTGCCCGCTACATCTTCTCGCTCGGGCGGGAGCGGCTGCTGCCGAGGGTGTTCGCCCGGACCCACCCGCGGATGTCCTCCCCGCACGTCGCGAGCCTGGCGCTCACCATCCTCTCCCTGGTCGCGATCGTCCTCGCGGTCGTGATGAACTCGGATCCGTTCCTCGGGATCGGGCTCTGGAGCTACGCGATCGGGGTCGCCGGGCTGGTGTTCGCCCAGGGCGTGGCCGCGGTGTCGGTGATCGGCTTCTTCTGGAAAGATCGTCGCGGCTACGGCGTGTGGCGGGTGCTCGTCGCACCCATCCTCGGCGCTGCGGGCCTGCTCGGGGCGTTCCTGATCATCGTGACGCACTTCGACCTGGTGTCCGGGGTCGAGGGCCCGATCAACTGGCTGCTCATCGCCTGCGTGCCGCTCGTCTTCGGCGGCGGCATCGTCCTCGGTCTCGTCATGCGGCGTCGGTCGCCGGAGCGGTACGCGGCCCTGACACAATCGGTGCAGGTCGTGAACGCCGAGGAAGTGGCAGGGCAGGAATGATGGTGTCGACGAAGCGTCAGCAGCGCAAGCAGGAGCTGCTCTCCGCCACGCATCGCGTGATCAGCGAACGGGGGATCGCCGGGGCGAGCGTCCGCGCGGTCGCCGATCGGGCGGAGCTCAGCCCCGGCAGCATCCTGTACTACTTCGACAGCTTCGACGACCTCGTCACCGCGGCGCTGGAGAGCGCGATCGAGGAGTTCGGCGATCGGAGGAAGCAGCTCATCGAGAGCATCGACGATCCGCTGCTCGGCCTGCGCAGGATGCTCGAGTCCGGCATCCCGGAGTCGATCAGCGATGAACTGCGCATCGTCTACGAGGTGTCGGGTGCGATCCGCGACCGCCCGCAGCTGCGCGGGTCGCTCACCGTCCTGCTCGACCGGCAGGTCGCACTGTACGGCGACCTGATCGATGCGGGCGTCGCCGCAGGCGTCTTCCACCCGCGGATGGAGAGCGCCGCGATCGCCGCGAATCTCGTCGCGCTCGAGGACGCCTACGACCTCTACCTGCTCGACACCGAGAACGACAAGCGCCGGCAGTATCTGAGCAACGCACTGCGCTTCGCCGAGGTCGTCCTCTCCTGCAGCCTCGCCGACGGCGACGATCCGACCACCGAGACCTCCGCGAAGGACGCCCCATGACCTACCCTTCCGCCTCTGCCGCCCCTCGCGCCCGGGACCTGGGGATCCCGTTCGACGGCGAGCCCGGACCGTGGAACGCGATCACCGACGTGCCCGGCCTCGAGGTCGGATACGTCACGATCGTGGTGGACGAACCCGCGGCGGTTCGCACCGGCGTGACCGCGATCCTGCCGCGCGGCAGGACGAAGCCGGGAGCCGCATGCGCCGCCGGCATCGCCTCCCTCAACGGCAACGGCGAGCTCACCGGGCGCAGCTGGATCGAGGAGGCGGGACAGTTCCAGATGCCGGTCGCCATCACGAACTCGCACGCCGTCGGCGCGGTGCACACCGGGATCGACCGATGGATGGCGCAGCACGACCCGTACACGGCCGCGCAGTGGATGCTGCCGGTCGTCGGGGAGACGTGGGACGGCTACCTGAACTCGATCAACGCGGACGCGGTCCGTCCCGAGCACGCGATGGCGGCGTTCGACGCCGCCACGAGCGGTCCGATCGCGGAGGGCAACGTCGGCGGCGGGACGGGCATGAACTGCTATGGCTTCAAGGGCGGCACCGGGACGGCGTCGCGGGTCGTCGGCTCGGGAGAGCGGTCGTGGACCGTCGGTGTGCTGCTGCAGGCCAACTTCGGCTACCGCAGCGAGCTGCGCGTCCTCGGGCGCTCGCTCGGGTCGCAGTCGGCGGCGCCGAACCCCATGGACACCACCGACTGGTTCGAGAAGGACACGCGCACGGGGGCGCACGCGACACCGGGCGCGGGCAGCGTGATCGTGATCGTGGCGACCGACGCGCCGATGCTGCCGCAGCAGTGCGAGGCGCTGGCGCGGCGGGTGAGCCTCGGTCTGGCGCGCACGGGAACGACGGGCAGCCACTTCTCCGGCGACATCTTCCTGGCCTTCTCGACCGCGAACGAGGCTGGGCTGGCCTCCCGGATGAACGGCGGCGAGATCGTCACGGAGTCGCTCGAGCACGTGGCCTGGGGCAGCATGGATCCCTTCTTCACCGCCGTGGTCGAGGCGACGGAGGAGGCCGTGCTCAACGCTCTCGTCGCGGCGCGGGACATGGTCGGGCGCGAGGGGCATGCCAGCTACGCGCTGCCGCACGACGAGATCCGCACGGCATTCGGCGCCGCGCCGATCCTGGAACGCTGAGCGCGGCCGCTGCGAGACAGGAGTGTCCGGCGGTTCGGTCGCGCCGAGCAGTCCTGCGGGGCCTGTCCCGCGGTGCGGGGCGGGGCCCGACCTTTGTGCTCGCTCTTGTCTGGTGGCCGACTTTCCGGTAGGAAAGTGAGAGAACTTTCCTGAAGGAAAGCGAGCCACAGCCGAGGGGGACGATGGATCACAAGCCGGCCGCAGGACAGCAGCCACTGGATCCGCCCGACCGCGCCACGGCCCAGGCCTACTTGGACGAGCTGCCCGGCGTGCGGCAGCGCCGCGAGATCGTGCTGGACCGCTCGCGGATGGCACGGCTCTACTTCGTCGAGGGCATCGCTTTCGGGGTCTTCATCGCGGTGCTGCTGTGGATGGATCTTCTGCGCCGCCTCACGGGAACGTCGAGTTCGTCGTCGACGTTCGGTCTGCTCGTCGTCCTGCTCCTGTGGAACGGCCTGAGCCTCGGCATCAGGGAACGCTACGGTGCCCGGCAAGGGATACGGGGCACGGCGCGCATCGTCAATCTCGTGCTGCTCCTCACGGCGGTCTTCTGGGCCGTCGTCCTGATCTTCGTCGGAGCCGCGGTTCCCGCATGGGTGCGCGCCGGTCCCGTCCTTCTCGCGCTCGTCGGCGGATTCTGGCCAGGGATCGTGCTGAATCGTGATGCACGCGGAGCGCCGAAGCCCGCGGCGCCTCCGCATGCCGTGATGACACGGCCGGGTCGTGGAGCGACCTTTGCCGCAGGCGTGGCGCTCTCCGTCACAGGTCTTGTGACGGGCTTGGTCGCCGCGGGCGACATCCTCGTCTCGAACCTGGGGCTGGTGTGCGCCGTGATCGTGATCATCGCCATCGCGATCTGCACCCGGATGGGATTCATCACCGAGCTGGGTGCGATGTGGCGGCCGCCGCAGTGGATCGCGTTCGCGCTGTCCGCGCTCGCGATCGCCGTCGTGATGGTCCGCGCGACTGCTTCGCCCCCGAGCGCGCTGTTGTTCGGCATCGCTGCGGCCGGCGCTATCCTGGCGCTCTTCGTCGTCGCCTCGGTGTGGCCGGCGGGTCCCGATGCCTGAGCCGCATCCGCGCACGCGACTCGATGACACCTTTGCGGGGGCGATCCGCTTCTCGATGATGGCGGCGCTGCGCGACGGCGTGGAGATGGATTTCGCGACGCTCGCGCACGTGCTGCAGGCGAACGATTCCGCGGTGAGCAAGGCGATCGCGGCGCTGTCGGCCGTCGGTTATGTGGTCGTCCGCAAGGGACAAGTCGGCACGCGACCGCGCACCTGGGTGCGTGCGACCGCACCGGGCTCGCGGGCGTTCGAGGCGCACGTGCAGGCGCTACGCGACATCGTCGGCGGGGGAGCGCCTTCGCTCTGAGTCCGCTCGCCGGCTGGATCGGCGCGCGAACGCGTGTTCAGCGCCGGATCAGCGACACGGGGCGGCGGCGGATGACCAGCGTCACCGACACCGCGAGCAGCGCCGCGCACAGCGCCATCAGGAGCAGGCTCACGGCCCACGCGCCGCTCGCGTCGTGCACGATGCCGAGCAGGAGGCTGCCGCTGCCCGCCACGGCGTAGCCGATCCCCTGCGCGATCGCGGAGAGGATCCCGGCCGAGGCCTCATCCGCGGACAGGCTCACGAGCAGGCCCATGGCGAGCCCGAAGCCCGCGTTCTGCGCGATGCCGAGCACCGTCACGACGGCCGCATCGTGGCCGCCGTCCAGACCGAGCCACACGAATCCCGCCGCCATCACGAGGCCCAGGCCCGGACCGAACCAGGTGAGGATCCGCCGTCGGCGCGCGATCACCGGGGCCACCAGTGTCGGGATCAGGCCGATCAGGCTGAACCAGCCCAGCAGCCCGCCCGCGGCGCCCCTGGACTCGCCGTGCGCCGACAGTATGAGCGGAAGCCACGTGGTCACGGCGAAGTAGAGCAGCGCCTGCAGCGAGAACACGGCCGTCATGAGCGCGACCGTCAGCCTGGTCTCGGCAGGGATCGAGACGGGCTGTCCGCGCGGCACCGTGGCGGCCGAGCCCCGGCCCGCGGCGAGCATCGCCAGCGCGGCGAGCACCGCGAGCGCGGCCCAGGCGGCGAGCGCAGGGCGCAGGCCGAACGCCTCGTCCAGCGGCACGGCCAGGCCCGCGCCGAGTGCGGCGCCGATGCCGAACGACATGCTGCTGAGGCCCACCCAGAGTCCGCTCGCGCCGAGCGCCTTGAGGTAGGGCGGCAGCAGGGTCGCGGCCACCATGATCGCCGCGCCCGCGAGGAATGTGCCCGGCAGCAGCATCCATCCGCTGAGGACGCGCAGCACCAGACCGACCGCGAGCACCGACATCGCGGCGAGGATCGCGCGGGTCGTGCCGATCCGCCGGGCCAGGAGCGGTCCGAGCATGGCCGTGAGCCCGAACGCGATCACGGGCAGGGTCGCGAGCAGGCTGCGCCCGACGCCGTCCAGTCCGAACTCGCTCGTCGCCTGATCCAGCAGCGCGGACACCGACGTGATCGCCGGGCGCAGATTGACGCCGACCAGGAGTGCGGCCCCGAGCGCGAGGCCTCGGGCGGCGCTCCCGGTGGGCGCGCGCCGGACACGGTCCGCCGTGCG
>NZ_JBQEOZ010000005.1:317836-322111 GCF_052045495.1 Microbacterium sp. 22242 | reverse complement strand
CGGCGCCGGCCGCCCGATCAGTGCGCAAGGACACGGAGGCCGTCGGCGACGACGCGCCCGTCGTGGATGACGGTGCGGTCCGTGCCGCGATCCATGACCGCGCTCGTCGGAGTCTCGCCGTCGACCAGCACCAGGTCCGCGCGATCGCCGACGGCCGTACCGGGGCGATCCTTCGCGTCCGCCAGACGAGGGGAGGAGTGCGACATGATGCTCGCCCCGCCCATCGTCGCGATGGCAAGGCACATCTCGATGTGCTCGTCGCGGCGGAAGTTGTTCGTGAACGCCAGCTGCCAGGTGCGGTCGAGCAGGTCGCAGTTGCCGTACGGGCTCCAGTAATCGCGCTGCCCGTCTTCGCCGAGGCCGAACCGCACGCCCGCCTCGACGAGCTCGACGAGCGGGAGCTGGTTGCGCGCCGCAGGGGCGACGCTGGCCATCGCGATGTCCAGTTCCGCGAACTCGTCGATCAGACGACGGCTGGTCGCCTCGTTCACGCCGCCCAGCTCGTAGGCGTGCGACATCGTGACCTTGCCCTGCATGCCGAGCGCGCGCACGCGCTCGAGCACGAGCTCGGTGCTGAACACGCCGAGGTGGCCGGGCTCGTGCAGGTGGATGTCGATCTCGACCTGGTACTTCTCCGCGAGGCCGAAGACGATGTCCAGGTGCCTGACCGGGTCGCGGTCGAGCTGCGACGGGTCGATGCCGCCCATGACATCGGCGCCCTGCTTGAGGGACTCCTCGAGATAGTCGACCGTGCCCTCCTCGAGGAGGATGCCGGCCTGCGGGAAGGTCATCACCTGCACCTCGGCGTGGTTCGCGAACTTCTCCTTCGCGGCCATCACCGAGTCGAACTTCTCCAGCTTGCAGTCCACGTCGACCTGCGCGTAGCTGCGCACCCGGGTGGTGCCGCGCGCGATCATCCGCTCCAGCGTGCCGGCGACGATCTCGGCGTGCGGGACGTCGGTGTTGCGCCAGTTGAGGCGGTCGTTCATCATCATCGCCCAGACGCCGGGAGCGCCGGTGTGCTCGCGGAAGGGGAGGCCGATGCGGGTCGAGTCGAGGTGCACGTGCACGTCGCTGAACGACGGCAGCAGCAGACGGCCGCGACCGTCCACGTCGCCGTCCCCCGGGGCGGCAGCCGCGTCGTGCCGGCGGATCGCCGCGATGCGGCCGTCCTCGATCACGACATCGGATGCGGGCCCGCCCCAGGGGCGGACGTCACGAATCAGCATGGATCTTCCTCTCATCGGGGGTGCTCGCCGCGAACGCGGCGGCCTCGGGCAGATGGTGGCACGCGGCGGCGCCGGTGGGCACCTCCGCGATGCACCTCCCCTTCTTCTGGTCGTCGAGAAGGGCGAAGACCGGGCAGCGGGTGCGGAACACGCAGCCGCTGGGCGGGTTGGACGGGTGCGGCAGATCACCGGTGAGCCGGATGCGGCCGCTGCGGTCCGCTTTCGGATCCGGCGACGGCACGGAGGACAGCAGCGACTGCGTGTAGGGGTGCCGCGGGGCGTCGAACACCTGGTCGCGCGTCCCGAGCTCCATGATCTTGCCGAGATACATCACGGCGACGTCGTCTGCGAAATGCTTGACGACCGACAGGTCGTGCGCGATGAACACGTAGGAGATGCCGGTGTCGGCCTGGATGTCCTGCAGCAGGTTGATCACCTGCGCCTGCACCGAGACGTCCAGCGCGGACACCGGCTCGTCGCAGATCACCACGTCCGGCTCGAGCGCGAGCGCCCGCGCGATGCCGACCCGCTGCTTCTGGCCTCCGGAGAACTCGTGCGGGAAGCGGTTGTAGTGCTCGGGACGCAGGCCCACACGGTCCATCAGCGACTGCACCCGTGCCTTCATCCCCTCCTCGGGCGCGATCCTCTGCGCACGCAGCGGTGCGGCGATCGCTGCGCCCACGCTCTGGCGGGGGTTCAGCGAGGAGGCGGGGTTCTGGAACACCATCTGCACGCGGCGACGGAAGCTCTGCAGCTCCGATCCCCTGAGACCGGCGACGTCCGCGCCGTCCAGCAGGATCCGTCCCGACGTCGGCGCGAGCAGTCGCATGAGCAGGCGCCCCGTCGTGGACTTGCCGCAGCCGGACTCGCCGACGAGGCCCAGCGTGGATCCGCGCTCGAGCGTGAAGGAGACGCCGTCGACGGCCTTGACCGTGCTCTTCGGGCGCAGCACGCCCTTCGACACCGTGAAGTGCTTGGTCAGGCCCTCGACCTGCAGCAGCGGCGCGGTCATCGGACGGCCTCCATCGTGGTGGCGACAGGTGAGCCGAGGCCCTCGGACAGGTGGCAGCGGGACCGGTGCGAGCCGGTGCCGTGCAGCTCGGGCCGCTCCGTGATGCAGCGGTCGCCAGGGACGAGGTGCCGTACCGGACAGCGCTCGGCGAACAGGCAGCCGTGCGGCAGGTTCAGCAGCGAGGGCGGGAAGCCGGGGATGGGGGTGAGCCGGCCGGCCTCGTCCGCCATGGACGGCATCGAGGCCAGCAGGCCTCTGGTGTAGGGGTGCGCGGTGTGCTCGAACGCGTCCACCACGTCTGCCTGCTCCACGCACTGGCCGCCGTACATCACGACGACCCGCTTGCAGACCTCCGCGACCACGCCGAGGTCGTGCGTGACGTAGATGACCGCGGATCCGGTCTCCTGCTGCAGTGAGGAGATCAGGTCGAGGATCTGCGCCTGCACCGTGACGTCGAGCGCCGTGGTCGGCTCGTCCGCGATGAGCAGCTCCGGCTCGCAGATCAGCGCCATCGCGATCATCGCGCGCTGACGCATGCCTCCGGAGAACTCGTGCGGGTAGGAGTCGTAGCGGGAGACCGGATCGGGGATCCCCACCCGCGCCAGCATGTCGACGGCCTGCGCCTTCGCCACCTTCGCGCTCACCCTGTTGTGCACGCGGTAGGCCTCGGCGATCTGCGTGCCGACCGTGTAGTACGGGTGCATCGCGGACAGCGGATCCTGGAAGATCATGCCGATCTTGCGGCCGCGATACGGGCGCATCTGGTTCTCGGTGAGCGGCACCAGGTCCGTGCCCTCGAACAGGATCTGCCCGGTGATGCGGGCGCTGGTGCCCTTCAGCAGGCCGATCAGGGTCTGACTGGTCACGGTCTTGCCGGATCCGGACTCGCCCACGATGCCGATCGTGTCTCCGCGCTCGAGACGCAGGTCCATGCCGTTCACGGCGTGCACGACGCCGTCATCGGTCGGGAAGTCGACCCGGAGGTCGCGGATGTCGAGGAACGGGGTGGCCATCAGCTGACCCTCACTCTCGGATCGATGCCGGCGTAGGCCAGGTCGACGACGACATTGGCGGTGATGATGAAGAACGCGGCGAGCATGGTGATCGCCATGGTCACCGGAAGGTCACCGGCGACCGCGGCGTGCACCGCCGTGAAGCCGAGGCCGGGGACGGAGAAGATCTGCTCGGTGAGCACGGCGCCGCCGAGCAGGCCGCCGATGTCGAGGCCCAGCATGGTGACGATCGGGGTGATGCCCGCGCGCACGCCGTGCCGGAACACGATCTCGCGGCGGCCTAGGCCCTTCGCGCGGGCGGTGCGCATGAAGTCCTCGCCGAACGTCTCGATCATGTTGTTGCGGGTGATCCGGATGTACTGCGCGCTGAACAGCACGGCGATGGCGACCCAGGGCAGGAGGTAGTTGACGAACCAGGCCACGGGGCCCGCGGATCCGAACGGGCTGTTGATCTGGTTGCTGGTGAACGGCAGCCAGTGCAGGGTGCTCACGAACACCAGCAGGAGCAGCAGGCCGGTCACCGGGATCGGCAGCGAGACGCCGACCGAGGCGGCGCCGACGATGAGCTTGTCGGTCGGCCTGCCCTTGCGCAGCGCCGCCAGCAGGCCGAGCCCGACGCCGACGATCGTCCACAGCACGACGGCGCCGACGGCGATGGACAGCGTGTAGGGGAGGGCCCTGGCGAGGATGTCGGTGACGTTCTCGTTCGTCTGGAACGACTTGCCGAGGCACGGCCAGGCGCAGAGCTGCTCGGCACCGGGAGCGCCGATCATGCGCGGTCCGAAGAATCCGGAGAGGTACGCGAAGTACTGCACGAAGAAGGGCTTGTCCATGCCCAGGGCGACGCGTGCCTGCTCGATCCGCTCGGGCGTGCACTCCTGGCCGCAGGCGGCGGAGGCGGGATCGGCGGGGCCGATCTGGAAGAGGGCGAACGTGACGAAGCTCACGACGAGGAGCAGGATGACCAGCGCAGCCACCCGGCGGAGGAGGAATCCGAACATTGCTGTCCCGTGCGGGGCCG
>NZ_JBQEOZ010000005.1:0-317786 GCF_052045495.1 Microbacterium sp. 22242 | reverse complement strand
AACAGGTCGCGGTGTCTGCGGGGATCGGATCCGACGAGGCCCGCGCGGTCCTTGCCCCGCCCTTTCAGAGGTGCGGAGGCGTCAGTGCTCGACGCCGACAGTGGACAGGTCGATGCTGCCGAAGAAGTACCCCACCTGCGCGTTGCGGATCTTGGATCCCACGACGCTCGAGGTGTACGTGCGGATCAGCGGCACGATCGGGTAGGTCTCCATGGCCTTGTTGTAGAGCTCGGTCCACTTCTTGTTGAGCTCCTCGGACGTGCCGTTGGTGTCGCGCAGCTTGTACATCTCGCCCGAGATGGTCGGGTCGTAGTACCGCGAGATGTTGCTGAAGCCGAACGTCTTGCCGTCCAGGCTCGGGCCGAGGTTGGGGTCGACCGTGGTGCGGGTCGAACCGGAGGCGGCACCACCGCACCAGCCGGCGCGGGCGATGTCGGGCATCTGGTCGCCGGCGAGGGTCGTGTAGTAGTTCGGCGACGGGATCGCGACGAGCTGCAGGTCGATGCCGAGCGCCTTGAAGTTCTGCTGCAGCACCGTGCCGAGGTTCTTGTACCGATCTGTCGCGTTCGCGTAACCGTAGGTCAGGGTCTTCGGGACGGTCTTGCCCTGCAGCAGCTTCTTGGCCTGGTCGAGCTTCGGCTTGCCTGCCGGGTCGATGTCGATCGTGGGAGGGATCCAGCCCACCTGCGCGTCGTTCAGGTACGAGTTCGTGAGCTTGCCGAAGCGCGGCCCGCCGTACTGCACCTGGATCGCCGCGCGGTCCATGGCGAGCGCGAGCGCGTGGCGCACATCCGGGTCGGTGATCGTCGTGGTGTTGAAGTTCAGCACGTCGGTGCAGCCGAGCAGGCCGCCGGCGGTGCGGGGCGCGATGGTCTGATCGCTCAGGCGCGCCGCGTCCGAGGCCTGCAGGGCGCCGTTCGAGTCGAGCGTGATCGCGGTCGGGTCGGAGTCGCTCAGCAGCTGCTGGCTGATCGTCGCCTGCGCGGTGGACAGCGAGAACGTGAAGGTGTCCGGAAGGGCCGTGCGGTTGTCGTCGGTCTTCGGATCCCAGTTCGGGTTGCGCACGAGCTTGAGTTCGCGACCGCGGTCGTAGCTCGAGATCATGTACGGGCCGGAGGACACCGGGTGGTTGGTGTAGTCCAGCTTGGTGTCCTTGGCCTGCGGCACCGGCGCGCTGTTGGAACGCGAGGCGAGGGCGGGGAAGTCGGGGTAGGGCTGCTTCAGGTGGAACACGACGGTCTTCGCATCCGGGGTCTCCACGGCGGAGAGGTCGCCGCCCGCGTACGGGCCCTTGTACGTGTCGGCCGCCAGCACGGCGTCCAGCTCCTGCGGCGCCTGGGTGTACACGTCGCGGGCGAAGGTGCGCTCGATGCCGTACTTGATGTCCGCCGACGTGATCGGCGTGCCGTCCTCGTACTTCAGGCCGTCCTTGAGCGTGTACGTCCAGGTGAGACCGTCCGAGGAGACCTTGCCGAGGTCCGTGGCCAGGTCGGGGACGATCTTCGGCGGCTGTCCGGCGGTCTCCTTCGCCATGGTCAGCGTGCGGTAGTAGAGCTGACCCACGTTGGCCGTCTGCACGTAGTTGCTGTTGCCGGGGTCGAGCGTCTGGAAGTCGCTCGACATGACCACGTTCACGTTGCCGCCCTTGGTGGTGAAGCCGGACTTCACGATCCGCGGGGCGTAGGGGCTTTTCGCCGAGGTTCCGGCGGTCGAGGAGCCGTTCGGTGCGGATCCCGCCGCGCAGCCGGTCACGGCGAGTGCGACGGCCAGCACGGAGGCGACGAACAGGGGACGACTGTGTCTCATGAGTGTTCTCTTTCGGATGGGGGAGGGACAGGCGGAAGGGACGGGTGCGTGCTCAGTGGCGCGAGGCCTTGGGGTCCAGCGCGTCGCGCACGGCATCGCCGAGCAGGTTGAACGCGAGGACGGTGATGACGAGGGCGACGCCGGGGACGATGAGGAACCAGGGGTCCACGAGGTACCAGTTGCCGGTCTGCGCCGCGTTCAGCATCTGGCCCCAGGACGGGGTGGGGTCCTTGACACCGACGCCCAGGAACGACAGCGCGGCCTCGGCCGAGATGTTGGTCGGGATCATCATGGTCGCGTACACGAGCACCACGCCGGAGACGTTGGGGATCACCTGGGTGAACAGGATCGTGCGCTTGGATGCGCCGTAGGAGCGCGCGGCCTCGATGTACTCCTGCTCGCGGATGCTGAGCACCTGGCCGCGCACGACGCGGGCCAGATACGCCCAGCCGAAGAAGCCCAGGATGATCACGAGCGACGCGATCGGCACGAAGCTGCCCTGCCCGAGAGCGGTGTTGCGGAGGCGGGACTGCAGGATCGGCGTGAGCGAGAGCACCAGGAGCAGGTGCGGGAAGGCGAGGAACAGGTCGATCACACGGCTGATCACCATGTCGACCTTGCCGCCGAAGAAGCCGGCGGCGGCGCCCAGGATGGTGCCGAGCACGACCGAGACCAGGGTGGCCAGCAGCGCGATCGTGAGCGACACCTGCGCGCCGTAGGCGAGGCGGGCGAACAGATCGCGGCCGAGCCCCGGCTCCACGCCCAGCCAGTGCTGGAGCGAGGGATACAGGAACTGCGGCAGCGGCAGGCCCGGAGTGTTGAAGTCGTCCAGCGTGTCGGGCCCGGTATGCGTCGTGAACGGATCCTGCCCCTCGATCGCGGTGAGCAGCGGAGCGAGGATCGCGAACAGCACGATCGCGATGACCACGCCGAACGATGCCAGGGCGATCCGGCTGCGCTTGATGCGCAGCCACGCCGTGCCGAGCAGCGAGCGCCCTGTGGCGATCTTGGGGGTGGTCAGCGCCTCGGTCTTCGGGGCTGTCGTCAGCGTGTCCGTCACGATCTTCCTTGATGGTCAGGAACGGGGATGACGAAACTGTATACCAAACCGGTGACTCTGCAACAGCCCCGACGAGCCGGTGAAGCTCGACGACGGCACGCATCACCCGTACAGGCCTGGATTTCCGGCGGCAGTGCGGGGATTTCCGCCGTGCGCACGATGCGCTTCTTGCGCTGTCGATCGGGGCATCGATAGGTTTTGGATACCAACTCTCGATCTGAACGGAAGAGATCCGTGCGCACCCTTGTCGTCGCCGACCATGTCCTCGCCTTCGACGGCGTCTCTCACACGGAGCTCCGTGACGGGGCGGTGCTCGTTCAGGACGGCCGGATCTCGTATGTGGGCCTGCGTTCGTCGGCGCCGCGCGATGCGGACGAGGTGGTCGAGCTCGGCGAGAGCCTGCTGATGCCAGGACTGATCGATCTCGACGCGCTGACGGACCTGGATCATCTGATCCTGGACTCGTGGTCGTCGGACGAGCAGGCGCGGAGACTGCAGTGGTCGAGCGACTACTTCGACCGCCGCCGGCACGTGTTCTCCGTCGAGGAGCGCCGGCGCATCCGGGAGATCGCGCTCGTGCAGCTCGCCCTGCACGGCATCACCGCCTATATGCCGATCGCCTCGGAGGTGCATTCCGCGTGGGCGGAGTCGGCGGACGACTTCCTCGCGATGGCGGACTTCTCGCGCTCGCTCGGCCTGCGCGGATTCCTCGGCCCCTCGTACCGGTCCGGTGTGAACGTGGTCGGTCCGGACGGCGCCCGCGACATCCGGTTCGACGTCGCGGAGGGTGAGGCGGGCCTCGCCGACGCGATCCGCTTCCACGACACCGTCCGCGAGTGGGCGGACCCCCTGCTCACCCCGGTGTTCCTGCCCTGCCGCATCGAGACCCTGACGCCGGAGCTGCTGGCGGCGACCGCCGGCGCCGCCCGCGAGCGCGGCGCCCTCGTCCGGCTGCATGCGCTGCAGGGGGAGTTCGAGCGCGAGTGGATCGGCGAGCGGTACGGCTGCACCCCGCTCGAGCTGATCCGGAGCCAGGGGCTCCTCGATGACCGGCTGATCGTCCCGCACGGGGTCTTCCTCGACGTCAACCCGAGGGTGCGGGGGGAGGACCGGGGCGATCTCGCCGCCCTCGTCGCGGCGGGGGTCTCGATCGTGCACTGCCCGCTCACCAACGCGCGCTACGGCTCCGAGCTGGAGACGTTCGCGCGCTACCGGCAGGCGGGGCTGAACATCGCGCTGGGCACCGACTCGTTCCCGCCCGACCTGATCCGCGGCATCGACACCGGCGTCTCCGTCGCGAAGGTGCAGCACCACAGCCTCGCCGCCGGGGATCTTGCCGGATATGTCGAGGCGGCGACGCTGGGCGGGGCGCGAGCGCTGCACCGGCCCGACCTGGGACGGATCGCAGAAGGGGCAGCCGCGGACTTGACGGCGTTCCGGCTGGACGACGTGCGATTGGGCCCCATCGAGGATCCGCTGCGCAACCTGGTGCTGGCCGGGAGCGCGCGTGACGCGTGTCTTACCATGGTCGCAGGCAGGATCGTCATGCGAGACGGCGAGATCGAAGGGGTGGATCTGCGGGAGATCCGCGAGGATTCGCAGAGACTGTTCGAGATCATGCGCGCCGGGTACGACGAGCGCGCCCACGTCGGCGGCGGCGAGCTGTTCCCGCCCGTGTTCCGGCGGTCCGGAGGAGAGGGCAGGGGATGACGATCGTTGCTGACGGCGACCGGTCGGCGCTCGCCGACCGCGTCTACCGCGAACTGCTGCGCTCGATCATCGAGGGGGACGTCGCCCCGGGCGCCTGGCTCAAGGAGCGCGAGCTCTCCGAGCGCTACACGGTCTCCCGGATCCCGGTGCGCCAGGCCCTCCAGCGGCTCGAGACGGAGGGGTTCGTGTCGACGTCGCCGCATCGCGGCGCGAACGTGACGCCGCTCACGCGCGCCGACATCCACGATCTGTTCGACACCCGCCTGTGCTTCGAGCCGTTCGCAGCGCAGCGCGCGGCGGAGCGGGTAGCAGCGGGGCTCGAACAGATCCACAGCCTCGAGGAGCTGCACCACGCGGCCTCCGTGGCGGATCCCGAGGCGGCGCGGATCGCGAGCCTCGATTTCCACTCCGAGATCGTGCGCCTCAGCGGGAACAAGCTGCTGCTGCGAAGCCTCGGACCCCTGCTCGGGCGGATGGAATGGGTCTTCCGGCTCACCCGCGACGAGCGCGAGCGCGAGCAGACCGACGAGCACGACGACCTGGTCGAATCGATCGGCGCCGGACGCGGGCCGCTCGCCGCCGCGCAGATGTACGCCCACATCGACATCAGCCGGGAGCCGGTGCTCGCGCAGCTCGACGGCGTCCTCGACGACTGAGGCGGAACCGACCGACGCGGAATCGGGGGCCCGGCGAGGCTCCGCCCGGCGGGATCAGGCGGTCGCGCCCACCAGGTCGGAGTGGTGGATCGCTGCCACGTCGGGGTGCGCGCGCAGCCGGGACTTCAGCGCGTTCTCGCCGTACAGGGCGTGGATCGGGTTGGCCGGATCCTTCGTCACGCCGCGCGCCTGCGCCTTGAGATCCGCGGGCAGGTCGATCAGCGGCAGGCGCTTGTCGAGCGCGGGGTTGAAGAAGAACGGGATCGAGATCCGCTCCTCGGGCGCCCTCGGGGACACCACGCGGTGGTTGGTGGCCTTGAGATAGCCGTCGGTGGCGTACTCGAGCAGCTCGCCGATGTTCACCACGAACGCGCCGTCGACCGGGGGAGCGTCGACCCAGGCGCCGTCCCGCTCGACCTGGAGTCCGCCCTTGCCTGGCTCCACCCAGAGCAGCGTGAGCACGCCGGAGTCCTTGTGCGCGCCGACGCCCTGCTGCGGCTCGGGCTCGTGGGAGCCCGGGTAGCGGACGATCTTGATCAGCGTGGACGGATCGCCGAAGTTCTCCTCGAAGTACGACTCGGCAGCTCCCAGGGAGCGGGCCCAGGCGCGCAGCAGCCTGCGCGCGACGCCGGAGAGCTGCTCGTGCCACTCCGCGACGATCTCGCGCAGCTCGGGCTGGGCGGCGGGCCACAGATTCGGCCCGATCAGACGGTTGTAGCCCGGACCGCCGTCGATCGCCTCGCGTTCGGGGCCGATGTCGATCTGCTCGCGCCAGTCCACTTGGCCCTGCGTGCGCTCGCCGCCGATCCGCGTGTAACCGCGGAAGTGCGGGCTCTTCACGTTCTCGATCGACAGCTTCTCCTGCTCCGGCAGGGCGAAGAAGTCCAGCGCCGCGCGGTGCAGGCGCGCCTCCAGCTCGGGCGTGACGCCGGTGCCGGTGAGGTAGAAGAAGCCCACGTCGTGGGTCGCCGCGCGCAGCTGCTCGCGGAATCGCGCCGCCGCCTCGGGGCCGGCATCGAGCTGGGAGAGATCGAGGATCGGAAGGTTCAGATCGGCCATACGGCGAGGCTAGGGCGGCCTGCCGGGCGGGATCCCGTTTGTTGCCGAGGATTACTCCCGGCCGCGGCCGATGGATTGGCGAGGATGTTCGGAGGGTGTGTAGGGTAGGTGAGGTTTACCTAACCTGTCCGTCTCTTTCAAGGATCCGCCGTGCTCGCCACCTTCCTGATCGGCCTCCGTGAGGGCCTCGAGGCCGCGCTCGTCGTCGGCATCCTCGTCGCGTACCTGAAGCGGCTCGGCCGGCGGGACGTGCTGCCGCGGATGTGGGCGGGCGTCGGCGCGGCGGTGCTGCTCGCGCTCGTCATCGGCGCGGTGCTCACGTTCGGCGCCTATGCGCTCACCTTCCAGGGCCAGGAGATCATCGGCGGCACCCTGTCTCTCGTCGCCGTCGGCATGGTGACCTGGATGATCTTCTGGATGCGCAAGGCGGGGCGCACCATGAAGGCCACCCTGCAGGGCGGTGTGGACCGCGCGCTCGAGGCGGGGACGGTCTGGGCGCTCGTGCTGGTCGGCTTCGTGTCCGTCGCCCGCGAAGGCATCGAGACCACGCTGCTGCTGTGGTCGATGGTGCAGTCGTTCGGCGATGCCCCGTCCGCGGTGCTCGGCGCCGCGCTCGGTCTCGCCGTCGCCGTGTTCGCCGGCTGGCTGCTCGCCCGCGGCGCCGTGCGGCTCGACCTCTCCCGCTTCTTCACCTGGACCGGCGGCTTTCTCGTGATCATCGCGGCCGGCGTCCTCGCCTACGCCGTCAGCGACCTGCAGGAGGCCGGCGTGATCCCGGGGCCGTTCACGGCCGCGGCGCCCGTGGACGGGCGCGGCACTGTGCTGGTCGGCGCCGCGGGGATCCCGTTCGGATGGTCCTTCGACGTCACCGCCGTGATCCGGCCGGACAGCGCGCTCGCGGTGCTGCTGCAGGCCACGGTCGGCTTCATGCCGCGGATGAGCTGGATCCAGGTGATCGCCTGGGTGCTCTACCTCGCGATCGTCGGCACGCTGTTCGTGCGCGGACTGAGCCGGTCGGCGGCCCGCACCTCCTCGACCTCCGCGGCCTCGAACTCCACCCCCTCGGAGTCCGCGCCCTCGAACTCCACGCCCGCGACCGTCTCGCCCACTCCCGGAGGAGCCTCATGACCCTCGCCCGCCGCCCGCTCATCGTCGTGGGCGCCGTCGCCGCTCTCGGCCTCGCCCTCAGCGGCTGCGTCGCCAAGTCCGACGTGTCGTCCGCCGGCCGCCTGACCGTCTCGTCCACCGCCGACGCGTGCACCGTCTCCTCCGGCACCGCGACGAGCGGCACGCTCGCGTTCGACGTCAGCAACAGGGGCGACGAGGTCACCGAGTTCTACCTGCTCGCCGAGGACGGGATCCGCATCGTCGGCGAGGTCGAGAACGTCGCGCCTGGCGCGTCCAGGACGCTCACCGTCGTGGCGCAGCCCGGCAAGTACTTCACGGTCTGCAAGCCGGGCATGGTCGGCGAGGGCGTCGGCAAGGGCGCGTTCTCCGTCACCGGCGAGAAGGTGGCCGAGCGCGGGGACGACGCGGAGCAGAAGAACAAGGCCGTCTCCCTCTACGCCGCGTTCGTCAAGGACCAGGTCGGCCGGCTGCTGCCGGCGGCCAAGACCTTCGCCGAGGCCTACCGCGGCGGTGACGACACGGCCGCGAAGCAGCAGTTCCCCGTCGTCCGCTCCTACTACGAGCGGATCGAGCCGGTCGCCGACAAGCTGGGCACGCTCGACCCGCGTCTCGACTTCCGCGAGCTGGACGCCAAGGCCGACGGGATCGACTGGACCGGCTTCCACCGGATCGAGAAGGACCTGTGGGCGCCGGCGCCCGGCGCGATGAACTCCGACGGCACGACGCCGGCGGCGAAGGACTGGACGCCGTCCACGCCCGCAGAGCGCGGCGTGTACGCCGACAAGCTCCTCGCCGACCTGCAGGAGCTGTACGACCACGTGCACTCCGACGCGTTCCTGAAGGATCTCGACGCGCAGGGCATCGCCGGCATCTCCAACGGCGCGATCTCTCTGCTGGACGAGGTCGCGAACGGCAAGATCACGGGCGAGGAGGACTGGTGGTCCGGCACCGACCTGTCCGACTTCGCCGCCAACGTCGAGGGGTCCAAGATGGCCTTCTCGCTCGTGCGCGACTTCGCCGACGGCAAGGGCGCCGAGGGGAAGAAGCTCGTCTCGCAGATCGACCGCGGCTTCTCCGCCCTCGAGGCCGAGCTCGCCGTGCACGGCTCCCTCACGGACGGCTTCCCTCCCTACTCGACCGTCACCGAGACGCAGAAGCGCGATCTCACCGACCTGCTGAACGCGCTGGCCGAGCCGCTGTCGAAGCTCACCGGAACGATCCTGAGCTGATGACGGTCCCCGAGCCTGCCGACGGGCGGCAACCGGTCGACGGGGCGCACGCCGATCAGGCCGCCGCGGCACCGGCCGACTCGACGTCGGACGCGAACGGCATCAGCCGGCGCGGCCTCCTGGGGTGGGCGATCGGCAGCGGCGTGGCCGGGCTCGCGGTCGGAGCCGGCGGGACCGCCGCGGTCGTGGCCGCGCAGAGCGGAGCTCAGCCCGCCGACGAATTCGCGTTCGAGGGTGCGCACCAGGCCGGGATCACCAGCCGGGTGCAGGAGCACCTGCACTTCGCGAGCTTCGACATGATGCCGCACGCGAGCCGCGACGACCTGGTCTCGCTGCTGCAGGACTGGAGCTACGCCGCCTCGCGGATGGCGAAGGGTCTGGACGTCAGCGCGTCCGGTGCGGTCGGCGGGTCGCCCGAGGCGCCCCCGGACGACACCGGCGAGGCGCAGGGCCTGAGCGCGAGCGGGCTCACGATCACGTTCGGGCTCGGCGCCGGGCTGTTCGAGACCGAGGGCGACAGGTTCGGGATCGCGCACCGTCGCCCTGCCGCGCTCGTGGCGCTGCCGCCCTTCGTCGGCGACGCCCTGGACGCGGCGTACACCGGCGGAGACCTGTGCATCCAGGCCTGCGCGGACGACCCGCAGGTCGCGGTGCACGCGGTCCGCAACCTCAGCAGGATCGCGTTCGGCCGTGCGCGCCTGCGCTGGTCCCAGCTGGGCTTCGGCCGGACCTCGCGCACCTCGGCCGAGCAGCAGACGCCGCGCAACCTGTTCGGCTTCAAGGACGGCACCGCGAACATCCTGGCCGACGACACCGCGGCGCTGCAGAAGCACGTGTGGGTCGCCGAGCAGGATGAGCCGGCCTGGATGGCGGGCGGCTCGTACCTGGTCGCGCGCAAGATCGCGATGCTCGTGGAGACCTGGGACCGGCTGCGGCTGAGCGAGCAGGACCGCACGATCGGCCGGGCGAAGGGGAGCGGTGCGCCGCTCTCGGGCGGGGACGAGTTCACCGAGCCGTCCTTCCACGGCGGACGCATCGACGAGAATTCGCACGTGCGCCTCGCGCATCCGAGCGTGAACGACGGCGTGCGGATCCTGCGCCGCGGCTACAACTACGTGGACGGCAACGACGAGCTCGGCAAGCTCGATGCCGGCCTGTTCTTCCTCTCCTATCAGCGCTCTCCGGAGCAGTTCATCGGGATCCAGAAGCGCCTCTCGACGGACCTGATGAGCGAGTACATCCGGCACATCGGATCCGGCCTCTGGGCGATCCCGCCGGGAGCCGCGAAGGGCTCCTACGTGGGCGCGGGCCTGTTCGCGTGACGCCGACGGCCCGGCAGTCGCCGCGTCGCGCTGTATGACGCGATCACCAGGTCGATACACTCCGGTCACCGGCGGTCCGCGGGAATACTCCCGCCGGGCTCGCGTTGCATCAGATACATTCAAGTGAATAGAAATCTGAAGGAGAGCGCAGTGAGCGAGTCGAGCACCTGGTCGGGCATGCAGTTCGGCCTCATGTCGGTCAGCGACATCACCCGGAACCCGGTGACAGGGGAGACCCCGAGCGAGCGCGAGCGGATCCAGAACACGCTCACGATCGCCAAGCACGCGGAAGAGGTCGGCCTCGACGTCTTCGCGATCGGCGAGCACCACAACCCGCCGTTCTGGTCGTCCAGCCCGACGACCTTCCTCGCGGCGCTCGCCGCGCAGACCGAGCGCCTCATCGTGTCGACCTCGACGACGCTGATCACCACGAACGACCCGGTGAAGATCGCCGAGGACTACGCCATGCTGCAGCACGTCTCCGGCGGGCGTATGGATCTCATGATGGGCCGTGGCAACACCGGCCCGGTCTACCCGTGGTTCGGCAAGGACATCCGCCAGGGACTCCCGCTCGCGATCGAGAACTACGCGCTGCTGCACGAGCTGTGGACCAAGGACGTCGTGGACTGGGAGGGGAAGTTCCGCACCTCGCTGCAGGGCTTCACGGCGACCCCGCGCCCGCTCGACGGCGTCGCGCCGTTCGTGTGGCACGGATCCATCCGCACGCCCGAGATCGCGGAGCAGGCCGCCTACTACGGCGACGGCTTCTTCGCGAACAACATCTTCTGGCCCAAGGAGCACTACCAGCGCCTGATCGGGCTGTACCGGCAGCGCTACGCGCACTACGGCCACGGCACCCCCGAGCAGGCGATCGTCGGCCTCGGCGGCCAGGCGTTCATCCGGCCGAAGTCGCAGGACGCGATCGACGAGTTCCGCCCGTACTTCGACAACGCCCCCGTCTACGGCCACGGACCGTCCATGGAGGACTTCACCGAGATGACGCCGCTCACGGTCGGCTCGCCGCAGCAGGTCATCGACCGCTACGCCGCGATGCGCGAGCACTACGGCGACTACCAGCGCCAGCTGTTCCTGATGGACCACGCCGGGCTGCCCCTGAAGACCGTGCTCGAGCAGCTCGACCTGCTCGGCGGCGAGGTCGTGCCGGTGCTCCGCAGGGAGCTCGCGCAGAACCGTCCCGCCACGGTACCGGACGCTCCGACCCACGCGGCCAGGGTCAGGGCGGTGTACGGCGACGGACCCGCGCGCGAGGCGCGGCCCGGTGCGAACCGCGGCGACAACCTGACCGCGGGATCGCCCTACCAGGACGGCGGCGCCGTCCCGGTCGCCTCGGTCACCGGTCCTGTCGAAGGGTCCGCGTTCGGCGCGGCGGCCACGAAGGCGGCCAACCGATGAGCGCCCGCCGGATCGCGGTGATCTCCGCGGGGCTGTCCAACCCCTCCTCGACCCGCATGCTCGCGGACCGGCTCGCCGCGGAGACCGTGCGGTCCCTGCGCTTCGACAAGCTCAATGACCGGTCGACAGGGTCGGACGGCGACGGCATCGAGGTCTCCGTCGACGTGATCGAGCTGCGCGATCTCGCGCACGACATCACGAACAACCTGCTCACCGGCTTCGCGCCGCCCGCGCTGGAGGCGGCGATCAACACCGTGGTCTCGGCCGACGGCCTGATCGCGGTCACGCCGATCTTCTCCACGAGCTACTCCGGCCTGTTCAAGTCGTTCATCGACGTGCTCGACCCCGACGCGCTCACCGGCAAGCCCGTGCTCCTCGGCGCGAACGCGGGCACCGCCCGGCACTCGCTCGCGATCGACTACGCCATCCGCCCGCTGTTCACGTATCTGCATGCGGAGCCGGTGCCGACCGGCGTGTTCGCGGCTTCGAGCGACTGGGGTGCGAACGCCGACGACGTCGCGCCGCTGAGCTCGCGCGTCGAGCGCGGTGCCCGGGAGCTGGCAGAGGCGATCGCCCGCCGCGAGCCGGCGAAGGATGCGGATCCGTTCGACCCCGCCTCCTACCTCGGCGAGGGGCGCTCGTTCGGGCATCTGCTCGGCGGCCTCGCGGGGGAGTAGCCCGGACGGCGGGCGGCCCTTCGTCTCGCTGCTCCGGTTGCTGGGGAGCGCAGCGAGACGAGGGCGCCGCAGCGGATCAGCCGATCAGGGCGAGGCCGGCGATCGTGGCCGACACCGCGTCGGCGAGTTCGCGGCCCTTCACGGCGAAGTGCCGCTGGAAGTAGTCGCGATGCTCCGCGTGCTCGTGGAAGTTGTGCGGGGTGAGGACGGCGGAGAACACCGGGACGTCGGTGTCCAGCTGCACGCGCATGAGCGCGTCGACGACCGTGGCCGCGACGAACTCGTGACGATAGATCCCGCCGTCCACGACCAGCGCGCTCGCCGCGATCGCGGTGTAGCGTCCGGTCCTGGCGAGCCGCTGCGCGTGCAGGGGGATCTCGAACGCGCCGGGCACGCGGTGCACGTCGACGTCGTCGATGCCGTGCTCGCCGAGCCGGGCGACGAACGCCGACACGGTCTCCTCCACGATCTCAGCGTGCCACTGGGCGGCGACGATGGCGATCTTCTCGGGCATGGTGGACTGCTCCTTCTGTCCTCTCTCATCCGGACTGTGACCGTCGGCTCCGGATTCTCGCCGGATCGGCGGTCCCCGCCATGGGGACCGTTCGCGGGCTCGCGCGGACTGGCCGCGTCACCGCCGGTGGGGACTTGCACCCCGCCCTGAGGACAGGACGACGCTATCACCGCGGCAGGGAGGAGACCGCCGCGCACGATAGCGTCGGCACCATGCCCGTCGTCCAGGCCAGCGTCACCGTCCCTCTCCCGCCGGAGCTCGCCTACGCCGTCTCCCAGACCACGGGCGAGGTGCGCCGGCGCTGGGACGTGTTCATCCGCGAGCAGCACTTCCTCGACGGCGCGACCGCGCCCGGCAAGGGGGTGCGCACGTACACCCGGCAACGGTTCGGACTCGCGATGGTCACGCATTACGTCTCGTACGCGCCGCCCACGAACGTCGGCATGGCGATGGAGAAAGGCCCGTGGTTCTTCCGCACCCTCGGCGCCGGCTGGCGCTTCGAGGCGGTCGCGGAGGGCACCCGTGCGGTCTGGAAGTACAGCTTCCGCTGCCGCCCGGCCTGGCTGGCCCCGCTCGCCGAACGGATCGGCGAGGTCGTGCTGGGCAGGGAGATCCGGATCAGGATCGCCGGATTCGCCCGCGGCTGTGCGGATCCGGTCGTGCTGGCCGAGGCGCGCCGGCTGGTGCAGGAGCAGGCGTCCCGGGAGTGAGCCGAGCGATGCTCAGTACCAGTTGTGCGCCATCTCGTGCGACCAGGCGCCGCAGGGGGATCCGTAGGCGCTCCGGATGTAGCTGAGACCCCAGTCGATCTGGGTGTCCCCGTTCGTGCGCCAGTCCGGCCCTGCCGCGGCCATCTTGTCGGCGGGGAGGGACTGCGGGATCCCGTACGCGTCGCTGTCCGGGTTGAGGGCGTCGGCGCGCCAGCTGGACTCCTGCATCCACAGGTTGTACAGGCAGCCGAACTGGTCCTGCCCCCAGCCGTAGTTGCCGAGCTGTCCGCGGGCGTACGCCTGCGCGCCGGCGGGGTCGACGTCCACGTCGCCGGAGTCGCCGAGGTCTCCGCCCCCTGATCCGGATCCCTGCTGCGCGGCGGCCGCGGCAGCGGCAGCGGCCGCCGCTTCGCGCTGCTGCTCGGCGACCTGCTGGCCGATGCGATACCGGCGCTCGACGTCGGCGGTGGTGTTCTTCAGCGTCGCGAGCTGCGCGTAGAGCGTGGTGACGTGGCCCTGCAGGTCCTTCACGGCGGCGGCCTCCGCGTCCGCCGCCTGCCGCGCTGTCTGCGCCGCCGCCGCGGCCGCCGCGGCCAGGTCGTCCCTGGCCTTCTGCGCCGCCTGCGCCTGGCTCTGCAGCGAGGTCGCCACGCCCTGCTGGGCGATCGCGCGCTCGCCCAGCGACGACCAGGTCGCGTCGAGCTTCTCCATCACGCCGAGCCGGGTGAGCAGTTCGTCGGGGTGCGCCGCGGTGAACAGCCGCACCGCGAGCGGCGCCGAGGTCTCGGTGCGGGTCCGGTTGGAGACGAGGGATCCGACCTGGTCGTGGATCTGCTGAACGGCCTGCTGCGCGGCGTCGGCCTGCGCGGTCAGCTCGTCGGCGCGGCGGGCGGCCGCGTCGGCCGCGGTGCGCGCGGCCCCGGCCTCCTGCGCGGCCTTCAGTGCGGCGGTCGACGCTTCGGCCGCCTTCTGCTGCGCGGACGCCAGGGCGTCGTTGATGCGGGTGATCTCCTCCTGCGTGGCCTGCTCGTTGCCCTGCGCGTTCTGCACGTCCTGCCAGGACGGGTAGTCGTCGGCGTACGCGGCTTCGGGTGACGCCACCAGCAGTGCGAGCAGCAGTCCGCCGACGGCCGCGGCGGCGAGGGCCGGACGCGCACGTCGGTTCCGCCCGACGCGCGGTTTCCGGACGGTCGCGAGGGTCACGGTTTCGACGCTAACCCCGAACCCTGTGGATCCGCGGCGTACGCGCGGTGGCACGGTCGATGCGGAGCGCGCCGGCGTGCGCCACAATCGGATCCGGGCGCCGTGCGGCGTCGGAAGGGGAACCGCATGCTGATCGTCGTCGCAGGAGGCACCGGGACCGTCGGCGTCGAGGTCGTGCGGCGCGCCGCCGCCCGCGGCCACGACGTGCGCGTGCTCTCCCGCAGCACCGGCGCGGACATGCGTGCGGCGACCGGACTCGCCGAGGCGGTCGCGGGCGCGGACGTCGTGGTGGACGTGCTCGGCATCCCCACCCTGAGCACGCGCACCGCGACCGCCTTCTTCCTGCAGACCACGGCGAACCTGCTGGCCGCGGAGCGCGCCGCCGGCGTCGGCCATCACCTCGCCCTCTCGATCGTCGGCGTCGATCGCGCCCCGTACGGCTACTACGGCGCGAAATGGGCGCAGGAGCGGGCGGTCGATGCGGGCGGGGTGCCCTGGACCATCCAGCGGGCGACCCAGTTCCACGACTTCGCGGCGCAGATGTTCGCGCGCACCGGGCTCGGACCGATCCATCCGGTGAGCAGGATGCGCACTCAGCCGATCTCGCTTGGCGAGGTGGCCGAGCGCCTGGTCGACGACGCCGAGGCCGGCCCTCGCGGACGGGTGCGCGACATCGCGGGGCCGCGCGAGGAGGATCTGGCGGAGATGATCAGGGCCTGGGCGCGGCACACCGGACGGCGGGCGGCGATGCCGAGGATCGCCGTGCCGGGGGCCTTCGGCCGCGCGATGCGCGACGGATCCGTTCTCCCCGGTCCCGATGCGGACCTGGGTTCGGTGACGTTCGCGCAGTGGCTCGAGGCCCAGCCGCAGGGCTGACGAGCGGACGCCCGGGCGGGGCGTGCCCGCCGGCGCCTGGCCTGCATACCCCACGGAGAGGGGCGCCGACGATCCCTCGTCGACGCCCCTCCGTGCGGGCAGCTGCGGCTCAGCCGCTCTTGCGGCGGAACTCGCGCTTCGTCTGAGCGGAGTGCGTGCCGTGCACGGCGGAATCGCCGTCCAGGTGCGCCTCACCGCGGTGCTGCTGGGCGTTCTTCTTCTCGAGCGCCTCCTTGAACTTGCGCTTCATGTCCGAGGCGGCGGTGTCGTCGGTACTCATGCGCGCCAGCCTAGCGCCGCCGCGGCCTCCCGCCCCCGATCGGACGGCACGCGAACGACGCCGGTCCGTCCGGAGACGCGAAGAGGGCGCCGGAGCGGACAGCAGGTGACCGCCGGCCGTGCATTCGGTGAACACTCCGCGATCGGGCCGATTCCGGCGGATCCACGGCGCGCGGGGCGGGATCCTGATGACGTGAGAGCAGCGATCGTCACGGAATCCTTCCTCCCGCACATGAACGGCGTGACCGGGTCCGTCCTGCAGATCCTCCGCCACTTCGAGCACCACGGGCACGAGGCCAGGGTGTACGCCCCGGCCGCAACGGGGATGCCGCGTCGCATCGGACATGCGCGCATCGAGGCGATCCCGTCCGTGGCGCTTCCCGGCTACCGCACCGTGCGCGTCGGCACCTCCAGCGTGCATCGGCTCTCCGCCGCGCTCGCGCGCTTCGAGCCCGACGTCGTGCACCTCGCCTCGCCGTTCGCGCTGGGCTGGCGCGGCGCGCTCGCCGCCGAACGGCTCGGCGTGCCGGCCGTCGCCGCCTACCAGACCGACGTCGCCGCCTACACGGCGCGATACGGCGTCTCTCTCACCACCGCGCTCGCGGAGGCGCACATCTCACGGCTGCACCGCCGCGCCACGCTCACGCTCGCCCCGTCGTCCGAGTCCGAGGACCAGCTCGCGCGGCTCGGCGTCGACCGGGTGCGGCGCTGGGGCCGCGGCGTCGACGCCGAGCGGTTCCACCCGGACCGACGCCGGGACGCATGGGCGCACCGCGGCGACGGCGAGGTCGTGGTCGGCTACGTCGGCCGGCTCGCCCCGGAGAAGCAGGTCGAGGATCTGCGCGTGCTGGCGGATCTGGGCGGCGTGCGGCTCGTGATCGTCGGCGACGGTCCCTCCCGGCCCAGGCTCGAGGCGATGCTGCCGCAGGCGGTGTTCCTCGGTCACTGCAGCGGACCAGAGCTCGCCGAGATCATGGCCTCCTTCGACGTCTTCGTGCATCCGGGGGAGAGCGAGACGTTCGGGCAGACCCTGCAGGAGGCGCACGCGAGCGGCGTGCCGGTGGTCGCCACGGGGCGCGGCGGCCCGCTCGACCTGGTGCGGACGGGCGTCGACGGCTGGCTGTACCGGCCGGGGGACCTCGAGGATCTGCGGGCGCGGGTGCTCGATCTCGTCGGCGATGCGCCCAGGAGGGCGGCCTTCGGACGGGCGGGGCGCGAGGCCGTGCAGGGGCGCAGCTGGTCCGCCGTGTGCGACGAGCTGATCGGGCACTTCGCGGAGGCGCGGGAGCTGCACCGCGTCGACGCCGGGCTGCGCGCCGCGCGATCCCGCCGCCCCGAGCTGGCCACGGCGGGGTAGCGCAAGCCTTGGCGCCGCTATGTCGCCCTCGGCGACTCCCTCACCGAAGGGCTGTGCGACCCGGGACCCGACGGCGCCCTGCGCGGCTGGGCGGATCGTCTGGCCCTGCTGCTCGCCGCCCGCGAGCCGCTCGACTACGCGAACCTCGCGATCCGCTCCAAACGGGTCTCGGACGTCTGCGGGACGCAACTGCCCCGGGCGCTGGAGCTGCGCCCCGACCTGGTCTCGATCCTCATCGGCGCGAACGATCTGGTGAAGCGCAGCGTCTCGATCCCCGCGCTCGCCGCCCGGCTGGAGGATGCCGTGCGGCAGCTGCGCGGGACGGGGGCGGACGTGCTGCTGGTCACGCCGTTCCTGCCCGGCAACCCGGCCGCGCGCCTCTACACCCGCCGGTTCTCCGCGTGGGCGTCGGCGCTGGCGTGCATCGCGGAGCGGTGCGGGGCGATCCTGGTCGACATGGACCTGCACCCGCAGCTCGCGCAGCGCGAGAACTGGGGTGAGGATCTCGTGCATCTGTCCAGCCGCGGGCACCGCTTCCTCGCCTATCGCGCGGGCGTCGCGCTCGGGGTGCCGCTCGCCGACGAGCTCGGCATGCTGGACGAGGCGCTGCACGCGACCGAGCGCACGGGCGCAGGCGTGTGGTGGCGTCGGCACGCGCTGCCGTGGGTGTGGCGGCGGCTGCACGGCCGCGCCGCGGGCGACGGCCGCAGCGCCAAGCACCACGACTACGTGCGCCTCGGCCGCGAGCGCGGCGTCCGCGAGCCCAGCGAGGTCTGAGCCGCAGGAGCGGCCGTTCGCCGCTCTTCCGCACGCGGGCCCGGATGCGGCCCGGAGAGGGCGGCGTCCTCGTGCGCTGATAGGATCGAACAGGATGCCTCTGTGCGCATCCGTCCATGCTCGCGCTCCACACGGGAGAGCGAGCCTAAACAAAGAAGGAGAGACCTCTTGGAAGGTCCTGAAATCACCGCTACTGAGGCCGTTCTCGACAACGGCCGCTTCGGCACCCGCACCGTCCGCTTCGAGACGGGCCGTCTCGCGCAGCAGGCGCAGGGCGCGGTCGCCGCCTACCTGGACGAGGAGACGATGCTCCTCTCCGCCACGAGCGCGAGCAAGTCGCCGCGCGAGGGCTTCGACTTCTTCCCGCTGACCGTCGACGTGGAGGAGCGCTCCTACGCCGCCGGCAAGATCCCCGGCTCGTTCTTCCGCCGCGAGGGCCGCCCCTCCACCGAGGCGATCCTGGTCTGCCGTCTGATCGACCGCCCGCTGCGCCCGTCGTTCGTCGACGGCCTGCGCAACGAGGTCCAGATCGTCATCACGGTCCTCTCGATCGCGCCGGGCGAGTACTACGACGCGCTCGCGATCAACGCGGCGTCCGCGTCGACCCAGATCTCCGGCCTGCCGTTCTCCGGCCCGGTCGCCGGTGTGCGCCTCGCGTTCGTCCCGGGTCACGGCGAGCACGCCGACCAGTGGGTCGCGTTCCCGAACCAGGCGCAGGTCGAGGAGGCCGTCTTCGACCTCGTCGTCGCCGGCCGCGTCGTCACCAAGGGTGACGGCAGCACCGACGTCGCGATCATGATGGTCGAGGCCGAGGCGACCGAGGGCAGCTGGAACCTGATCAAGGCCGGCGCCACGAAGCCCAGCGAGGACATCGTCGCCCAGGGTCTGGAGGCCGCCAAGCCGTTCCTGAAGCAGCTCGTCGAGGCGCAGGCCCAGCTCGCCGCGTCGTCGTCGAAGGAGCCGGGCGTCTACCCGGTCTTCCCGCCGTACAGCGAGAGCACGTTCGACTTCGTGTCGTCGCGCGCCTTCGCCGAGCTCGTCGACGTCTACCAGATCGCCGACAAGCAGGAGCGCCAGAACGCCGACGACGCGATCAAGGACCGCGTCAAGGCCGAGCTCGTCGCCGCCGTCGGGGCGGGCGAGCAGCCGGAGGTCGCGCTGAGCGAGTTCTCCGCCGCCTACAAGTCCGTCACGAAGAAGATCGTGCGCGGCCGGATCCTCACCGAGGGCGTCCGCATCGACGGCCGCGGCCTGGCCGACATCCGTCCGCTCGACGCCGAGGTGCAGGTCATCCCGCGTGTGCACGGCTCCGCGATCTTCCAGCGCGGCGAGACCCAGATCCTGGGCGTCACCACGCTGAACATGCTCAAGATGGAGCAGCAGATCGACTCGCTGTCGCCCACCACGAGCAAGCGCTACATGCACCACTACAACTTCCCGCCCTACTCGACCGGTGAGACCGGCCGGGTGGGATCGCCGAAGCGTCGCGAGATCGGGCACGGCTTCCTCGCCGAGCGCGCCCTCGTGCCGGTGCTGCCGACCCGCGAGGAGTTCCCGTACGCGATCCGTCAGGTGTCCGAGGCGCTCAGCTCCAACGGCTCCACCTCGATGGGCTCCGTCTGCGCCTCCACCCTGTCGCTGCTGAACGCGGGTGTGCCGCTGCGCGCCCCCGTCGCCGGCATCGCGATGGGCCTCGTCTCCGACCAGGTCGACGGTGAGACCCGCTACGCGGCGCTCACCGACATCCTCGGCGCCGAGGACGCCCTCGGCGACATGGACTTCAAGGTCGCCGGCACGAGCGAGTTCGTCACCGCGATCCAGCTCGACACCAAGCTCGACGGCATCCCCTCCGAGGTGCTCGCCGGCGCGCTGACCCAGGCCAAGGACGCGCGTCTCACGATCCTGAACGTGCTGAACGCCGCGATCGACAGCCCGGACGAGATGGCGCCGACCGCCCCGCGCGTGATCAGCGTGCAGATCCCGGTCGACAAGATCGGCGAGCTGATCGGCCCGAAGGGCAAGACGATCAACGCGATCCAGGACGAGACCGGCGCGCAGATCTCCATCGAGGAGGACGGCACCGTCTACATCGGCGCGACCGACGGCCCCGCGGCCGAGGCCGCCCGTGCCCAGGTGAACGCGATCGCCAACCCGACCAACCCCGAGGTCGGCGAGCAGTTCCTCGGCACGGTCGTCAAGATCGCGACCTTCGGCGCGTTCGTCTCCCTGCTCCCGGGCAAGGACGGCCTGCTGCACGTCACCGAGGTGCGCAAGCTCGCCGGTGGCAAGCGCGTCGAGAACGTCGACGACGTGCTCTCGGTCGGCCAGAAGATCCTCGTGAAGATCACGAAGATCGACGACCGCGGCAAGCTGTCGCTCGAGCCCGTCATCGACGAGGCTCCCGCGGAGGCGCCGTCCGAGGTCGTCGCCGAGACCGCCGAGGTCTGAGCCGCATAGCCTGAACGGGCCCGTCATGTNAACGGTGGACATGACGGGCCCTTCGCCGTCTTCGTGACGCAAACGTTACGCAAGGATCGCCCCACAGGCGTCTCAATGAACGGATCCGCAGCGGGGCTCGCTTACTCTCTTAGGAGCGCACCGGGGGGTGCGCCGCACAACGCAACGCAGCAGGCACGGGGGTGATCGCATGCGTCTCTTCAGCGTCGGTCCGGGCGCTTCGGACACCGCAACGACGTCCGCCGCGCCCGCGAGCACGGTTCCCGAGACCGTGCCGCTGCCGCACCCGTCCGCGCCGATCCCCGTGGTCGGCCCCGGGGTGGGCACCGGCCTGCGCGTCCCGATCGCCGAGACCGGGATCCGCACCTTCCCGCTCATCCTCGGCGGCGCGGAGTTCGGCTGGAACGCCGACGCCGACACCGCGATCCGCATCCTGGACCGCTACGTCGAGTTCGGCGGCAACGCCGTGCACACCGCCGACAGCTTCGCGGCCGGCCGCAGCGAGCACATCATCGGCCGCTGGCTGAGCGCGCGCGGCAACCGCGACGACATCGTGCTCAGCGTGCGCGTCGGCGGTCACCCGGACAATCCGGGGCTCGGGCCGATCAACCTCGTCCGCGCCGTCGAGGGATCGCTCACCCGTCTCGGCATCGAGCGGATCGACGTGCTCTACCTCGACGGCACGCTCGACGACGGCAGCGCGCTGGAGGACACCCTCGCCACCGCGGAATGGCTCGTCGAGACCGGCAAGGTCCGGGCGCTCGGCGCGTTCGGCTTCAGCGCCGAGCGGCTCGTGGAGGCGCGGATCCTGGCCTCCGCCGGCTACCCGCGGATCGAGGCGCTGGACGAGCCGTACAACCTGATGCGCCGCCAGGACTTCGAGGGCGACCTGCGGCTGGTCTCCGCGGCCCAGGGGCTCGCGGTGACCCCCTCGCACGCGCTCGAGCACGGCTTCCTGTCCGGCCGGCACCGCTCCAAGCAGGCGCTGCAGGGCGTGCGCGGCATGCAGCTGCGCGGCAACATCAACCGGCGCGGCATCAAGGTGCTGCGCGCGCTCGACCTCGCCGCGTCCGAGCTGCACGTCCCGGTCGCGGCGATCGCGATCGGCTGGCTGCTCGCGCAGCGCACCATCACGGCGCCGATCGTGAACGCCTTCGCCACGGATCAGGTGGACGAGCTCATCCAGGGCGCCGGCGTCACCCTGGGGCGCGCGCAGCTCGCCGAACTGACGAAGGCGGCCGGCTGAGTCGACGGGTCTTCGGAGCCGTGTCCGTCCCGTGACATAGGCTGGAAGCACCCCGACCACCGAGTCGGAGACGAGGCGAGTGGCTGTGGCGCATTACATCTACCTGGTCCGGCACGGCGAGCATCAGGACGCCGAGCACGGGCTCGCCGACGGACCCCTCTCACCGCGCGGACGGCGTCAGGCCGCGCTGATCGCGGATCGGCTGTCCGGGCTGCCGCTCGACGCGATCTGGCATTCGCCGCTGCTGCGTGCGGCCGAGACGGCCAGGGCGATCTCGGAGCGGATCCCGTCCGTGGAGGCGGAGCCCTCGGCGCTGCTGTTCGATTGCGTGCCGACCGGCATGACGGAGGAGACTCCCGCCGTGTACGAGCCCTTCTTCGGCTCGGTCACGGACGCCGAGATCGAGGCGGGCCGGGCGCAGATGGGCGATGCGGTGAGCGAGTTCCTGGTGCGCAAGCCCGGCGACGTGCACGAGGTCCTCATCACGCACAACTTCGTGATCTCGTGGTTCGTGCGCGAGGTGCTCGAGGCGCCGGAGTGGCGCTGGATGACCTTGAACCAGGCGAACTGCGGCCTCACCGTCATCTCCCAGAAGCAGGGCCGGCCGTGGAGCCTGCTCAGCCACAACGACCTCAGCCACCTGCCGATCGAGCTGCGCACGGGCCTGCCGGATCCGCTCGTGGTCTGAGACCGCTCAGCCGGCGCGCTCCCAGTCCGCGATCGGCCCGTCGACGACCGTGAACAGCGGATGTGCGTCCGGGAGGGCGAGCCGACGCCAGCGCTCCCAGAGCTCGGGGCTGCGGCGCTCCAGCTTGCGGAGCAGATGCTGCCATTCGTAGTCGAGCTGGCCCTGGTTCACGGCGATGCGCGCGTCGAAGCCGGTCTTGAGGATCTTCTCCCGCGCGAACCGGTAGCCACGGGCGTCCGCCTCGTCGACGATCCCGGTGAGGAATGTCCCGATCGCGGCGAGGGGATCGTCGGCGGCCCGGAACCGCTGCAGCTGCGGATGGCGGGCGTAGCCGCGACGCGCCGGATCGGCGATGACGGCCTGAGCGAGCAGGCCTTCGCGCCAGCATGCCGTCAGCGCCTGCCGGTCGAAGTACCGGGGGTGCATCGACCACAACCTCATGGATGCTGCGGCGCCAGGTCTTTGCGGTACCACCGGGTGGCGTTGGGGTTGTCGTTGTAGCGCGGGATCTCCGCGAAGCCGCTGTTGCGGTAGAGGTGGCCCGCGGCCTCGAGGGTGTGGTGGGTGTCGAGCACGAGCGCCTGCGCGCCGAACGAGAGCGCGCGCTGCTCCAGCTCGTCCAGCAGCAGCCGGCCCCAGCCGCGGCCGCGGGTCTCGGGGCGCAGGAACACGTGCTTGACCTCGAACGCGTCGGTCCCGCCGTCCGGCATCGTGACGCGGCGGATGCCGCCGCAGCCGACGATCCGGCCTTCGTCCTCGAGGAGGAGGAACACACCGTCCGGCGCCTGGAACGCGGACGCCGTCGGATACGTGGGGGAGTAGCCGCCGCCGGGGAACTCCGCGGCACGGAGGGTGAAGTACTCGACGAGCAGGGCGTGCGCGTCGGCGTCCGCGGGCGACGCGATCCGGAACGAGGGCATGATCCGACGCTATCGCCGCCGAGGCCGCTGCCGCCGCCAGCCGCGCGGAGGATGGCGGCGGACCGCGCTGAATAGACTGAGGACATGACGACGCGCGTGGCCCTGGTGGGCGCTTCCGGCAAGCTCGGCACCATCATCGGCGACGTGATCGCGCACCTCGACGGCTTCGAGATCGCGGCGTCGCTCGGTTCTCGCAGCCCCATGGACTCCCTCGACGAGGCCGACCTCGTCGTGGACGCGACCACCCCGGCCTCGAGCGTGGACATCGTGCGCGCCGCCGTCGACCGCGGCCTCAACGTCCTCGTCGGGACCTCCGGCTGGTCGGCGGAGCGGATCGCGCAGATCCGACCGCTGGTCGACGCCGCGGGGACGGGCGCACTGTTCGTGCCGAACTTCTCGCTGGGATCGGTGCTCGGCACCGCCCTTGCCGCCCTCGCAGCGCCGTTCTTCGGGTCCGTGGAGATCATCGAGGCCCATCAGCACACCAAGATCGACTCGCCCAGCGGCACCGNGAGCTCGTCGCGGCCGCCCGCGCCGAACAGGGGCCGGTCGTCGCGCCGCACGTCGACCAGCGGGCGCGCGGTCAGCAGGTCGCCGGCGTGCCCGTGCACTCCCTGCGCCGCCCCGGGGTCATCGCGAAGCAGGAGATCATCCTGTCCGGTCCCGGCGAGTCGCTCTCGATCGTGCACGACACGGTGCAGCCGGCCGCCGCCTACGCCCCGGGGATCCGCCTCGCGCTGCCTTTCGCGCGCGACCTGCGCGGTGTGGTCGTGGGTCTGGACAACGTCATCGACCTGGGGATCCGGCCGCGCGCATGACGCCGCGCATCGCGGTGCTCGGGCCGGTGCGGATCGCGGATCGCGACGCCGGCGGCATCCCGATGCGCGCCCTGCTGGCCGCCCTCGTCCTGGCCGGTGCCGGCACGACCCGCTCCGTTCCCGCGCTGGCCGACGAGGTGTGGGGCGAAGAGCAGCCGCAGAACCCCCGGGCGGCGCTGCAGACCCTCGTCTCCCGGGCCAGGGCGACGGCGGGCGCGGACGCGATCGCGAGCGCGCCCGGCGGCTACGCGCTCGGCACGGACGACACCGACCTGCATGCGGCCCGCCGGCTGCGGGCCGAGGCCGACGCGCTGCCGCACGGCGACCCGGAGCGGATCCGCGTCCTGCGCGAGGCGATCCGGCTGTGGCGCGGC
This sequence comes from Microbacterium sp. 22242, assembly GCF_052045495.1. NCBI lineage: Bacteria > Bacillati > Actinomycetota > Actinomycetes > Micrococcales > Microbacteriaceae > Microbacterium > Microbacterium sp. 22242. The sequence continues at coordinate 293,507 of NZ_JBQEOZ010000005.1, read as the reverse complement.
GAGCCCGGCGTCGATCTCGGCGGATCCCCGATCGCGGAGGACCTCGCCACGGAGGCCGGAGCACTGCACCGGGAGCTGCAGCGCCGCCTGGCCGCGGCCCTCATCGAGGCCGGGCAGCCGGCCGAGGGCATCGGGCTGCTTCGGGACCTGGCCACGGCGAGGCCGCTCGACGAGACGGTGCACGCGGCCCTGATGGAGGCGCTCGCAGCCGACGGCCGCCCCGCGGAGGCCCTTGCGGTGTTCGCCGGGTTGCGCACGGCGCTCAGGGAGGCGCTCGGCGTCTCGCCGGGGCCGGAGATCACGGCGTTGAACGCGCGGCTGCTGCGCAGCCACGACGACGGTCCGCGCGTGCGCATCGGCGTGCAGGCGGCGCCGAACGAGCTCATCGGCCGCGACGATGCGCTGTCGCGGGCCCGGGCGCTGCTGCGCGCGGGCCGGCTGGTCACCGTCATGGGCGCCGGCGGCCTGGGCAAGACGCGGCTCGCGCAGGCGCTCGCGGCGGAATCGACCGCCCCCGCGGTGATCGTGGTGCCGCTCGCAGGCGTCCGGGCGGATGCCGGCGTGCCGGTCGCGATCGCCGCGGCTCTGGGGATCAGCGAGAACGCGCCGGGGGGACGGATGGCGGAGCAGCGTCCGCGCCCCGACCTCGCGGCGCGCATCGTCGCCGCGCTCGGCGACCGCTCGACACTGCTCGTGCTGGACAACTGCGAGCAGGTCATCGACGGGGTGGCGCAGTGGGCCGCGGACCTGCTCGCCGCGGTGCCGGCGCTGCGGATCCTGACCACCAGCCGAGCCCCGCTCGCGATCGCCGCCGAGCGCGTGCTGCCGCTCGAGCCGCTCGAGATCGAGGCCACCGCGGTCGCACCCGCGGTGCGGCTGTTCCTCGAGCGCGCACACGCGGCGCGTCCGGGCGCCACGCTCGACCTCGACGTCGTGGCACGTCTCTGTGCGCGCCTCGACGGGCTGCCTCTCGCGATCGAGCTCGCCGCGGCGCGCGTGCGCACGATGACGCCCGAGCAGATCGAACGACGGCTGGAGAACAGGTTCGCGCTGCTCACCACGGGGGATCGCACGGCTCCGGAGCGGCACCGCACGCTCCAGGCGGTGATCGAGTGGAGCTGGGATCTGCTCGCGCCCGACGCGCAACAGGCGCTCGCCGCCCTCTCGGTGCTTCCGGGCGGTTTCGCCGTCGAGACCGCCGAGGCCGTGCTCGGCGCTCCGGCGGACGACATCGTGGAACGGCTCGTCACGCACTCGCTGCTGAACGTGCTCGAGGACGGCGCCGGGGCGGTGCGTTTCCGCATGCTGGAGACGGTGCGCGAGTTCGGACACGACCGGCTCGCGGAAGCGGGCGCGGAGGACGGCGCCTGGGAGGCGGTCGTATCGTGGGCGCTCGCCTTCACCGACCGGCACGGCGCCCCCGCCCTGGTGTTCCCGACGGGGCTCACCGCCGCGGCGCACCGCTCGATCACGGCCGAGCACGACAACCTGGTGCATGTGCTGCGCCACCTGATCGAGAACGGGCGCGGGGCCGAGGCGCTGCGCCTGTTCACCGTGCTCGGGCAGTCCTGGTTCATCCGCGGCTCGTTCACCGAGCTCATCGGCTACTCGGCGCCCATGATCGAGGTCGCCGGCGCCGTTCCTCGGCAGGAGCGCGATCCCGCGCTCTCGGTCATGGCGCTCCTGATGAGCTCCCTCGGCGGCATGATCGTCGGGGATCCGCTCGCCGCCCGCGGCCTGGCGCTGGCCACGAGGGACGCGCGGGAGGCGGGAGACGCCCTGGCCCCGGCCTGGCATCTGCTCGCCGGTGCGCTGATCGCAGCGGGGCACGCGAACGCCGTCGGATTCGACGGCCTGCCCGCGGACGTGCAGGATCCGCATGCGCTGCTCGCCGCGGATGTGCTGCGCTCGCACCGCGCGGAGAACGACGGCGAGGCGGACATCGCGATGGCGGCGGCGCGCAGCGCCTGGGCCCGTGCGCGGAGGCTCGGCGAACGGTGGGCGGAGGGCGTCGCGGCCGATCTCGCCGCTCAGCTGGCCGCGCAGTCCGGCCGGCCGGCGGAGGCGATGACGTGGATGGAACGGTCCGCCACGGTCTTCGAGGAGTTCGATGCGCAGGACCAGCTCGACCAGCAGGAGTGGCTCCGCGGCGGGGTGCTGCTCTGCCTCGGACGTACGGATGACGCGCGCGTCCTGTTCCGCCGGCTCATCGACGACGGCGGTCTCAGCCAGGACGGCCTCGAGCTCGCGACGATCGGCCTGTACGGCCTCGCCGAGGCCGACCTGCGGGACGGATCGCTGCCGGCGGCGGCGGACGCTTTCGCCCGCGCGATGGAGGCGTTCGCCGGTCCGGCGCAGCGCCGCACGCCGTGGTACCTCATGGCGCTCTCCGGCTACCTGTCCGCCGCGGCGCGGGAGCTCGACCTCCCGGACGACGAACTCGCCGTCTGGGAGCGGCGGCTGCGCACCCGCACGATCGCCGTATGCCGTCAGCGCCGCGAGGGCGTGGACCGGCCCGTGCTCGGCACCGCGCTGCTGGGCTGGTCGGCGTGGGCGCTGCGCCATGCCGGCGCCGTGGAGCGAGGGGTGGAGGCGGTCGCTCTGGCCGACGTCCTCGGCGGGCGGCAGAACGTGCCGAGTCTCGACTTCGCGGTGCATCTGGCGGATGCGGAGCGGATCGCCGGTCCGGAAGCCGTGGCGCGCGCCAGGTCGGCCGCAGCGGCACTCACCCCCGGCGAGCGCGTCGCCCGTGGGCTCGCGGTGCTGGGCGCCCGCGGCAGCCGCTGAGCACGTGAACAGGGCGCCCTCGCCGTGGAGGACGCCCCGTTGCCCGCTGCGGGTCAGGCCTTGCGCATGTACGCGCGCACGGTGAGCGGTGCGAAGACCGCGACGATGATCGCGGCGCCCAGCAGCGAGATCCAGGCGTCGGCGCCGAACGCGCCCGTGTTCACCAGGTCTCGCACCGCCGTGACCAGGTGCGAGACCGGGTTGACGTTCACGAACCACCGCAGCCAGCCCGGCATCGTGTCCACCGGGACGAAGGCGTTGGACAGGAACGTGAGCGGGAACAGGATCAGCATCGAGATGCCCTGCACGCTGGACGCGGTGCGGGCGATGACCCCGGCGAACGCGAAGATCCAGCTGATCGCCCAGGCGCACACGATCACCAGGAGACCCGCCCCGATCACCGCGCCGAGGCCGCCTGCGGGACGGAAGCCCATCAGGAAGCCCATGGTGAAGGTCAGCACGGTCGCGATGCCGTAGCGGATCGTGTCCGCCAGGAGCGCACCCGACAGCGGCGCGATGCGCGCGATCGGCAGGGAGCGGAACCGGTCGAACACGCCCTTGTCCATGTCCTCGCGCAGCTGGACGCCGGTGACCACGGAGGTGGTGATCACGGTCTGCACCAGGATGCCGGGGATGATCACGGGCAGGTAGTTCGCGACGTCTCCCGAGATCGCGCCGCCGAAGATGTACGTGAACATCAGCGTGAACAGGATCGGCTGCACCGTCACGTCGACGAGCTGCTCCGGCGTGCGCCGGATCTTGATCAGCCCGCGTGCGGCCATCGTGATGGTGTTGCGGAGGATGAGGGACAGGCCGGCGCGCGGGCTGAGCCGGCGCTCGGCGGCGGGCACGATGGGCCCGGCGGTGAGGGTGAGGGCGCTCATGCGCTGACCTCCTGCTTCTGTGCGTCTGCGGGATCGGCTGCCAGGTCCGCGTCGGCGGACCGGCCGGTGATCGTGAGGAACACCTCGTCGAGCGTCGGCTTCTGCACGCTCAGCTCGGCCAGGCCGATGCCGGCCTCGCGGAAGGTGATGAGGAGCTCGGCGATCCGGTCGGGGTCCGTCATGGGGGCGGTGATCCGGGAGGCTTCGGGGGAGAGCACGCCGCGCACCCCGAGCGTCTGCTCGATCGCGCGCAGCGCGTCGGCGTTGTCGGCGGCGTCGCGCACGCGCAGCTGCAGCGACGACGTGCCGACCGACGCCTTGAGGTCGTCCGGCGTGCCCTCGGCGACGACCCTGCCGTGGTCGATCACGGCGATCCGGTCGGCCAGCTGGTCCGCCTCGTCGAGGTACTGCGTGGTCAGCAGCACCGTGGAGCCGGTGTTCACGAGCTCGCGGATCGTGTCCCACATCTGCCCGCGGGTGCGGGGGTCGAGCCCTGTGGTCGGCTCGTCGAGGAAGATCAGCGGAGGCTGCGCGAGCAGCGAGGCCGCCAGATCGAGGCGCCGCCGCATGCCGCCGGAGAAGTTCTTCAGCGGCCGTTTTGCGGCCTCGGTCAGGCCGAACCGCTCCAGCAGGTCGGCGGACTTCGCCTTCGCCTCCGCACGGCTGAGGCCCAGCAGGCGGGAGAAGATCATCAGGTTCTCGGTCGCGGACAGGGTCTCGTCGACCGAGGCGAACTGCCCGGTCACTCCGATCAGCTGCCGCACGATGTGCGGTTCGCGGACGACGTCGTGCCCGAACACGCGGCCGGTGCCGCCGTCCGGACGCAGCAGGGTCGCGAGCATGTTGATGGTGGTCGTCTTGCCGGCGCCGTTGGGGCCGAGGACTCCGTAGACGGTGCCGGTGCGCACCTGCAGGTCGACGCCGTCGACCGCGCGGTTCGCTCCGAACACCTTCACGAGTCCGTCGGCCTCCAGGGCCCATTCAGTGGGGGAATTCGTCATGCTCAGAGCATCGGCCGTCGCGCTTTCGCGGCGCTGTCGTGCCGCTGTCACGTCCTTTCCGGCGCTGTCGGTGCGCTCGCCGGCGGGCCCCGCGTACCGCTCGGGGCACCGCGACGCCGACCTAGGATGGGGGGATGGGATCCCGGATCGGCGTCGTGGTCATGGCCGCGCTTCTCGTGCTGTACATCGCGCTCGTCGGATGGCGCGCGGTGGTGCTGCTCGGATCCGGTCAGGTGATCGGGGTCACGATGGGGGTCGCCCTGCTCGTGATGCCGCTCATCGGCGCTTGGGCATTGGTGCGTGAGCTGCAGTTCGGACTCGCCGCGGATCGGCTCGGTCGCACGCTGGACGCCGAGGGCGGCATGCCGCAGGCGCCGGCGGAGCTGCGCGCGAACGGGCACCTGCTGCCGGAGGACGCCGACCGGCTGCTGGCGGAGTACGGGGGCGCCGCGACCGCCGAACCCGAGGACTGGCGCGCGCAGTACCGGCTCGGCGTGGTGCAGGACGCGGCCGGGCGGCGCAAAGACGCGCGTGCGGCGATCCGCGCGGCGATCCGCCTGGCGAAGTAGCGCCCCCCGCCCTGCACACGCGAACGGCCGCATCCCCCAGGGAGATGCGGCCGCCGAAGACGGTCGAGCGTCAGGCGAGCGTCGCCTCGAGCGTGATCTCGATGCCGGAGAGCGCGGCGGAGACCGGGCAGCCGGTCTTGGCCTCCTCGGCGAGGCGCTGGAACGTCTCCGCGTCCAGGCCGGGGACCGAGGCGTTCACGTTGAGGTGGCTGCCGGTGATGCCCGTGCCCGGCTTGAAGGTCACCGACGCCGTGGTGTTCACCCGCTCGGCAGGGGTGCCGTTGCCGGCCAGCGCGTGCGACAGCGCCATGCTGTAGCAGGACGAATGCGCGGCGGCGATGAGCTCCTCGGGGGTGGTCGTCGTCTCGGATCCCTCCGAGCGCGCCTTCCAGTTCAAAGGGAACGTGCCCAGATGCGAGGACGAGAAGGACACGGATCCCTCACCCTCGATGAGACTTCCGGTCCAGGTGGCAGCGGCTTCACTCGTGACGGACATGAGGATCCTCCGATCGGGATGGTGTGGCTGCCAGCCTATCGATCAGGCCGCGGCCGAGGAACCGGGCCCCAGGATCCCGGCGCGGTGCAGCAGCAGATAGAGCTGGCAGCCCAGGCACAGCCCGAACGCAGCGTTGAGGAAGGCGGCGACGAATGCCATCGCGGTGGCGATCGGCAGCGCCCACGGCACGCCGAGCAGGTGCAGGATCAGGCCGATGACGACCACGACCAGGCCGACGCCCTGGGCGAATCGCGGCGGCCGCGGGTCCTCCAGCTCGCTCGGCGGCGCGAGACGCGGGCGCACCAGGCTGCGGAACAGCGCGCTCCAGGGCTGGGTGGTGGGCGAGAGGACGCCCCACAGGAAGAGGAGGGCGATCACCAGGGTGAGCAGGAACGCGGGTTGGCCGAACCGCTCGAGGACCACCAGCCCCGGCGGCGTGCGGGTCAGCGACACCATGTCCTGCAACCCCTGGGGGAGTGCGTCGTGCGGCGGGGCCACGGATCCCTCCACCAGACCCAGCACGGTCGCGATGAGGAGCAGTGCGGACGTGATCCACGCGGCGAAGCGCGGTCCGCGGGGATCGATACCGGGGGAAGGCGTCATGCGGGTCTCCTATGCGTGAGCGGCGTGATCGCCGTCGAGGGCCGAGAGCACGGCGGCCGGGCTGGGCACGCCGGTGAACCGGGAGCGGATCCTGCCGTCCGCGTCGACCACGAGCGTCGTCGGGGTACTCAGCACCCGGTAGCGGGCGGCGAGGTCGGCGCGGGAGGTGAGGTCGACCTCGGCATGCACGACGCCGGAGCGCTCGGCGGCGATGGATCCGAGCAGGCGGCGCACCTGCGGGCAGCGCGCACAGAACTCCGTGCTGAACTGCACCAGCGTCGCCTGGGCGCCGAGGGGCCGCATGAGATCGGCGGGATCGACGTGCCGGTCGCCGTGCACGGTCACGGCGCGGCCGTCTCGGCGCCGCAGCAGCACGCCCGCGATCACGGTCGCCGCGAGCAGCGCGGCCACGAGCGTGAGCGCGATCGGCAAGGACATGTTCCGAGGCTACGTCCGGCGTCGCAGGCACGGGCGGATATGACGGATCGAGTCGGGCACGGCCTTGCCCGTCCCCGTTCCCCCTCGGTCCCCGACCCCGCGCCCCCTCGGTCCCCGAGCCCGCGCCCCTCGGTCCCTGACCCCTTGCCCCCTCGGTCCCTGAGCCTGTCGAAGGGCCCGAGCCACGCACGCCGCCGGTACGCTGAGACGCATGAGCGCCGCGATCCCCACGCCGTATGAAGATCTGCTCCGCGACGTGCTCGCGACCGGCACGCACAAGGACGACCGCACCGGCACGGGGACGACGAGCGTCTTCGGCCGGCAGATCCGCTTCGACCTGGCGCAGGGGTTCCCGCTCATCACCACCAAGAGGGTGCATTTCAAGTCGATCGCGTACGAGCTGCTGTGGTTCCTGCGCGGCGACTCGAACGTGCGCTGGCTGCAGGAGCACGGCGTCACGATCTGGGACGAGTGGGCGGACGCGGACGGCGACCTGGGCCCGGTCTACGGGGTGCAGTGGCGCTCCTGGCCCACGCCCGACGGAGGACGCATCGATCAGCTGCAGCAGGTGATCGACCAGATCCGGAACTCGCCCGACTCGCGTCGCATCATCGTGTCGGCCTGGAACCCGGCCGACATCCCGGACATGGCGCTCGCGCCCTGTCACGCGCTGTTCCAGTTCTACGTCGCGGACGGCAAGCTGTCCTGCCAGCTGTATCAGCGCAGCGCCGACCTGTTCCTCGGTGTCCCGTTCAACATCGCCTCCTACGCGCTGCTGACGCTGATGGTGGCGCAGCAGACCGGCCTCGAGCCCGGTGACTTCGTGTGGACGGGCGGCGACTGCCACATCTACGACAACCACCTCGAGCAGGTGCAGGAGCAGCTCACCCGCGAGCCCTACCCGTACCCGACGCTGCGGATCACGCGGAAGCCGGACTCGATCTTCGACTACGCGTTCGAGGACTTCGTGGTCGAGGACTACCAGCATCACCCGGCGATCCGGGCCGCGGTCGCGGTATGACCGGCTCGACCACGATCGGCCTGATCTGGGCCGAGGCGCACGGCGGCGTGATCGGCGCGGGCGGCACGATGCCCTGGCACGTGCCGGAGGATCTCGCGCACTTCAAGGAGATCACGCTCGGCGCGCCCGTGATCATGGGGCGGCGCACCTGGGAGTCGCTGCCCGAGCGGTTCCGTCCGCTGCCGGGGCGGGAGAACGTCGTGGTCACCCGGCAGGCCGACTGGTCCGCGGACGGCGTGCGCACGGCGGGTTCGATCGGCGGCGCCCTCGACGGCCTCGCCGACGCCTGGATCATCGGCGGCGGCGAGATCTTCCGCGAGGTGATCGGATCCGCCGACCGGCTCGAGGTCACCGAGCTCGACCTCGACGTGCCGGGTGACGCCTTCGCACCGTCCCGGGACGGCTTCCGGCTGGCGTCCGAGGGGGAGTGGCGGACGAGCAGGACCGGGATCCGCTACCGCTTCCTCGGCTACGAGCGCTGATCCGGTCGCCCGACCCGACGATCGCCCGACCCGACGGAGGACACCCATGCCCACCGCGCTCATCACCGGCGCCAGCGCCGGCCTCGGCGCGGAGTTCGCGCGTCAGCTCGCCGCCCGCGGCGCCGACCTCGTGCTGGTCGCGCGGTCGCAGGACGCACTGGACGCACTCGCCGCGGAGCTCACGGCGAGCCGCGGTGTCGTCGTCGAGGTGATCGTCGCCGATCTCGCCAGGGAGGACGGGGTCGGCCGCGTCGCGAGCCGGATCTCGGATGCGCAACGCCCGATCGATCTGCTGGTGAACAACGCCGGGTTCGGGCTGCCGCTGCAGTTCGCCGACAACGACATCGCCGACGAGGTGCGGCACCTGCGCGTGCATGTCGAGGCGCCCATGCGGCTCATGCACGCGGCGCTCGGCGTCATGCGCGGCCGCGGCGGCCGCATCGTCAACGTCGCCTCGGTGGCGGGATTCATCTCGCGCTCCACGTACTCGGCCTGCAAGCGGTGGCTCATCGGCTTCAGCCGCTGGGCGAACGACGAGTACGCCCGCGACGGCGTCACCGTCACCGCCCTCTGCCCGGGATTCGTGCACACCACGTTCCACGAGCGGATGGGGCTCGGAGCCGGCGAGGAGGGGGTGCCCGCGTTCCTGTGGCTGGACGCCCCGTACGTCGTGCGCGCGGGCCTGCGCGCCGCCGCTCGCGGCAGGGGCGTGGTGATCCCGTCGCTGCGCTACAGGGCGATGATCGCGGGCTCGCGTCTCGTGCCCCGCTCGCTCACCACGCGGATCGCCCGGCGCGGCCGGATGTAGCCGGCGCAGCCCGCACGCCCGACCCGCATGCGGGTCAGGCGAAGCGCCCCAGGTGGATCGCCGCGTACGCGAGGGCGGCGACCGTCTCGCCATCCGTGATCCGGCCGTCGGCGATCATCGCGACCGCCTCGGCGAACGGGACCCGGTCCATCGCGGCGATCCCCTCCTCGGCCTGCGTAGGCGCGCTGTCCGAGACCGTGCGCAGGCCGCGGGCGAGGAAGACGTGCTCCGGGGCCACCGCGATCCCGTTGAGCGCGTTCATGGTGCCGATCGGCGTCCACTCCTCGGCTTCCAGACCGGTCTCCTCGCGCAGTTCGCGCTGCGCGGCCCGCAGCGGATCCTCGCCGTCGCTGCCGCCCGCGGGCACCTCGACCGAGGCCCCGGTCGTGTAGCGCTCCATCGTGACGAGACAGACGCGGTCCTCGTCGTCCAGGGCGACCACGAACACGGCCGGATGCTTCATCGTGACGACGCCGTAGATCCCGTCGCCGGAGGGGCCGGTGATCCGGTCCTCGCGCACCGAGATCCAGCGGTTGTCGTACACGGTGAGGGACTCATGGGTCTGCCAGGCCATGGCGCGAGCCTAATCCGACCTCTCCCGCGGCGGCGCCGTCGGGGCGGCCGGCACAGCGTGAGCATCACCCGAACCGATACGCTGGAGGCATGACGCACACGGGCAATCCCTTCGGACAGGTGCTCGTCGCCCTCATCACCCCGATGACGGCCGACGGCGAGGTCGACTGGCCCTCCGTCGAGAAGCACATGGACCGTGTCATCTCGGACGGCGCCGACGGCATCGTCGTCACCGGCACGACCGGCGAGACCTCGACGCTGACGGACGCAGAGAAGCTGCGCCTGGTCGAGGTCGGCAAGGACGTCGCCGCAGGCCGCGCGACCATCATCACGGGCGGCGGATCCAACGAGACCGCGCACGCGATCGAGCTCTACAAGGCGAGCGAGAAGGCCGGCGCCGACGGCATCATGATCGTCACGCCCTACTACAACAAGCCGACCCAGTCCGGGATCCTGACGCACTTCCGCCTCGTCGCGGACGCCACAGACCTGCCGGTCATCCTCTACGACATCCCGGGCCGCACCGGCGTTCCGATCAAGTACGAGACGATCCTGCGCCTCGCGAAGCACCCGAACATCCTCGCGGTCAAGGACGCCAAGGGCGACTTCTCCGAGGTCAGCCGGGTGCTCAACCAGACCGACCTGATGTACTTCTCCGGAGACGACTCCAACGCGCTGCCGCACCTGTCGATCGGGGCCACCGGCCTCATCGGCGTCACCGCCAACATCACCTCGGCCCCGTATCGCACGATCGTCGACGCGGTGAACCGCGGCGACCTCGCCACGGCCACTGCGGCGCACAAGCGACTGGAGCCGCTCGTCCGGGCCGCGATGACGCACGTGCCTGGCACGGTCGCGGCGAAGTACATCCTGCACGGCCTCGGCCGCATCGACAGCCCGCGCGTCCGGCTGCCCCTGGTGGGGCCGGAGGAGTGGGAGGCCGCCCTCATCGAGGACGAGCTCGCGCTCGTCAAGGACGTCCCCGGCGCGGACTTCTCCGACTTCCGCCCCGACCGCAACGCCGCCGCCGGCGGCGCGCTCCCGAAGGTGCACGGCACCACCCGTTGACGGACCGGCCGTTGATGGACGGGCCGTTGATGGACGGGCCGTCGACGGATCGGCCGTCGACCGACCGGTCTTCGGCGGCTCGGCCGTCGATGCCGGGGGACCGGCGCAGGGGATCCACGACCACCGGGCGCGCAGCGCGCCCCGCCTAGGAGGCATCCATGACCATTCCCCTCGCTGAGCCAGAAGCGCTCGCCCCCGGCACTCTCCGGATCACGCCCCTGGGCGGACTCGGGGAGGTCGGCCGCAACATGACGATCTTCGAGCTCGACGGCAAGATCCTGATCGTCGACTGCGGCGTGCTGTTCCCCGAGGAGCACCAGCCCGGCGTCGACCTGATCCTGCCCGACTTCGAGCCGATCAAGAACCGTCTCGACGACATCGTCGGCGTCGTGCTCACGCACGGCCACGAGGACCACATCGGCGCGGTGCCGTACCTGCTGCGCCTCAAGGGCGACATCCCGCTGATCGGATCCGGTCTCACGCTCGCGCTCGTCGAGGCGAAGCTCAAGGAGCACAGGATCAAGCCGTACACGCTCACCGTGAAGGAGGAGCAGCGCGAGCAGGTCGGGCCGTTCGACCTCGAGTTCGTCGCCGTGAACCACTCCATCCCGGATGCTCTCGCGGTCGCGATCCGCACCTCCGCCGGCATGGTCCTCGCGACCGGCGACTTCAAGATGGATCAGCTGCCGCTGGACGGGCGCATCACCGACCTGCGCGCCTTCGCCCGCCTCGGCGAGGAGGGCGTCGACCTGTTCCTGGTCGACTCCACGAACGCCGACGTGCCGGGCTTCACGCCGACCGAGCGCTCGATCGGGCCCGTACTCGACCAGGTCATCGGCAAAGCGCCCCGCCGGGTGATCGTGGCCAGCTTCTCCAGCCACGTGCACCGCGTGCAGCAGGTGCTCGACGCCGCGCACGCGCACGGCCGCCGGGTGGCGCTGCTGGGGCGCAGCATGGTCCGCAACATGACCATCGCCGAGCAGCTCGGCTACCTCAAGGTGCCGGCGAACGTGCTCATCGACTACAAGAAGGCGCGCGATCTGCCGGACGACCGGATCGTGTACATGTCGACCGGCTCCCAGGGCGAGCCGATGGCCGTGCTCAGCCGCATGGCCAACCTCGACCACGCGATCGAGCCAGGCCCTGGCGACACGGTGATCCTCGCCTCCAGCCTCATCCCCGGCAACGAGAACGCCGTCTACCGCGTGATCGACGGCCTCACCAAGCTCGGCGCCGACGTCGTGCACAAGGCCAACGCCCGCGTGCACGTGTCCGGCCACGCCGCCGCCGGCGAGTTGCTGTACTGCTACAACATCCTGAAGCCGAAGAACGTGCTGCCCGTGCACGGCGAGTACCGGCACCTGATCGCGAACGCCAAGCTCGCGCAGGACACCGGGATCCCGGCCGAGCGCACCATCATCGGCTCCAACGGCACCGTGATCGACCTCAAGGGCGGGGTCGCCCGGGTGGCCGGCCAGCTCGACCTCGGATTCGTGTACGTGGACGGCTCCACGGTCGGCGAGATCACCGACGCCGACCTCAAGGATCGCCGGATCCTCGGCGAGGAGGGCTTCGTGTCCGTCATCGTCGTGGTCGACTCGGCGACCGGCGCGATCATCTCCGGCCCGGAGATCCACGCCAAGGGCGTCGCCGAGGACGACTCGGTGTTCGACGACGTGGCGCCGAAGATCATCGCCGCGCTCAAGGAGGCCTCGGGCAACGGCGTGCGGGACACGCACGCGCTGTCCCAGGTCGTCCGCCGCACGATCGGCCGCTGGGTGAACCAGAAGCTGCGCCGCCGTCCGATGATCGTGCCGCTGGTCATCGAGGCCTGACCGCGATCCACGTCCTCGGATCGGCCCCTCGCCCTCGGTCGGGGCCGATCCGCGCGGGATCCCGCGGAAAGCCGCGTCATTGCGGCCCGATGTCTGCGCCCGGCCGTAGCGTGGGAGCATGCCCAGGAGTTCGAACGCGACCACTCACGAGAAGAGGAGTGCGGCGGAGAAGCCTTCGGCGCGCGCCCGCTCCGGCGCCGCGTCCGGGACGAAGCCGCGCAGCACGGCGGCCAAGGCCGCTCCCGCCCCGAAGAGGTACGTCGACGAGCCGGAGAAGCCTCCGATGATCGCGCGCGCCTGGATGGGCATCGCGCACGGCGTCGGGGGGCTGTTCCGCGCGTTCGGGCCGGAGACGCTCGAGAAGGATCAGCGCCGCGACGGCTTCCCGTTCCTGCTCGTGCTGCTCGCCATCGCGGGCGCCGTCAACGAGTGGTTCTTCATCGGGGCCGCGGTCGCGAGCAACATCAGCGCCTATTCCGTGGGCGCTCTGGTGGGCCGTGTCGCCTTCGTGGCGCCCGTGCTGCTGCTGCTGCTCGCCGGCTGGCTGTTCCGGCATCCGTCATCGGTGCACGACAACGGCCGGATCGGGATCGGCTTCGGCCTGTTCGTGATCGCGCTGGCCGGGTTCTGCCATGTCGCCGGCGGCATGCCGCAGCCCAAGCAGGGCATGGTGGCGCTGAGCGCCGCGGGCGGCCTGTTCGGCTGGATGCTGGGGCAGCCGTTGAGCTACCTCACCGCCATCCCCGCCTACATCGTGCTGTCGCTGCTGGCCGCGCTGAGCGTGCTGATCCTCACGAAGACCCCGCCGAACCGGATCGGCGCGCGCCTCGGCGACCTCTACGCCTGGATGTTCGACGCGGAGCGGACCCCCAAGGCCGAACCCGTGGAGGAGGCGGCGATCGATCCGGCCGACAAGGTCGACGATCCCGACGTCCTGCCGTGGTGGCGTCGCAACAAGACCGGGCGTGAAGAGGATCCGGAGAGCGGCGCGGGCTCGCAGGACCTCACCGAGCTCCTCACCGCGCAGGACGACGTGCCCACGGTGGCGACCGCGTACGACAAGGCGGTCATCACCGACGCCGATCCGTACGACGCCGCGACCGAGGTGCTCACCGACGTGCGCTCCGTGGCGGACGCGCTCGCCGAGCAGCAGACCACCGCGCTCCTCGACGACGGCGACACCGGCGAGCTCGACGAACTCGGCGGGTTCGACGGGTTCGGCACGGCGGGGCCGGGGCAGAGGGGGCCGCAGGCGCCCGTCGCCCCGTACATCCTGCCGTCGCCCGGCGTGCTCAAGGCCGGTCCGCCGTCCGTGGCCCGTTCCGAGGCGAACGACCGGGTCGTCGAGCAGCTCACGAACGTGCTCACCCAGTTCAACATCGACGCCAAGGTGACCGGCTTCTCCCGCGGACCGACGGTGACCCAGTACGAGGTCGAGGTCGGCCACGGCGTCAAGGTCGAGAAGATCCTGCAGCTCAGCAACAACTTCGCCTACGCGGTCGCGTCGAACGACGTGCGGATCCTCTCGCCGATCCCCGGGAAGAGCGCGATCGGCATCGAGATCCCGAACGCCGACCGCGAGACCGTCGCGCTCGGCGACGTGCTGCGCTCCGCCGCGGCGCACAAGAGCACGCATCCGCTGACGATCGGCGTCGGCAAGGACGTCGGCGGCAACTTCGTGGTCGCGAACCTCGCCAAGATGCCCCACCTGCTCGTCGCCGGATCCACCGGATCGGGCAAGTCCAGCTTCGTGAACTCGATGATCACGAGCCTGCTGATGCGGGCGCGCCCCGCCGACGTGCGCATGGTGCTGATCGACCCGAAGCGCGTGGAGCTCACCAGCTACGCGGGCGTGCCGCACCTGATCACCCCCATCATCACGAACCCGAAGAAGGCCGCCGAGGCGCTGCAGTGGGTCGTGAAGGAGATGGACATGCGGTACGACGACCTCGCGTCGTTCGGCTTCCGCCACATCGACGACTTCAACCGCGCCGTGCGCGCCGGCGAGGTCGAGGTCCCCGCGGGCAGCGAGCGCGTGCTCAAGCCGTACCCGTACCTCCTCGTCGTGGTCGACGAGCTCGCCGACCTGATGATGGTCGCACCGCGCGACGTCGAGGACTCGATCGTCCGGATCACCCAGCTCGCCCGCGCGAGCGGCATCCACCTCGTGCTCGCGACCCAGCGCCCGAGCGTCGACGTCGTCACCGGTCTGATCAAGGCCAACGTGCCCTCGCGTCTCGCCTTCGCGGTCACCAGCGTCACCGACAGCCGCGTGATCCTGGACAGTCCCGGCGCGGACAAGCTCATCGGCCAGGGCGACGCGCTGTTCTCGCCGATGGGATCCTCCAAGCCGTTCCGCCTGCAGGGCGCCTGGGTGGACGAGAGCGAGATCGACGCGGTCGTCAAGCACGTCACCGGCCAGGCCAGGCCCGAGTACCGCCCGGATGTGGCGGAGGCCGTGGAGGGCAAGAAGAAGGAGGTCGACGAGGACATCGGCGACGACCTCGAACTGCTCCTCGCCGCCGCCGAGCTGATCGTGTCGTCCCAGTTCGGCTCGACGTCGATGCTGCAGCGCAAGCTGCGCGTCGGCTTCGCGAAGGCCGGCCGGCTCATGGACCTGCTGGAGTCCCGCGAGATCGTCGGCCCGTCCGAAGGGTCCAAGGCCCGCGACGTCTTGGTCACGCCCGAGCAGCTGCCCGGCGTGCTGGCCAAGCTCCGCGGTGACGACCAGCCCTCGGCCCACGCCCCGTCCGCCCATGCCGCCTCGTCCGCTCACGCTCCCGCTCCGACCGCCCCGCCCGTTCCCGCACCGCCCCTGCCGCCCGCTGCGCCGGCCGGCGGCTACGCGGACGACCGCTACGGCGAGGATCCTCTGGAGGCGCAGTACCGCGGCCTTCCCGAGGTCGAGGCGGAGACGGACGAGGACGCCTGGGGCCTCACCGGGCGCGACTGATGGACATCCCGCGGCAGCTCCCGAACGCGATCACGGTGGCGCGGATCCCGCTCGCGATCATCTTCTTCGTCCTGCTGCTGCTCGGCGGCACGGACGGCCTGCCGCACCTCGCCCTGCGCTGGGTGGCGGCGGCGCTGTTCATCCTCGCCATCTCGACGGACTGGGTCGACGGCTATCTCGCGCGTCGGTACGACCTGGTCAGCGACTTCGGCAAGCTCTGGGATCCGATCGCCGACAAGCTGCTCACCGGCGCCGGGTTCATCGGCCTCGCCCTCCTGGGCGAGGTGTGGTGGTGGCTCGTCGTGGTCATCCTGGTGCGGGAGTGGGGCATCACCGTGCACCGCTTCCTGGTCGCCAAGGAGCACATCGTCGCCGCGGCGTGGATGGGCAAGATCAAGACCGCGGTGCAGGCGGTGGCGCTGTCCTGGGCGCTGCTGCCCCTGCACGTGTGGATCGGGCTTCCGGCATGGTCGATCACGACCACCGTGCTGATGATCGTGGCGCTGATCCTCACGATCGCGAGCGGCATCGACTACATCGCCGCGCAGCTCCGCGGTGCACGCGCCGACCGGAACGCGACCGAGTGACGCAGCCGTCGCCCCGCGCCGAGGCGGTGGTCGAGGCACTCCGCGTCCGCGGGCTAAGTCTCGCCGTCGCGGAGTCGCTCACCGGAGGGGCGCTGAGCGCCGCCATCGTCTCGGTTCCGGGTGCGTCGGCTGTCCTGAACGGTGCGGTCGTCGCTTACGCCACACCGGTCAAGGCGAGCCTTCTGAACGTGGATCCGATGCTTCTCGCGGCACGCGGGCCGGTCGACCCCGACGTGGTGCGGCAGATGGCCGAGGGAGCGCGTTCCGCCCTCGCCGTCGACGGACGCGCTGCCGATGTCGGCGTCGCCACGACCGGCGTGGCAGGGCCCACCGCGCAGGGCGGTCAGCCCGTCGGCACTGTGCACATCGGCGTGAGCCGGGCAGGCGGAACCGTGAGCCGGTCGTTCCGCTTCGAGGGCGACCGTGCGGAGATCAGGGCCGCGACCGTCGAGGCGGCCCTCGCCCTGCTCGTCGACCTCCTCGCAGAAGATCCTTCGGCCGCGGGGGAATACCAGGCCGGTTCTCGAAGTTGAGTCGAGTGTGCTCACATTCAACGCACAGGACGAAACACTAGAATCGAATCCGTTGAGGCGAGTTAGACTGACCATCCGGTCCGGCGTCTCGACCGGCTCGGTGGGGGAGAGGAGGTCCCGATGATTCTCGTACGACAGGAGATCGGCGACGTGCTGCGGGACTTCCGTCTGCAGAAAGGTCGGACGCTCCGTCAGGTCGCGGGCAAGGCTTCCGTCGCCCTCGGATATCTCAGCGAGGTCGAGCGCGGTCAGAAGGAGGCGTCGAGCGAGATCCTCGCGTCCGTCGCCGAGGCTCTGGACGTCCCGATCTCGACGATCATGCGCGAAGTCGGCGATCGGATCGCCGAGCTCGAGGGTCTGCAGGTGATCCCGGACGTCGTCCCGGACGACCTGGTGGCGTCGGTCGAGTCCGAGTTCTCGCTGCGCTGATCGGATGCGGCGCAGCGAATTCCTCCGCGCGGTGAGCGCGGAGTTCGGCGCGCGCGGAGACGCGCTGGCCGCCGATCTGGTGCTGGCGGCCGTCGGCGGCCGCACTGCCGCCCAGGCGCTGGACGCCGGTGTGCCGCCGCGCGATGTGTGGCTGGCGCTGTGCGCCGAGACGGACGTCCCGGAGGAGCGCCGCCACGGTGTCGGCAGGCTGGAGCGCAAGCGCGCCTGAGCGCACGCGCGCTTGTCGTGTTCGATCCGTACGCCGGCCATCCCGGCGTGTCGTCGAAGACATGTTCGAGGAGCGGGTATCGTCCTGCACAGATGGTTTCGTGATCGGATCGTCCACGGTTCCCGGAGCCGGCGCCGCAATGTCGGTGGCCGCTCCTAGCGTGTTCGGCATGACCACGAGGTCATTCGCCTTGTCGGAGAGCTCGCCCCAGCCGGAGCAGCCGCGACAGCCTACAGGCGGCAGTTCACGAGCACGAAGGAGCACGTCATGCCCTCACCCGCAGACCGCGAGAAGGCCCTCGAAACGGCACTCGCCCAGATCGACAAGCAATTCGGGAAAGGCTCGGTCATGCGGCTGGGCAGTGACGAGCGCGCCCCTGTCGAGGTGATCTCCACCGGATCGATCGCCCTCGACGTGGCGCTCGGCGTGGGCGGTCTTCCCCGTGGCCGCATCATCGAGATCTACGGACCGGAGTCCTCCGGCAAGACGACGCTGACCCTGCACGCGATCGCGAACGTGCAGCGGGCCGGCGGCATCGCGGCGTTCGTGGACGCGGAGCACGCCCTCGACCCGGACTACGCGGCGAAGCTCGGCGTCGACATCGACGCCCTCCTGGTCTCCCAGCCGGACACCGGGGAGCAGGCCCTGGAGATCGCCGACATGCTCGTGCGCTCCGGTGCGATCGACCTCGTCGTGATCGACTCCGTGGCGGCCCTCGTGCCGCGCGCCGAGATCGAGGGCGAGATGGGCGATTCGCACGTGGGTCTGCAGGCGCGTCTGATGTCGCAGGCCCTGCGCAAGCTCACCGGTGGCCTGAACCAGACCAACACCACCATGATCTTCATCAACCAGCTGCGCGAGAAGATCGGCGTGTTCTTCGGGTCTCCGGAGACCACCGCCGGCGGCAAGGCGCTGAAGTTCTACGCCTCGGTCCGCCTCGACATCCGTCGCATCGAGACGCTGAAGGACGGCGCGGACGCGGTCGGAAACCGTACGCGTGTCAAGGTCGTCAAGAACAAGATGGCCCCGCCGTTCAAGCAGGCCGAGTTCGACATCCTGTACGGGATCGGCATCTCCCGCGAGGGCAGCCTGATCGACTTCGGTGTCGAGCACGGCATCGTGAAGAAGTCCGGTGCCTGGTACACCTACGACGGCGACCAGCTGGGGCAGGGCAAGGAGAACGCCCGCAACTTCCTGCTGAAGAACCCGGACATTGCGGCGACGATCGAGACCCAGATCAAGCAGAAGCTCGGCATCGGCGGTGCGGCGGCGCCGGCATCCGCGGCCGACGAGCTGGCGCAGCGCCGCCCGGCCTGATGTCTCGACGTCGCTCGACAACCGTGTCTCGACGTCGCTCGACAACCGGGGTGAGCCGTGCGTGACGGGGACGGGGCATCGTCGCAGGACGATCGCCTCGCCCCGGTCATTCCGCTCTTCGGGGCGCGGGGTGGTTCTGCCGCGGGCGCCACGGAGGCGCCGGCGGAGAAGACGTCGTCCCCGGCCGCGGAGTGGCGCTCGACCTGGGCCGAGGAGTCCGCGGCTGCGCGTCGCGGCCCGGGGCCCCGCCACCCTGCGGCTGGAGCACTGCGGCCGCAGGCGGACGTCGCCCTCCCCGAGCGCGACGACGGCGGGGATGAGGCCGAACACGGTCGCACCCGGCTCCGGGCGGTCGGCCGGCACAGCGACCAGGCGCCCGCCGCAGCGGATCCGCTCGGCGAGGCCAAGGAGGTGCTCGTCCGCAAGCTCCGCACCAAGCAGCTCACGAGCCGAGAGGCCACGGACGTGCTGCGCGGGCTGGGCGTCGCGGCGGACGACCGCGACCTCATCGTCGCGGAGTTCGAACAGCGCCGGTACCTCGACGACGTCGCGCTGGCGGAGCATCTCGTCACCTCGGGGTCGGATCGCAAGGGCCAGGGGAGGGTCGCGATCTCGCGGACGCTCGCACAGCGCGGCATCCCCAGGGAGATCGCCGACGAGGCGCTCTCGAGGCTCGAGGACGACGACGCCGAGCGCGCACTCGACTACGCGCGATCGAAGGTGGCTGGCCTTCGCCGGTACGACGAGGACACCGCGATCCGTCGGCTGGTCGGGCAGCTGTCTCGTCGCGGCTACGGCGGGAGCGTCGCGCTGAACGCCGCACGCACGGCCTGGCGCGAGACGCAGCCCGGCGCAGCCCGCGGCCGGGTGCGCTTCGAGGATTCGGACTGAGCGCGCGCTGTCCCGCCCTCGGGTGCGGACGTCGAAAGTAGAATGGCTGTCATCATGACCATTCCCCTGAGCGAACCCACGATCATCGCGCCCTCCGCGGCCGCGCACGATGAGACCGGGCGTCCGCGCACCTACGAGGTGCGCACCTTCGGCTGTCAGATGAACGTGCACGACTCCGAGCGACTCTCCGGCTCTCTGGAGAGCGCCGGCTACGTCCGCGTCGAGGCGGACGACGAGGCCGACATCGTCATCATCAACACCTGCGCGGTGCGCGACAACGCCGCGGGCAAGCTCTACGGCACGCTCGGGCACCTCAAGTCCCGCAAGGACAAGCACGCCGGGATGCAGATCGCCGTCGGCGGGTGTCTCGCCCAGATGGACAAGCAGGCCGTGCTCGACAAGGCGCCCTGGGTCGACGTGGTCTTCGGCACGCACAACATGGGGTCCCTGCCCGGACTGCTCGAACGCGCCCGCCACAATGGGGAGGCCGAGCTCGAGATCCTCGAGTCGCTCGAGGTCTTCCCCTCCACTCTGCCGACGCGACGTGACTCGGCGCACAGCGGCTGGGTGTCGATCTCGGTCGGATGCAACAACACCTGCACGTTCTGCATCGTGCCGAGCCTGCGCGGCAAGGAGAAGGACCGCCGGCCCGGTGACATCCTGAACGAGATCCGCCTGCTCGTCGAGGACGGGGCGATCGAGGTCACCCTGCTCGGCCAGAACGTGAACTCCTACGGCGTCGAGTTCGGCGACCGGCAGGCGTTCGGCAAACTGCTGCGCGCCGCCGGCGAGATCGACGGGCTGGAGAGGATCCGCTTCACGAGTCCCCACCCGGCGGCCTTCACCGACGACGTCATCGACGCCATGGCCGAGACGCCGAGCGTGATGCCGCAGCTGCACATGCCGCTGCAGTCCGGCAGCGACCGGATCCTGCGCGCCATGCGCCGCTCCTACCGCAGCGAGAAGTTCCTCGGCATCCTCGACCGGGTGCGCGCGAAGATCCCGAACGCGGCGATCTCGACCGACATCATCGTCGGCTTCCCCGGCGAGACGGAGGAGGACTTCGAGGACACGATGCGGGTGGTGGAGCAGGCCCGCTTCGCGAGCGCGTTCACGTTCCAGTACTCGATCCGCGAGGGCACACCCGCCGCCACCATGGCGGACCAGGTCCCCAAGGAGGTCGTGCAGGCGCGCTACGACCGTCTGATCGCGCTGCAGGAGCGCATCTCCCTGGAGGAGAACCAGAAGCAGCTCGGCCGAGAGGTCGAGGTCGTCGTGTCCGTCGGCGAGGGCAAGAAGGACGCCGAGACGCACCGCCTCACGGGGCGCGCGCAGGACAACCGTCTGGTGCACTTCGAGCTGCCCGAGGGATCGGATCGGCCCCGTCCGGGCGACGTGGTGACCGTGACGATCACCCACGCGGCTCCGTTCCACCTGCTCGCGGACGCGCCGGACGGCGCACCGCTGCGCATCCGGCGCACGCGCGGCGGGGACGCCTGGGACCGGGCGCAGGCCGAGTCGTGCGCTGTCCCGGCCGCACCGGCCGCCGACGGCGCGCCCCGGGCGGTGTCGCTGGGGCTGCCGACGTTGCGCGTCGGCGTGTGAGCGCGGATCCGACTGCGGTCTCGCAGGCGGAGACCAGGTCGCCGCGTCTCTGGGCGATCGTCGGCGCGACCGGCACCGGCAAGAGCGATCTGTCGCTCGATCTCGCGGAGGCGCTCGGCCAGCACGGCATCGGCGCCGAGGTCGTGAACGCGGACGCCATGCAGCTCTACCGCGGCATGGACATCGGCACCGCCAAGCTGCCGGCGCAGGAGCGCCGCGGCATCCCGCACCATCTCTTCGACGAGCTCGACGTCACCGAGGACGCGGCGGTCGCCTGGTATCAGCCGCGGGCGCGCAGCGCCATCGAGGCGATCCACGCGCGCGGCGCCGACGCGATCGTCGTCGGCGGATCCGGCCTCTACGTCTCCAGCGTGCTCTACGACTTCCGCTTCCCGCCCCGCGATGAAGCCCTGCGCGCACGGCTCGAGGCCGAGCTCGCGGAGCACGGTCCTGTGCCTCTGCTGGCCCGCCTGCAGGAGCAGGACCCGGCGACCGCGGCCCGGATCGACCCGAAGAACGGCCGGCGCATCGTCCGAGCGCTCGAGGTGCTGGCCCAGGGGGAGAGCACGCACGGCGCCGCACTGCCGGCGCAGCCCGTGCCGTGGGCGCCGCGCACCCGGGTGCTCGCACTCGGCGTCGACCGCGCCGCCCTGGTCGAGCGTCTGGATCGCCGGGTCGAGCGGATGTGGGCGCAGGGCATGGTGGACGAGGTGGAGCGGCTGCGCGCGGCCGGCCTCGAACAGGGCACGACGGCCCGCCGCGCGATCGGCTATGCGCAGGCCCTGGCGCAGCTCTCCGGGACGCTCGCGCAGGACGAGGCGATCGCCGAGACCCAGGCCCTCACCCGCCGGTACGCCCGGCGGCAGGTGTCCTGGTTCCGGCGGTACGCCGAGGCGGAGTGGCTCGACGCGCGGGAGTCGGTGGACATGTCCGGGATCGTGGAACGGGAGACGATGCATGAGTGACGGCTTCGGGATCCGAGCCTTCCAGCGCGGCGACACCGAGGCGGTGATCGCGCTCTGGGAGGACGCCGGACTGACCCGGCCGTGGAACGACCCGCGTGCGGACATCGAGCGCAAGCTCGCCGTGCGGCCGGAGCTCTTCCTGGTCGCCGAAGAGCCGGCTCCGGCCGACGGCACCGCTCGGATCGTCGGCTCGGTCATGGCGGGATATGACGGGCACCGCGGCTGGCTGTACTACCTCGCGAGCACCTCGGAGCGGCGGGGCGCGGGGATCGGACGGGCGCTCGTGGCCGAGTCCGAGCGGCTGCTGCGGGCGATGGGCTGCCCGAAGGTGCAGCTCATGGTCCGCGAGGGCAACGAGCAGGTGCTGGGCTTCTACGACGCGCTCGGCTACGAGCGCTTCACCGTCAGCAACACCGGCAAGCGCCTCATCGCCGACGCCTGAGCAGAAGCGGCGGACCCGGCATCCGGCGGATCCGCCGCGACGGCGCGGACCCCTCGATTCTGCTCAGAGCGGATCCGCTCGCGCGCTCCGGAACCGCCTGCCTAGCATGGCGCCATGACCACGATGCATGAGGATCCGCGCACCGCTCGCAGCCCCGGTGAACCCGAGCGGCTCTGGCGTTCGGTGGTCGGCGAGCTGCTCCGCGACGCCCGTGCCGACCGCGGTGAGACCCTCGCCGAGACCGCGCGCCGGGCCGGCGTCTCGCCGCAGTATCTGTCCGAGATGGAGCGCGGGCGCAAGGAGCCGTCCAGCGAGATGCTGGCCGCGGTCTCCGGCGCCCTCGAGCTGTCACTGCTCGACCTCACCCTCGGCGTGGCGGAGCGGATCGCCGGATCCGCGGGGCCCGACGGGCGGGCGGCGCAGCTCTCGCCCGCCGTCGGCCGGGCGGCCTACGCGCTAGCCGCCTGAGCCGTCGTTCCGTCCTCGTGCGGAGCCCCGCCGGCGGGGCGTCCGGCGCCGTCGATCGTGCGCGCAGGGCGCATCGGAGGAGACTGCACGACGACCTGATCGACGAGCCCGTACTCGCGAGCGCCCTCGGCGGTCAGCACGAGATCGCGATCCGTGTCTGCGCGCAGACGCTCGGCGGTCTGTCCGGTGTGCGCGACCAGGATCCGCTCGAGGTCGTCGCGCACCCGCACCACCTCGTCCGCCTGCAGGATCAGGTCCGGGATCGTGCCGCGCCCCTGCGCCGCGGGCTGGTGCAGGATCACCCGGGCGTGCGGCAGTGCGGCGCGCTTGCCGGCCGCGCCCGCGGCGAGCAGCACGGCGCCGACGGCCACGGCCTGGCCGACGCAGAACGTCGCCACGTCCGAGCGGATGAACCGCATCGTGTCGTAGACGGCGAGCATGGCGCTGGGGTCGCCGCCCTCGCAGTTGATGTAGAGCTGTATGTCGCGGTCGCCGCCCTCGGAGTCGAGGTGCAGCAGCTGAGCGACGAGCACGTTCGCGACGTCGGCATCGAGCGGGGTGCCGAGGTAGATCACCCGCTCGGAGAGCAGGTGCGAGTACACGTCGAGCACGCGATCTCCGCGGGGCGAGGTCGCGATCACGTTGGGGACGAGGAACGAGGCCATCTCAGGCTCCTTCTGCGGTCAGGCCGATGCTTCGGCGGGTGAGTGGCGGCAGCACCGCGGCGAAGTCCGTGGCGATCTCATCGATGAAGCCGTAGGCGAGCGCCTCCTCGGCGCTGTACCAGCGGTCGTGCAGCGAGTCCTCGAACACGCGCTCGATCGGCTGGCCGGTGTCCTCCGCGATCAGGGAGAGCACGGTGTCGCGGGTGTGCCGCAGATCCGCGGCCTGCAGCTCGACGTCGACCGCCGTGCCGCCGATGCCGGCCGATCCCTGATGCAGCAGGATCCGGCTGTGCGGCAGCGCGCGTCGCCGGCCCTTCATGCCTGCGGACAGCAGGAACTGGCCCGCGCTGCAGGCGAGCCCGAACGCGACGGTGGCCACGCCGCAGGGGACGGTGCGCATGAGATCGCGGATCGCGAGCATCGCCGGGACGGATCCGCCGGGGGAGTGGATCCACAGGGTGACCTCCGCGGTGGGATCGTCTGCGGCGAGGGCGAGCAGCTGCGCCATCAGCAGCACGCCGTTGTCGTCGTCGAGGACCCCGTCGAGGACGAGGATCCGGCGCGCGAACAGCATCCGGCGGGTGTCGGCGTCGAAGAGGTTGCGGGTCTGTTCGTCGGTCATGCCCTCAGCGTGCGCCCGGCATCGCCGCGGAGGCGAGCGGATCTGCCTCCGGCGGATCCGCCCACGGCGGACGACTCTTCGGACTCCGGACGGAGCGAGACGAAGGGCCACCGGTCGCCGGCCGGCGTCCGGCGCGATCGGCACACACGCTCCGCCCTAGAATCGACGCATGGTCGCATTCACCAAGGGGCACGGCACCGGCAACGACTTCGTCATCGTCGCCGACCCCGACGGCGCGCTGCACTTCACCCCGGAGCAGGTGGCCGCCCTCTGCGATCGCCACTTCGGCATCGGCGGCGACGGCCTGCTGCGCGTCGTCCGCTCCGCAGCGCTTCCGGAGGGCGCTGCCGCGCTCGCCGAGAACCCCGCGGCCGAGTGGTTCATGGACTACCGCAACGCGGACGGATCCGTCGCCGAGATGTGCGGCAACGGTGCCAGGGTGTTCGCGCACTATCTGCTGCGCACCGGCCTCGCGGAGCTTGCGGAGGGCGGATCCCTCCCGATCGGCACCCGCGCCGGCGTGCGCGATGTGACCCGCAGCGAGGACGGCTACCGCGTCGACATCGGCCCCTGGCGGCTCTCCGGTCACGACCCGCTCGCGCGGGCGACGGGCCTGAGCGTGCCGCGGCCCGGACTCGGCATCGACGTCGGCAACCCGCATGTCGTGGTCGCGATCGCGTCCGACGCCGAGCTGGACGGCCTCGAGCTCGCGCACGGTCCCGAGCTCGCCCCCATGCCCGAGCACGGCGCGAACGTCGAGTTCGTCGTGCCTGCGGAGCCCCTCGTGCAGGATGGGGTCGGCCGGGTGCGGATGCGCGTGTTCGAGCGCGGCGTCGGCGAGACGCTCAGCTGCGGCACCGGCGTGGTCGCGACCGCGCTGGCGGTGCGGCACTGGGCCGGCGCCGGCGCGCCGGACGAGTGGACGGTCGAGGTCCCGGGGGGCACGCTGGGCGTGCGCATGGCGCCCGCCGCGGACGGCGAGCACGCGTTCCTCTCCGGACCCGCGCAGCTCGCCTACTCCGGCGAGATCGACCTCGCCTGACCTGGCGCCGGAGGACACCCGCCCCGTGGTGTGCGACGGCGATGGGGTTCCCGTCGACAGCGAGCGCCCCTCGATCGAGCGGCTCTAGGGCAGCGCGATGCCCTCCGTCGGCGGCGTGCCGTGCCGGCGGACCTTGAGCACCCGGAAGCCGCGGCCCGTGGTGGCGCGGTAGACGCTGTAGCCGCCGTCGAAGGTGGACGCCATCCAGCGCTGCAGCGAATCGGCGCCGAGGTTGCGGCTCACCACGAGCCAGGCGTCTGCGCGTTCGTCGAGGCGCGGGATCCAGCGCTCCAAGAGGTCGTGCAGCTCGCTCTTGCCGACGCGGATGGGCGGATTGGAGCGGATCGTGCGGAACGACACGTCGGCGGGAACATCTTCGGGCGTGACGGCGTTGACGTTGTGGAGGCCGAGTTCGGCGGCGTTGCGGCGCACCAGATCGAGCGCCCGTTCGTTCACGTCGACGGCCCAGACGGTGGCGTGCGGGGACGCGAGCGCGAGGGACAGGGAGATCGGCCCCCAGCCGCAGCCCAGATCGAGCAGGTGGCCGCTCGGAGGGGGCGGCGGCGTGTTCGCGAGGAGCACGGACGTGCCGACATCCACGTGATCCGGGCTGAAAACACCGGCCGCGGTGGTGAGTTCGGCCTCTCGGCCCGCGAGCGTGACCTTGATCCTGCGGAGGTTCTCGGGGCTGGCGGGAGCCGCAGTGAAGTAGTGGTCCGAGCCCATGGAGCGAGCGTACCGGACACTCCCAGCTAAAGTTAAGGCGCCCGACCGATTTCGGCGGGCACAAGAAAGGTGCGGATGACGCAGTCCACAACACATGACGAACACGACGACGCGGTCGAGCGCGTTCTGGCCGCAGCGGAGCGGCGTGCGGAATCGCACGTCTTCGGATCCGCGCAGGCTCTGCAGGACACCGCGACCGCCGGGCACGGGTCGGCCGACGGCGAACAGTGGGACCTCGAGGAGCGCCACGCGCTGCGTCGTGTCGGCGGGCTCTCCACCGAGCTCCAGGACGTCACCGAGGTCGAGTACCGGCAGCTCCGTCTGGAGAACGTCGTGCTCGTCGGGGTGTACCCGCAGGGGGCGCAGGACGACGCGGAGAACTCGCTGCGCGAGCTCGCCGCGCTCGCCGAGACGGCCGGGGCCGTGGTCCTGGACGGGCTGCTGCAGCGCCGTCCGCATCCGGATCCCGCGACCTATCTCGGTCGCGGCAAGGCGCAGGAGCTCAAGGACATCGTCGCCGCGGTCGGCGCCGACACCGTGATCGCCGACACCGAGCTCGCCGCGTCCCAGCGTCGCGCCCTGGAGGACGTCGTCAAGGTGAAGGTCATCGACCGCACCACGGTGATCCTCGACATCTTCAGCCAGCACGCCAAGAGCCGCGAGGGCCGCGCCCAGGTCGAGCTCGCGCAGCTCGAGTACCTGCTGCCGCGTCTGCGCGGCTGGGGCGAGTCGATGAGCCGGCAGGCCGGTGGCCAGGTCGGCGCCGGCGGCGCGGGCATGGGATCGCGCGGACCGGGTGAGACGAAGATCGAGCTCGACCGTCGCCGCATCCGCACCCGGATGGCCATGCTGCGCAAGCAGATCCGCGACTTCAAGCCCGCACGCGAGGCCAAGCGCGCCGAGCGCAAGCGCCACACGATCCCCTC
This sequence comes from Microbacterium sp. 22242, assembly GCF_052045495.1. Lineage (NCBI taxonomy): Bacteria > Bacillati > Actinomycetota > Actinomycetes > Micrococcales > Microbacteriaceae > Microbacterium > Microbacterium sp. 22242. The sequence goes on along the minus strand of NZ_JBQEOZ010000005.1, from coordinate 266,542 downwards.
CGTCGCGATCGCGGGGTACACCAACGCCGGCAAGTCCAGCCTGCTGAACGCCCTCACGAGCGCCGGCGTGCTGGTCGAGAACGCGCTGTTCGCGACGCTGGACGCGACCGTGCGCCGTGCGGAGACCGCCGACGGCCGGGTGTACACGCTCACCGACACCGTCGGGTTCGTGCGCAACCTGCCGCACCAGCTGGTGGAGGCGTTCCGCTCCACGCTCGAGGAGGTCGGTGACGCCGACGTCATCGTGCACGTCGTCGACGGATCCCACCCGGATCCGGCCGGGCAGATCAAGACCGTCCGCGACGTCATGGGCGACGTGGGTGCGCGCGACCTCCCCGAGATCGTCGTCTTCAACAAGGCCGACCTCCTCGACGAGGACGAGCGGATGGTGCTGCGCGGGCTGGTCCCCGGGGCGCACTTCGTGTCGTCGCGGACCGGCGAGGGCATCGAGGACCTGCGCGCCGCGATCGACGCGATCCTGCCCATGCCGGCCGTCGAGATCCGCGCCGTGGTGCCTTACGACCGGGGCGACCTGGTCGCCGCCGTGCACGAGAGCGGGCTGCTGCTCGAGGTCGCGCACGAGGAGAACGGCACCAGGATCCACGCGCACGTGAGCGAGCGGCTCGCCGCAGAGCTCGCCCCGTTCTCGGTCTGACGGACTGTCGGTCCTCTCTTCCCGCACGCCCGGCACGCGCGTAGGATGCGCGCATCGCGACGCATCTCCGCGTCGCGCCTTGGGGAAGAACACTGTGAAGGAGGACCGACTGATGAAACGATTGGCGATCGGCTGTGCGATCGCGCTGGGGCTCGTTGCAGCAGGATCCAGCGCGGCCTATGCCGGTGAGTACACCGGGAACGGGGACCCGACGTCCGGGCCGGCGCACGCCTCGTCGGAATGCGCATATTCAGGCCTCGACAAAGCGGACGCGCTCGAGAACAACCCTCCGGGGTTCGACGACGACGCGATCGCGGTGCGAGGCAACCAGAGCCCCGGCGGCGTGGACAGGTATCACGGCGTGCAGTCCTACGGATCGTTCGTGAAGGCCGGACTCAAGGCCTACGTGCCATCGCCGGGAATGGCGTGCCGCGGGAACGCTCCCGGGGAGTGACCGCTCGACATCGCCGTCGGCGGTGCAGCGACGACGCCTCGGAGCCTGGCTCCGAGGCGCCGGTGCTCCCGGGCCGGGGAATGGCGAAGGCGCACGAACCGTTGTAGTCTGTGATGCTCGGGCGCGTGTGCGCCCGCTGGTAATTCCATAGTGCGACAGCGGCTCCTTCGCAAGAAGGACCACGGGGCTGATCGGTTTCGACAGCGCCTGTGAATCCACGAGAAGCGGGCCGAGGATGCAGGGTTATCTCGTGAACGCTCCCTGCAAAACAATAAGTGCCAACGCAAAGCGCACTGACTTCGCCCTCGCTGCGTAAGCGAGCCCGATAGTCCGTCAGGCCGTATGTGATTCCGATACGGATCCTGGCGTCATCTAGGAATCTTGCTGTGCGACGGCGTCTGGACGTCGTACGGGACTCTTCCCAGGCTGGGCTTGTCGACTTAGGTGTCTGTGACAAAGGTCGGAGCCGAGCAGAACGTCTGCACAGACTGCGCCCGGAGAAGGCGTGGAGACTCAGCGTTGGACGGGGGTTCGATTCCCCCCAGCTCCACCGAACCGCTGTCGCGATGTCATGGAACAGGAAACCCCAGGTCAGTGTGACCTGGGGTTTTCCTGTTCGGGGGATTCCCTCCTGCAGCCCGTAACGCGAACCGGTGCTTCCGGGTTCCGTGACGCATAGCGGTTGGCAGGCGTCGCGTCAACGCCATGGTGGTACGAGAACACTGTCCCTATCGTCTGACACGAGGCCGGGTATGCGCCCCCTCGAGAGGGGACGAGATCATGACCGTGAGAATCAGCCGGATCCGCACGGAGGACGAGCTCGGGCCGGCGGCCTACGAGCTGGTCGACATCGACCGCTACGCGGTTCTGCTGGAGAGCACGATCGGGTACGTTGACGTCGTGCCGCCGCTCTTCGTCTGCTACCTGGGACACCCGTACGCGAAGGCGATCGAGATCGCCCAGCTCCACGACTTCGACGCCTCGGTGCGGCTCGTGCAGGAACGCGCGGCCCGGGCCCGGTCGTCCCGGACCCACGGATGAACCCGGAGGTCTGGCCCGGCTCCGCGCACCCCCTCGGCGCGTCCTTCGACGGCCAGGGGACGAACTTCGCCCTCTTCAGCGAGGGAGCGGAGCGCGTCGAGCTGTGCCTGTTCGACGATGAGGGCGACGAGGAGCGCGTCGAGCTCCTCGAGGTCGACGCCTACGTCTGGCACGGATACCTCCCGAGAGTGCAACCCGGGCAGCTGTACGGCTACCGGGTGCACGGCGCCTACGATCCGGCGACCGGGAAGAGGTACAACCCGAACAAGCTCCTGCTCGACCCGTACGCGAAGGCGGTCGACGGGAGGGTGCGCTGGGGGCAGGCGCTGTTCGGCTACGACTTCGGCGATCCGGACTCCCGCAACGACGAGGACTCCGCGGCGCTGATGCCCAAAGGTGTCGTCATCAACCCGTTCTTCGAGTGGTCGGGCGACCGACTTCCGAAGACCCCCTACGCGCAGAGCGTCATCTACGAGGCCCACGTGAAGGGTCTCACCGTCCGGCATCCCGACGTGCCCGAGCGTCTGCGCGGGACGTATGCGGGGATCGCGCACCCGGCGATCATCGCGCACCTCACCCGGATCGGGGCCACCGCGATCGAACTGATGCCGGTGCACCAGTTCGTCCACGACAGCGCGCTCGAGGACAAGGGGCTCTCGAACTACTGGGGCTACAACACGCTCGCCTTCTTCGCGCCGCACAACGCCTACGCCGCCGGTCGCGAGCGGGGCCAGCAGGTGCAGGAGTTCAAGGCGATGGTGCAGGCGATGCACACCGCCGGCATCGAGGTCATCCTCGACGTGGTCTACAACCACACCGCGGAGGGCAACCACCTCGGCCCGACCCTCTCGATGCGCGGCATCGACAACGAGGCGTACTACCGGCTCGAGAAGGACCGCCGCTATTACACCGACTACACCGGCACGGGGAACAGCCTGAACGCGGGCAACCCGCATGCCCTGCAGCTCATCATGGACTCCCTGCGCTACTGGGTGACCGAGATGCACGTCGACGGCTTCCGCTTCGACCTCGCGTCCACCCTCGCGCGCGAGTTCTACGACGTCGACCGCCTCGCGACGTTCTTCGAGCTGGTGCAGCAGGATCCGGTGGTCTCCCAGGTGAAGCTCATCGCCGAGCCCTGGGATGTCGGTCCCGGCGGCTATCAGGTCGGGAACTTCCCACCGCAGTGGTCGGAGTGGAACGGCAAGTACCGCGACACGGTGCGGGACTTCTGGCGCGGGGAGCCGCAGGCGCTCGGCGAGTTCGCGTCCCGGCTGACCGGGTCCGCGGACCTCTACGAGCACTCCGGGCGTCGCCCTGTCGCGTCGATCAACTTCGTCACCGCGCATGACGGCTTCACCCTGCGCGACCTCGTCAGCTACACGGAGAAGCACAACGAGGCGAACGGCGAGGGCAACGCCGACGGCGAATCCAACAACCGCTCCGACAACATGGGCGTCGAGGGCCCGACCGACGACCCCGAGATCAACCGGCGCCGCGCACGGAGGCAGCGGAACTTCCTGGCCACGCTGCTGCTGTCGCAGGGCGTGCCGATGATCTCGCACGGCGACGAGATGGGCCGCACCCAGCGAGGAAACAACAACGGCTACGCGCAGGACAACGAGTCGACGTGGGTCGACTGGGATGCCGCCGACCTTCCGCTGATCGAGTTCACCGCCGCCCTCGCGCGGCTGCGCCGGCTGCACCCGACCTTCCGCCGCAGCCGCTTCTTCGACGGCCGCCCGGTGCGTCAGGAGGATGGCGCGCGCGTTCCGGACGTGGTGTGGCTGCGCCCGGACGGACGTCCGATGCAACCGGAGGACTGGGACTCGGGGTTCGGCCTCGCGGTCGGGATGTTCCTCAACGGCCAGGGGATCCGGGAGCGGGACCGCCAGGGGCGCGCGATCACGGACCAGAACTTCCTCGTCTACTTCAACAGCGGGGCCGGCGGCGTCGATCTCGTCCTGCCGGATGCTCGCCACGGCGAACGCTGGGACGTCGTGGTGGATACCGCCGGGGAGGTCGATGATTCGTCGCCGCTGGCCGCGGGCGCCGGCACCGCGATCGCGGCCGGCTCCCTGCTGGTGCTCCGGCAGAGCGACGACTCGGAGAGCGTCCACGACGATTCCGTGGAGGCCTCTCTGCGCATCCAGGACCAGCTCGCCGAGCCGCCCGCCCCCGCACCGAAACCGGAGAGCCGCGCATGACCCGACGCCCCTGCTCCACGTACCGTCTGCAGATCAGCCCCTCGTTCCCGTTGACGGCCGCCGCGGACGTGGTCACCTATCTCCGGGACCTCGGCGCGTCCTGGGTCTACGTCTCCCCGCTGCTCGCCGCGACGCAGGGGTCGGATCACGGCTACGACGTGGTCGACCACTCCCGTGTGGATCCCGCCCGGGGAGGACGCGAAGGCCTGCGGGCCTTCGCCGCCCGCGCCCACGATCAGGGCCTGGGCGTCCTCGTCGACGTCGTGCCGAACCACGTCGGGGTCTCCGCGCCTCGGGAGAACCCGTGGTGGTGGGATGTCCTCCGGCTCGGCCGGGAGTCGCCGCACGCCGTCGCGTTCGACATCGACTGGCGCCGCGGAGGCGGAAAGGTGACCCTGCCGATCCTCGGCTCCTCCTTGGACGACGCCATCGCCGACGGGCGGTTCGTCGTGGACCCGACGCCGGCCGACGACGCCCCGGACGGCACACTCGGCTATTTCGATCACGTCCTTCCGCTCGCGCCCGGAACAGCCGCGCTCCGCGACGACCTCCGCGCGCTGATCGCGGCGCAGCACTACGACCTGCGGTACTGGAAGGATCAGAACACCGAGCTCGACTACCGGCGCTTCTTCGCCGTCTCCGACCTCGCCGCGATCCGGGTGGAGCTGCCCGACGTCTTCGCCCGCTCGCACGCCGAGATCCTCCGCTGGGTGCGCGAGGGTCTCGTGGACGGCATCCGCGTCGACCATCCGGACGGGCTCGCCGACCCCACCGGCTACCTGGAACGGCTCGCGGACGCCACCGGCGCCGTCTACACCCTCGTCGAGAAGATCCTCGAGCCCGGCGAACAGCTGCCCTCGTGGTGGCGCACCGACGGGACCACCGGCTACGAGGCTCTCGTCGAGTTCGACCGGCTCCTGATCGATCCCTCCGGCGTCGACGCGCTGACGGAGCTGGACGCACAGCTTCGTGCTGAGACGGGGCTGCCGCCGGTGCCGTCCTGGCCCGATCTCACGCACGACACGAAGCGGATGGTCGCCGACGAGCTGCTCCAGTCCGAGGTGCGTCGTCTCGTGAAGGTTCTTCCCTTCGGCATCGTGGGAGCGGTGGACGCCCTCGCCGAGCTGCTCGCCTGCTTCCCGGTGTACCGGACGTACCTGCCCGCCGGTGCGGAGCATCTGCGAGCGGCCATCGCGGAGGCGGTGCGCCGCCGCCCCGATCTGCGCACCGCGATCGCGGAGCTCGAACCGCTGCTCCTCGACCCCGCCACGGAGATCGCCCAGCGGTTCCCTCAGGTGAGCGGCGCCGTGATGGCCAAGGGCGTCGAGGACACCGCGTTCTACCGCTTCACCCGGCTCGGCACGCTGACCGAGGTCGGCGGCGACCCCTCGGCCCCTGCGCTCACGCCGGCGGAGTTCCACTCCGCGCAGCAGGCACGTCTCGCGGCCTGGCCGCACTCGATGACCACGCTGTCCACCCACGACACGAAGCGCTCCGAGGACGTCAGGGCCCGCCTCGCCGTGCTGTCCGAGGTGCCGGAGCGCTGGGCCGCCGTACTGGAGGACCTGCGCGCGATCGCGACCACCGGCCACGGACCCCTCGACGCGCTGCTCTGGCAGGCGGCGGTCGGCGCCTGGCCGATCCCGTCCGATCGGCTCCTCGCGTACGCGACCAAGGCGGCCAGGGAGGCGGCAGAGGCGACCGGGTGGCAGGATCCCGACGCCGAGTTCGAGGCCGGGCTCGCCCGGGTCGCGGAGGCGGCGAACGGGGCGGCCCGCGAGGTCGTCGCCGGCTTCGTCGACGAGATCGTCGGGTTCGGCCGATCGAACTCGCTCTCCGCCAAACTGCTGCAGCTGACCGGTCCGGGCGTCCCCGACGTCTATCAGGGCACGGAGCTGTGGGACCTGTCCCTGGTCGATCCCGACAACCGCCGCGCTGTGGACTTCGCCGAGCGCCGGACGCTGCTGGCCCGTCTGGACGCTCAGGTCGCGTGCGGCGAGCTGCCGCCCGTCGACGACACCGGCCTCGCCAAGCTGCTGGTGACGTCGCGCGTCCTGCGGCTGCGCCGGGACCATCCGGAGCTGTTCGAGGTCTATCGCCCGGTCGCCACGGCGGGCGCGGCCGCCGCGCACGTCGTCGCCGTGGACCGCGGGGGAGTGACGGCGGTCGCGACCAGGCTGCCGGTCGGTCTGGCCGCAGCGGGCGGCTGGCGCGACACCGCGCTGCTCCGCTCGGAGCTGCCGGCCGTCGACGTGCTGACGGGGCGGCGGTTCGCCTCGGGCTCGGTCCGCATCGCCGATCTGCTGGCCGACTATCCGGTCGCCCTGCTGCGGGACGAGCGATGACCGCCGTCTGGGCGCCGCGCGCCGGACGAGTGCGTCTGCGCGTGCTCGACGAGACCGGCGGGACGCGCGAGGAGCGAGCGCTCGTCCCTGCGCAGGACGACGGATGCGCGGGATGGTGGCACGGCGACGTCCGGCTGCGTGAGGGCGATCGCTACGGGTACCTGCTCGGCGATGACGAGCGATTGCGGCCGGATCCGCGTTCGCGCTGGCAGCCCGACGGCGTGCACGAGGCGTCGGCCTTCTTCGACCCGCGCGCGTTCGCCTGGACGGATGGCTCCTGGCATGGACGCCCGCTCGCCGGGGCGGTGATCTCGGAGGTGCACATCGGCACGTTCACGCCGGAGGGAACGCTCGACTCCGCCATCGAGCGGCTCGACCATCTCGCCGACCTCGGCGTCACGCACGTCGAGCTGCTGCCGGTCAACGCGTTCAACGGGGCGTGGAACTGGGGATACGACGGCGTGCTCTGGTACGCCGTGCACGCGGGATACGGCGGCCCGCACGCCTACCAGCGCTTCGTCGACGCCGCGCACGCCCGTGGCCTCGCCGTGATCCAGGACGTCGTGTACAACCATCTCGGCCCGAGCGGCAACTACCTGCCGGAGTTCGGCCCGTACCTGCGGGAGGGCTCTCGCAACACCTGGGGCGACTCGATCGATCTCGACCAGCCCGCGGTCAGATCCTTCATCGTGGAGAACGCGCTGATGTGGCTCCGCGACCATCACGTCGACGGGCTGCGGCTGGACGCCGTGCACGCGCTGCACGACACGCAGCCGACCCACATCCTGAAGGAGCTCGCGGAGCGCGTCGACGCCCTCTCCGCCCAGCAGGGCCGCCCGCTCACCCTCATCGCGGAGTCGGACCTCAACGACCCCACCCTGATCCTGCCCCGCGAGGCGGGCGGGTACGGGCTCACGGCCCAGTGGTCGGACGACTGGCATCACGCCGTCCACGTGGCGCTCACCGGCGAGACCAACGGCTACTACGCGGACTTCGCCGCCCCGGACGCGCTCGGGAAGGTCACGCGCGGCGGCTTCTTCCACGACGGCACGTTCTCCACGTTCCGAGGACGCCCGCACGGTGCGCCGATCCCTGCGGAGGTGCCGGCCTGGCGGCTGGTCACGTTCGCGCAGGATCACGACCAGATCGGCAACCGCGCCGTCGGGGACCGGCTGAGCGCCGCGCTCTCGCCGGACCGGCTCGCGGTCGCCGCCGTGCTCGTGCTCACCGCGCCGGGGACGCCGATGCTGTTCATGGGCGAGGAATGGGGCGCCTCCACCCCGTGGCAGTTCTTCACCGCGCACCCGGAGCCCGAGCTCGGCCGTGCGACCGCGGAGGGACGGATCGCCGAGTTCGCGCGGATGGGCTGGGATCCGGACATCGTCCCCGATCCGCAGGACCCGCAGACCTTCGTGCGTTCGCATCTCGACTGGGGCGAGGTCGCCGCGCCTCCGCACGATCGCCTGCTCGCGCTGCACCGGGAGCTGATCGCCCTGCGCCGCTCCTGCCCCGAACTCACGGACCCCGCCACCTCCACGCACGAAGTGACCCTGGTCGTCGACGGCGGACCCGCGCGGCGCGCCTGGCGCATCGGCCGCGGCGGGCTGGAGGTCCTCGTGAACCTGACCGCGGAACCTGTCTCCTTCCCGGTCCCGCCGGGCCACGAGGTCCTGCTGTCGACCAGGTCGCCGGAGCGGGACGGCGAGGCGCTCGCCCTCGGACCGGATTCGGCGGCGATCGTCAGGAGCGGCCGGGCCGATCCTTCATGATCCTGCGCGCACGTGCCCGTCCGGGATGAGGATGCCGCCGGAGGTGTTCGCCGAGTCCGCGTACTCCTGGATCCGCCGCGGGTCCAGCTCCGGCGGGTTCGGATCGTCGAACTGGAACATCAGCGGTATGGCGGGGTGCAGCCAGATCGTTGACCTCCCGCCGGGCTCCTCCTCGTCGTGCTGCCAGGACAGGGTGAAGCTCTCGTTACGACGCAGCTTGGTGGCGATCACGACCTTCAAGTGGGCGAGAACGATGTCGTCCATCTCGATGGAGCGGCCGGAGTTGTCGTAGAAGAGGGTACCCATCGCCCCACGGTATGCCTGTTCCGCGGCATTCCCCAGGCCCGTCGCAGGATCTCGGCCGGGAGGGCGCAGATCGGCGTGCGGCCGGGCGGGGTCATGAGCAGCAGGAGCCGCCGCTGCTGTCGCCGGTGGAGCAGACCCCGGTCGCCGGCAGCGTCAGCGCGACCCGCGACGCCGCGGCCATGTCCCCGTCGATCCACGCGGCGACGGAGCGGACCTGTTCGTAGCCGGTGGCGAGCAGGAACGTCGGCGCGCGGCCGTAGGACTTCATCCCGACGATGAAGAACCCGTGCTCGGGGTGCGCGAGCTCGCGGTACCCGTGCGGTTCGACCGTGCCGCAGGAGTGGATGTTCGGGTCGATCAGCGGGGCCAGCCGCTTCGGGGCCTCGACGACGTCGTCCAGCTCGAGCCTGAGCTCGCGGAGCAGGTCCAGATCGGGGCGGAAACCGGTCGCGTTCACCACGAGGTCGGCGTCCAGGAACACCGGCTCGCCGTGCCGTGCGCCGGTCAGCCGGACGCCGGTGCCGGAGGGCTCGACGCGCGAGATCTCGAACGAGTCGACCAGCGACACCGTCCCGGAGGCGACGAGCCGGCCGACGCGGGCGCCCAGCTTCGCCCGATCCGGGAGCTCATCGTCCGCAGACGACGACACCCGGACGGCGGACGTGTTGCGGATGGCCCACGTGATCCGGGTGCCAGGCTCGTCGCCGGCGAGAGCGCCGAGCGCGATGACGGTGTTCGCCGCCGAGTGCCCTGCACCGACCACCACCGTGTGCCGGCCCGCGAACCGGTCACGGTCCGTGCCGAGAACATCGGGCAAGGCGTGCAGGACCCGGTCGGCCACCTGCTCGAACCCGAGCGGCGCGAGGCCGGAGGAGGCCAGCGGGTTCGGCGAGGTGTAGGTCCCTGACGCGTCGATCACCGCCCGCGCCGTCGTCTCGGTGACCTGCCCGTCTGCGTGCGCGACGCGCAGCAGGAACGGCGTCTGTGCGCGCCCGGCGGTGCGGGTGCGGTCCATGCCCTCGCGGGACACTGCGACGACCCGCTGCCCGAACCGGATCCGCGAGCCGATCGCGGGAAGCTCCGCGAGCGGGATCAGGTAGTCCTCGACGAGCTCCTGCCCGGTCGGCGCGCGTCCCTCGTCCACGGGCATCGTCCATCCGGCTGCTTCCAGGAGCCGGATGGACGCAGGATCGACCAGGTGCTTCCAGGGGGAGAAGAGGCGCGTGTGCCCCCAGAGCCGGACGGACGCGGCGACCCGGCCGCCGCCCTCGAGGATCGTGAAGTCGATGTCCCGCTCGACCAGATACGCGGCGGCGGCGAGACCGATCGGGCCGGCACCGATGATCACGACCGGCAGCGTCGCCAGCCGGTCGGTCGCGGCGGGCCGGCGAGTGAGATCGACCAGTGTGACCATCGGAACCTCCGTCGCATCGATGAACGTCGATGCAAGTATGGACGTATCTATCGACGAGTGTCAATATCGACTATCATCGATGTATGGTTTCCATGCTCGAGGTCGCCGATGTCTCCGCGAAGACGGCGTGCTGCGTCCCGCTCGTCAAGGAGCCTCTCGGCCAGGACGACGCCGAGCAGCTCGCCGGCCGCCTCAAGGCCCTCGCGGATCCGGCTCGGTTGCGGCTGCTGTCGATCGTCGCCTCCAGCGAGAACCAGGAGGCGTGCGTGTGCGACCTCGTCGACCCGGTCGGGTTGTCCCAGCCGACTGTCTCCCACCACCTCAAGGTGCTCGCCGAGGCGGGATACCTCACCCGCTCCAAGCGCGGCACGTGGGCGTACTACCGGCTCGTCCCTGACGCTCTCGAGAGGGTCACGCAGGTTCTCGCCGCTTCGTGATCCGTTGGCGAGTGTGCGGGTCTCGCGCGCATGCTCATGCGTGGTCTCCGCTCTGCGCGAGCCTGTCGTATTCCTCGTCGGCGACCGGCTCGAGCCATTCGTTGCGGACGTCACCGCCCGGGGTGATGAAGGCGAGGTGGCTGAACCACGATCCGGCCTTCGCACCGTGCCAGTGCTTGGTGCCGGCGGGGACGCGGACCACGCTGCCCGGCTGCATGCTGATCGGATCCTCGCCTTCGGCCTGGAACCAGCCGCTGCCGGCCGTGCACATGAGGATCTGGTCGCCGCCGCCCTCGGTGCCGTGGTGGACGTGCCAGTTGTTGCGGCAGCCCGGCTCGAAGGTGATGTTGGCGACGGGAACGCTTCCGCCGGTCAGCGGGGCGTTGTAGCTCTGCCCGATGAAGTACTGGGCGTACGCGTCGTTCGGCTCCCCGAGCGGGAAGATCTGGTCGAAGCCGTCGTCGGTCATGGTGTCTCCTCGGTCTCTCTTCTCGGTCATCCCTCGTCCTCGATGATGCTCTTCAGCACGGCGGTCGCGCCCATGCCGTTGGGCCAGCCGGAGTAGAACGCGAGCTGCAGGAGGGCCTCCTTCAGCTCCTCGTCGCTCACGCCGTTCTGCCGCGCGAAGGCGAGATGGAAGCGGAGCTGATCCAGCTTGCCCAGCGCGGTCAGGGCGGAGACGGTGACCAGGCTGCGGTCGCGCTTGGAGAGCGCCTCGCGCTCCCAGACCTCGTCGAAGAGGACCCGGTCGGTGTAGTGCACCAGGCCGGGCGCGAAGTCGCCGAAGGCGTTCTTCCCGCCGGTCCAGCCGGTGGTCTCGGTCATCGTTCTCTCCTCAGCTCGCAATGGATCATCGGGACTGCGTCCATACAACGCCTTTCCCGGGCGCGCAGGGAGTCCCTGGCGAAGGGTGTACGGGCAGGGGATCCCTGAACGACGCGTCTGTGCGTACCGTTGGGGCATGGACAACAGGGCCGAAGTGCGGGAGTTCCTCATGTCCCGGCGCGCCCAGCTGACGCCTGGGCAGGCGGGGCTGGTCGTCTCCGGCAACCGCCGGGTGGCGGGGCTGAGGCGCAACGAGGTCGCGACGCTCGCGGACGTGAGCGTCGAGTACTACTCGAAGATCGAGCGCGGCAATCTCGCGGGCGTCTCCGACGGGGTCCTGGAGGCCGTCGCGCGGGCGCTGCAGCTCGACGACGCCGAGCGCGAGCACCTGTTCGATCTCGCTCGTGTCGCCCATGACGGAGCGGAGACCGTGAGGCGCCGCACACCGGCGAAGTGGGTGCCGCGACCCGGCCTGCTGCGCGCGCTCGAGGTCATCACCGGCGGTCCGGCGTTCGTGCGCAACGCCCGCATGGACGTCCTGGCGACCAACCCGCTCGGTGCCGCGTTCTACGACCGCGTCTTCGACGGTCCCGGCCAGGGCAACCTCGCCCGGTTCAACTTCCTGGACGAGCGCTCCCGCGACTTCTACCCGGACTGGGAAGCCGCGGCGGATGTCAGCGTCGCGATCCTGCGCACGGAAGCCGGCCGGGATCCGCGCGACAAGCAGCTGCACGACCTCGTCGGCGAGCTCTCCACCCGCTCCGACGCGTTCCGCACGAGATGGGGGGCCCACAACGTGCGCCGGCACGGCGCGGGGACGAAGAGGTTCCACCATCACCTGGTCGGCGACCTCACCCTCTCCTACGAGGGGCTGGAGCTGACGGCCGAACCCGGCCTGTCCTTCCTCATCTACACCGCGCAGCCCGGGTCGGAGAGCCAGGAGCGGCTCGACCTGCTGGCCAGCTGGGCGGCCACCAACCAGCAGCACGACACGGACGTCCGCGAAGCCGGAGCGAGGCTCGACGCGGCGAGAACCACACAGGAGGACTGAGATGCACACGAGACGACTGGGTCAGGGCCTGGAGGTGTCGGCCGTCGGACTGGGCTGCATGGGCATGTCGCAGAGCTACGGCCCCAACCCCGGCACGCGCGAGGACATGATCGCGGTCCTCCGCGCTGCGGTGGATCAGGGAGTGACGTTCTACGACACGGCGGAGGTCTACGGCCCCTACGTCAACGAGGAGCTCGTCGGAGAGGCGCTGGAGCCGATCCGCGACCAGGTCGTGATCGCGACCAAGTTCGGGTGGCGCATCGAAGACGGGCGGAGCGTGGGACTGAACAGCCGGCCCGAGCAGATCCGCCGCGTCGCCGAGGAGTCCCTGCGGCGCCTGCGGACCGACGTGATCGACCTGTTCTATCAGCACCGCGTCGATCCGGAGGTGCCGATCGAAGAGGTCGCCGGCACCGTGGCCGAGCTCGTCGCCGAGGGCAAGGTCAAGCACTTCGGGCTCTCCGAGGCATCGGCCGAGACGATCCGGAAGGCGCATGCCGTGCAGCCGGTGACGGCGCTGCAGAGCGAATACTCGCTGTGGACGCGTGATCCGGAAGGGGAGATCCTGCGCACCCTCGCCGAGCTCGGCATCGGACTCGTGCCCTTCAGCCCGCTCGGCAAAGGGCTGTTCACCGGCACCGTCGCGCCGACCGCGACCTTCGCGAAGGACGACATCCGCGCCCGGATCCCGCGCTTCGCCCAGGATAACCTCGAGGCCAACACCGCGCTCGTGCAGCACGTCGAGCTGCTCGCCGCCTCGAAGGGCGTCACCCCCGGGCAGATCGCCCTGGCGTGGCTGCTGCTGCAGCAGCCGTGGATCGTGCCGATCCCCGGCACCCGGCGCATCGAACGGATCGCGGAGAACGCCGGCGCCACCGAGGTCGGCCTCTCTCCGGACGAGCTGGACGACCTCAACCGGATCACGCAGACCATCGGCGTGCAGGGCGACCGCTACAACGCCGAGCACATGGCGCACATCAACCGCTGAGGGCGGCGGAGAGGACGGCGACCGCCGGCCGGGAGAGTCCGGTCAGCGGCTCTCCGCGCCGTGCAGTTGCGCCAGGAACGCGGCGTGCAGCACGCCGTTCGTCGCGAGCGCCGAGCGGCCCGCGAGCGTGGCGGTGCCGTCGAACGCCGTCGCCGTGCCGCCGGCCTCGGCGACGATCGCGAACGCCGCCGCGATGTCGTACTCCTTCACGCCGAACTCGGCGACCATGTCGATGCGGCCCTCGGCGAGCATCATGTACGAGAACACGTCGCCGTAGGCGCGGTCGCGCCACACCCGGCGGGAGAGCGCGACGAGCTGGTCCAGCTGACCGGCCTCGTCCCACTGCGCGATGCTCTGGAAGCTGACGCTCGCATCGTCCAGGGAATCGACCTGCGACACCCGGATCGCGCGCGGCTCCGCGTCCGTGGACGCCCAGGCGCCGAGACCGGGCGCGGCCCACCAGCGGCGTCCGAGCGCGGGCATGCTCACCACGCCGACGCGGGCGACGCCGTCGACCGCGAGGCCGATCATCGTGCCCCAGAGCGGCACACCGCGGAGGAAGTTCGCGGTGCCGTCGATCGGGTCCACGATCCACTGCCGATGCGTGTCGCCGGAGGTGCCGAACTCCTCCCCGAGGATGCCGTCCTCCGGGCGCTCGGCCTGCAGGATCTCTCGGATGGCGCGCTCGGTCGCGAGGTCGGCATCGGTGACGTGCGAGTGGTCCGCCTTCAGCGAGACGCTCAGATCGGCGGCGTCGAAACGCGGCAGCGACTGCGCGTCGGCGGCGTCGGCAAGGCGGAGAGCGAGCTCGAGGTCGCTCTGGAAGTCGGCATCGGCGCGGGTCTCAGGCACGCCTCCAGGATACGGGCCGGGATGCGGCGATCGGGGCCAGCCCGCGCACTCCTGGCGCCCGACACGCCAGGGATGCGGGACGGCCGGCGCAGGATTTCGCGTCCGCCGGATCCGCTGGTAATGTGATTCCTCGGCCGGGCAACCGGCACGCCGAGCACCTCTAGCTCAATCGGCAGAGCAACTGACTCTTAATCAGTGGGTTCTGGGTTCGAGTCCCAGGGGGTGCACGGATAAGCCCTGATAGATCTCGCCATCTATCAGGGCTTTTCTGCTGCCGGCCAGTCATGAATCAAGGACGCGTCGTTTGCGCCCAGTCAGGATTTGGTCAGGATTCGCTTCGCTGCAGGCAATCGCCGTACCGGACCAGAGACTGAAGGAACGGCCCCCAATTGCGCGCGCATCACCTGGGCTGTGGCGAGGAGAGCGGCAGTCGTCTAGCGGTTTGATCGCGATGCGGCATGCGCTGGACGAATGGACGTCCGTATGGAGCGCTTCCCAGGCTATGGTGTCCTGTTGGCGTGTCCCAAGTGCGGAGCGATGGTCGAAAAGATGACCGGTCTGCTGACCGGCTACGCTCACGACGGTGAGCGTGCAGGAGATTACCGGGCCGTCCACGGATGGCTCTGGCGCGGTCTGTCCTGTCTTTGTCACCAGGCGCTTATCGCGGGCCCCTCACTACGCTGTCCGGTTCGCGCGTGAGGCTCAGACGGCGATGTACCGGCATCCGGTTCGATGTGCGTCAACATCAGTGAGTTCACACAGCTTACGCAGCCGACACCTGTCTGAGTTGAGTAATGCCGGCGATGGAGATGTCGGGGCTTGTAACCATAAGTTCGGTTCCTACCCGCTTCACTGCCGCGGTGTAATTCAGGTCAAACGCATACTGTGGACAACCTTCATACAGCTCTTGAATCTGAGGCACTAGATCGTACGTGAGGACCCAGGGCTGCGTGAGCCCGCGTACGACCGTCGACAGTTCGGCGTGGTCCGTGTCCGTATAGAAGTTCGTGTAGAGTCCAGAACCCTTGCCGTAGTACGGCGGGTCGATGAAATGGACGACCCGATCTGACCGCTCGGACATACCACGCAGGAAGTCCTTGCCGTCCTCCCGCGAGATCGAGATAGAGCGCCTGTAGCGGGCGATGCGCTCGATCTTGTCTACGATGACGTCCTTCGGAAACCGGCAGTCCAGCTTGTAGTTGCCCGTCTGATTCGTCCCTCCGATGACACCACCCTTGATAACTCCGGAGCGGTTGGTCCGATTGAGGAAGAGGGTGGCGAACGCGAGTTCGAGCGATGGCTCGTGCTTCATCGTTCGGTAATTCTCGCGTTGTTTGTACCACTCATCGATCGTGACCGGCGTGTCTGTGACGAGGCGAACGAGTTCGTCCGTGTCGTTGAGCATCGCATCCCAGAGCGAGTAGATGCCGGGGTCGATGTCGTTGAGCACGATCCGGCGAACAACTCCCTCAAATAAGAGGGACAAAGCGAGCCCTCCGCCCCCGGCGAACGGCTCGGCATAGGTCGTCTTGCGGAGGCCGTTCCATTCGAGGAGCGGTGACGCGAGCTTGAACAACGCGGTCTTGCCGCCCGGGTACCGAAGAGGTGAAGGCGTGATGGGCATGGGCTCACTTCATGTTGCTGGCGGGACCTCTCGAACGTTACAGCGTCTCGGTGACGTTGGCCAGCGCGGACTTGTTACGGGTGGTCGGGTTCGATTGGCGGCTCAGCGTTCGATGCGATGAAACTGAGGATCGGTTCCACTTCATCCCACTTCTTGGTGAGGGTCGCCCAGTCAGGGAAAGCAGACCCATGGGCGATCAGACCCAGGTAGAAGGCGCTGTAGACGTACGTGGGATTCGAGACCTGCCCCTTCAGAAGACCGAGCGCGCCCGCTTCAGCCTTGGTGAGGTGGATCGCACCGCTCCTCTTCTCCTTCTCGATGTGCGTCAGTACGTTGTGAACCAGGAGGTGCAGCTTGTCGTTCTGCCCGATCTGCGTGCCGCGAGTCTCGAGATACTTGACGGTGACCGACTCCAGGAAAACACGCACGATCAGCGCAGCGGCCAATGGGCTGAACCGGCGAACCGACTTTAGCTCCGCGAGGATTCGTTTAAGGCGCTCATCTCGGAGACTCGGCGCGAATGCTTCCGGTACGAGTTTTAGTCGCTTGTCGGGGTGAGTCCCGCCTCCAGAGCTTGAAGTGCCCTCGGGCTCGGCCGCGCCGTTCTCCGCGGACGGATCGTTCGATGCCGGCTCATCGCCCTTATCGGCAGTCGTCTCGCCAGAGCCCCCGGAATGCACCGTTTCATCGTTGCTCGCCTCGGCGTCTTCCGGAGTCGGGCCAACCGGCTCGGTGATGTTTACGAGGTGCTCCTGCGCGTACTTCGCACGATCGGCGCTGTTAGTTCGGGATGTCGCTCCATTCGCCCGGGCGACGATGTCACTGAGCAGGCGTCGCAGACGAAGGTCGAACAGCGACTGGGTGCCCAAGATCTTGAACTCGGGTTCGGAGGCGCTTGTCGTGATACCGAGACCGTGCTTACGAACGAACGGGTTGGAGATAAATCGAGTGATCGTGGTGAGGATATCCGTTGACTGTGCTTTAGTGAGCATCCCGTGGCTCTGTCCGTACTCCAGAAGCGCGAGTGCGAGGGCGTTACCCGTTCGGTCGCCATAGCGCCTGGCCAGCTGCACGGGGTTCCATGGCTTCGGGCCGTTGCCGTTACCAGGACCGGCGTGTTTGCGGTCGATCCAGACATCGGCTTCGTTCTCGTCATCGAAGACAGTCAGCTCAATGACGATGTTGTCGGGATCGAGATCGCGGCTCAGGCGTTCGAAGATCTTGCGTTCCTTGGGCGGAGCCAGGGTCGGATCATGCAAAAGGATGAGCGCGCAGAGGCGACGGTTGCCCTCCAGGATGGTGTAGCCGCCCTCAGGGGCCGCTACTGCTCCGAACATGTCGAGCGGGCTCAGCCCGTACTTAGCGATGTCACGTGCGAGCCCGAGGACGCTCTCCTTCTCGACCAAGTAGCGGATGATGTCCCGTCGAGACATGCCGGGTTCATGTCGCGGATTGTCTGGGTCGAGGTCCAGGTCGGCAAGGTCTGCCCAATCAATCGTTACGCGCTTCGGCATGTCTCCCCCATCGCATTCAAGCCGTCACGCGCATCCTATCCATACGCATGTGCACCGACGAGGCAACCCATCCGGAGAGTAGACATTGGGCGCGTTGCACGCGACACAGCCCAAAGGAGACCGTGGAAACCAGATGCGTCCTGACGAGCAGTCCGGTCAGTTAGGTTCAGGATCACTCTGGTTCTTCGCCTTCTTCAGCGCCTTCTCACGCGCTTTCGACATGCGCGCGGTCACTTCGTCCAGCCGGTTAGGGAAGAGCTTGGCGTAGGTGTTCAGCGTCTCTGTCGCGTCGGCGTGACCGAGCATCTTCTGCACCATGAGTAAATCCGCGCCGGAGTCGATGGCGAGGGACGCCGCCGTGTGCCGGAGTCCCTTCGGCGTCAGACCGATGGGGGATCCTGCCGCCGTCGTGATCGTCTTCCAGGTCCGTTGGACAGGTTCAGTCCCGTACCTGACCGTGTGGTGAAGAGGGGAGCGGTCGGCGGTCGATCCTTCATAAGGTGCTTCAGGTCGGGGATCAGGTGCAGAGGGATCGGAACCTCACGGTTCCCGGCGTCGGTCTTCGGGGCGGTATCCACAATCATCTTGCCGTCTGCATCCGTCGTGATCGTCTTAGTCACCGAGACGCGCCGACGCTTCAGGTCCACATCGTCGATCGTCAGCGCGACCGCTTCGCCGGGACGCAGACCGGCGTTTCCCATGAGAGCGACCAACGTTGCATCCGAGTGCGTCGCGTGCTCTCTCGCCGCCTCTGTCAGCGCCTCAAGCTGAGCCTTTCCGCCGCGCAGCGCGCCCCGCACTTCGCGGTCAGCCGAGGATGTGCTTGTCCGGGACGCGGAGGCCTCCCGAGGTGTTGGCGGAGTGCGCGTACAGCTGGATGCGCTTCTGATCGAGCTCGGGCACGCTCGGCTCGTGGAACTCGAATCGGAGCGGGATGGACGGGTGCAGCCAGACCGTCGAGCGTCCGAGGGGCTGACCGACGTCATGCCGCCAGGACAGGGTGAAGCTCTCGTTGCGGCGAAGCTTGGTCGCGATGACGACCTTCAAGTGGGCGAGAGCGGTGTCGTCGATCTCGATGGCGTGCTCAGAGCTGCCGTAGAACAGTATTCCCATGCTTCAACAGTAGGTGGACCTCGGAGATCGCCCGTCCGGCTGACGCCATATGTCGCCCGGCTGATGGCCGGTGCGCGGAACCGGCGAGCGCCGTCTCAGCTCGACGTCCTCCCGCGTCGCCGGTCCACGGCGCGCTGTGCGGCGTCCACCGCTTCCTCCCCGGCGGCGAGGCGCTCGGCCGTCTCGGCGACCCGCTCTTCGCTGCGGGCGACGTCTTCTCGTGCGGTGTCGGCCGAGACGAGGGTGGCGTCCAGCTCGGCTTCGAGTTCGGCGATCCGCGCGGCCAGCGTCTTCACGCGCTGCTCGGTGTCTCGCGCGGCCTGTTCCGCCTTCGAATGGTCGAGCCGGGCTCGGGAGAGACTCTGCTGCGCGTCGTGCAGGACGCTTTCCGCCTTCCGGAGTTCCCGCCGCGCCGCCACCTCATCGGCCGGCGGGGGCGAGGCCGCGGGGGAGCCGGGGGCGCCTCCGGCCACGGCGGCATCGTGGTCGGCGGGATCTCCGGAGGGATCCAGGTCGTGCACGAGCCGTCCCGACGCGACGGCCGCCGCGGCGCTCGGATCGAAGAACGCCACGGCGATCGTCTGCCGCACCGCCTCGAGGGTCGCGTCCGTGATCCGCTCGCCTCGTGTCTTCGCGAGCGCGACGGCATCCGCTGCGAGCCGGTTCGTGAGGGCCCGACGCTCCCGGCCGAGCTGCGCCAGCGCGGCCGCGTCGAGATCGGCCTGAGCCTCTCGCACCTCTTCGGCGAGGCGGAGCGCTTCGCCGAGCCGGCTCGCCCGCTCGCGGGCGAACAGGTTCACGACCCACGCGGCGACGCTCGGCTTCCGCAGCGCCCGGATCTGCGCTGCCAGCTCCGCGTCTCCCGCGTCCTTGGCGCGCGCGTTCCTGGTCGCCACGAAGTCGCGGGGAGGGCCGGCGTACAGCTCCGCGGCGATCTGCTCGATACCGGTCACGATCGTCTCCCGGCGCGTGCGCTCAGACCCGGCGCACGGAGAGCAGCTGGTACCCCTCCGGCACCTTCGCCACGAGCGCGGTCATGTCGTCGGCCTCGATCTCCCGCACGCCGTCACGGCGGACCATCGTGCCCTCGGCGGTGAGCACCGTGTCCTTCTTCGCCATCACGACCGGGGCGGAGGCCAGCTGCCATCCCTCCGGCGTCTGCGCGGCGAGCAGGTCCTGGATCTCGTCCAGCTCCTCGGCCTGCACGGTGGCGGTCTTGGACTCGACGGGACGGATGACACCGATCAGCATGTCTCCAGCGTAGAGCGCCCCGGCGACACCGCGGATCGGCGAGGCGTGACGGCGCCGTCGGCACGACGAAGCCCGCCCCGCGCACCGTTGTGCGGGACGGGCCGTCTGCAGCGCCCTCGGGCCGGGCGCGGATCCTCAGGCGGCGTCGCCGATGAGGATCGCCTCCGCGTCCTCGGCGGCGTCGTGCGATCCGGTGTCGATGTGCGCCAGGGCCCTGCGGCCGAACAGCACCACCAGCGCGGCGATCAGCACCGAGACGCCCGCGAACACGTAGGGGACCGTGTCGCCCCACAGGTGCGACAGGAACGCGGCGAGCGGCGGAGCCACGGCGCCGCCGATGAAGCGGACGGCCGAGTAGGCCGACGATGCGACAGAACGGGGCAGATCCGTGGCCTCCATGACGGCCTCGGTGAGCACGGTGTTCATGATGCCGAGCAGCAGGCCGCCGACGATGATGCAGACCACGAGCGCCGTCGCGGTGGCCACGAGGGCGCCGGCCACGAAGAGGTCGATCGCGAGCAGCGGCAGCACGATGACGATGATCCGGGTGATCGGCATGCGGCGAAGCAGGATCGGTGCGACCCACACGCTCGTGATCGCGAGCGCGAGGCCCCAGCCGAAGAAGGTCAGGCCGATGCCGATCGCGCCGAACTTGAGCGGGAAGGGCGAGAAGGCCAGCAGCACGAAGAAGCCGATGTTGTAGAACAGGGCGGCGACGGCGAGCACGGCGAGCGCCGGGCGGCCCAGCGCGCGGAACGGCGCGGAGAACTTCACCGGCTCGCGCTTCTCGAACGGGCCGCGCAGCAGCGTCAGCACCGCGATGAAGCCGATCGACATCAGCACCACGACGCCGAAGAACGGGCCCTGCCAGGCGATCTCGCCGAGGAGGCCGCCGAGCAGCGGGCCGATCGCGATGCCGAGACCGAGCGCGGCCTCGTACAGGATGATCGCGGCGCTGGAACCGCCGCTGGCCGCGCCGACGATCGTCGCGAGCGCCGTGGAGATGAACAGCGCGTTGCCGAGGCCCCAGCCCGCGCGGAAGCCGATGATCGCGTCCACGCTGCCGCTCAGGGCGCAGAACAGCGCGAACACGACGATGAGCGCGAGACCGACCAGCAGGGTGGCCTTGGTGCCGATCCGGCTGGAGATCCAGCTCGTGAACAGCATCGCCACGCCGGTGACGAGCAGGTAGCTGGTGAAGAGCAGCTCGGTCTGCACCGGTGTCGCCTTCAGCGACTCGGCGATCGCGGGGAGGATCGGGTCGACCAGGCCGATGCCCATGAAGGCCACGACGCAGGCGAAGGCCACGGCCCACACCTGTGCGGGCTGCCTCCAGATCGATGATGACGAACCGGTGGAGTTCAACGTGCTGTCCTTTCCAGAAGAAGCGAATGCGTGTGCAGGATCTCGGCGGCGCGGGAGAGGTGCTCCCAGTCCGCCTCGTCGAGATCCGAGAATCGCGGCTCGAGGATCCTCTGCAGCTCCTGTCGCCAGGTGTGCAGGGACTCCCGGCCCGCGTCGGTGATGCTCACCACGGTGGCCCGGGAGTCGTCGGGGTCCGCGGAGCGGCGGACCAGGCCGTCGTGCTCGAGCTGGCCGACCAGGCGCGTCATGCCGGGCTGGGTGGTGCGACTGGCCTTGGCCAGCTCGCCGACGCGCAGCCCGGCAGCCCGGTCCTCCGCGGCGCCGTCTGCGGCGGTGTCCAGCAGGCTGAGGGCCCGCCACTGCGCCGCGGGCGTGTCGTTGCCGGCCTCATGGGCCGCGATCCGGGTGAGGGCGTGCGTCGAGAAGACGATCGATTGGAGGATCTCGCCGCGATTCATACCAAAAGTATATAACACCTGATATCTAAATGGAAGCGCTCCTCCGGATCGACGGCGGCGAGCCGGGGAGAGGGGCGCGTCCCGATCGCGTCACCGGGCGGCGCGACCGGCGATCCGTGCGGAGAGCTGGTGGGCGTGCGCGAGCAGGGTGCGGCCGAGGGCGGGCAGCCGATCCGGCCCGAAGCGGAACTCGACGCCGGTCAGGCTGAGCGCCCACTCCGCCCGGCCGTCCCGGTCGAACACCGCCGCGCCCATGCCCCAGCTGCCCTCGACGATGAGGCCGGGATTGACCGCGTAGCCGCGGGCCTTGGTCTCGGCGAGCCGGCGGCGCAACGGCGTCTCGGCGTGCGCGCGCCCCCAGCTCTCGCCGAGGTCGGGGTGCCGGGAGAGATAGGCATCCACATCGTGGTCGGGCAGGAAGGACAGGATCGCCAGGCCGGCGCTCGCCACGCCGAGGGGGAAGCGCACCCCCTCGCTGAGCACGAAGGACCGGATCGGGAACGCTCCCTCCTCGCGCAGCAGGCACACGGTCTCGTCCGCACGCCGCACCGAGAGGAACGCGCTCTCCTCGGTCTTCACCGCGAGCGAGCGCACGATGTCGCGGGCGATCCCGGTGATGTCGTACCGCGCCGCGGCCACGGTTCCCATGAGATAGAGCTCGGGCCCCGGCATCCACCGTGCGGTGTGCGGATCCTGATCGACCAGGCCCTCGGCCCGCAACGCCGACAGCAGCCGGTGCGCGGTGGAGCGACTGAGGCCGGAGCCCGCGGCGAGCTCGTGCAGCGGGGCGCCATCGGCCGACGCCGTCACCAGCCGCAGCAGCCCGGCGGCACGGGCGATCGCCTGCGCACCGGGCACCGTGCGCCGTGCAGCGGACCGCTGTTCCATGATGTGGACGCTAGCGAGCAACCCGCCCACATCGCAAGCGCGCGCTTGAGGCCGGCGGCACCGAGGGCGGAAGGTGGAACCGAATCCCTCACGAAGGAGTGGCGAGTGATCGACAAGCAATGGCCGTCCGCCGCGGACGCGGTGGCCGACATCCCCGACGGCGCGTCGCTCGCCGTCGGCGGGTTCGGGCTCTCCGGCAATCCCATCGCCCTGATCGAGGCGCTCCTCGCGCAGGGCACCAAGGACCTCAGCGTGGTCAGCAACAACTGCGGCGTGGACGACTGGGGGCTCGGAATCCTGCTCGGCGCCCACCGGATCCGCAAGATGACCTCGTCCTACGTGGGGGAGAACAAGGAGTTCGAGCGGCAGTTCCTCTCCGGCGAACTCGAACTCGAGCTGACGCCGCAGGGCACCCTCGCCGAGAAGCTGCGGGCCGGGGGATCCGGGATCGCCGCGTTCTACACGCAGACCGGCGTCGGCACCCAGGTGTCGGAGGGTGGCCTGCCGCGGCGCTACGCACCCGACGGCACGATCGCGGTGGCGTCCCCTGCGAAGGACGTGCGGGCGTTCGAGGTGCGCGGCATGCGCCGGCAGTTCGTCCTCGAGGAGGCGATCACGACGGACTACGCCCTCGTGCACGCCGCGGTCGGGGACCGGCACGGCAACCTGATCTTCAACAAGGCGGCGCGGAACTTCAACCCGCTCGCCGCGATGGCGGGCCGCGTCTGCATCGCGCAGGTGGAGCGGCTCGTCGAACCCGGGGAGCTGGACCCGGACCGGGTGCACCTGCCCGGCGTGTACGTGCACCGGATCGTCGAGGTCGGACCCGGCATCGAGAAGCGGATCGAGCGCCGCACGGTGCGCTCGGCGGACTCCGGGACCGGAGAGGTGTGAGATGGCGCTGACACGGGACGAGATGGCGGCGCGCGCGGCGCGCGAGCTGACGGACGGGTCGTACGTGAACCTCGGCATCGGGCTGCCCACGCTCGTGCCCAACCACGTGCCGGACGGGGTGACCGTCGTGCTGCAGTCCGAGAACGGGATCCTCGGCGTCGGTCCCTACCCGGCCGACGACGCGGTCGACCCCGACCTCATCAACGCGGGCAAGGAGACGGTGACCACGCTGCCGGGGTCCGCGTTCTTCGACTCAGGGCTGAGCTTCGGGATGATCCGCGGCGGCAAGATCGACGCGGCCATCCTCGGCGCGATGCAGGTGAGCGCGATGGGAGACCTCGCGAACTGGATGATCCCCGGCAAGATGGTCAAAGGTCCCGGCGGCGCGATGGACCTCGTGCACGGCGCGGGGCGCGTGATCGTGCTGATGGAGCACGTCGCGCGGGACGGATCCCCGAAGATCGTCGTCGACTGCTCGCTGCCGCTCACCGGCCGCGGCGTGGTGGACAGGATCATCACGGACCTCGCCGTGATCGACGTCACCCCGGACGGATTGCTCCTGACCGAGCTCGCCCCCGGCGTGACGGTGCAGGATGTGATCGAGGCCACCGAACCCGCACTGCGCGTGGCCGAAGAACTCGAGGAGCGAGCATGAGCAGCGAACACGAGAACAGCCCCGAGGACGTCGTCGTCGTCGCAGCCGCACGCACCCCGCAGGGCCGGCTGAAGGGCCAGCTCGCCCCGTTCACGGCGCCGCAGCTCGGCGCGCTCGCGATCCGCGGTGCGCTCGAGCAGGGCGGGATCGACCCGGCCGAGATCGACGCCGTGATCGTCGGGCAGGTGCTCGCCGCCGGATCGGGGCAGAACGCGGCCCGGCAGGCCGCGATCGGCGCGGGCATCGGCTGGGACGTGCCGGCGCACTCCGTGAACAAGGTGTGCCTGTCCGGCCTCACCGCGGTGATCGACGCGGTGCGGATGATCCGCACCGGTGATGCGCTCACCGTCGTCACGGCAGGAATGGAGTCGATGACCCGCGCCCCGCACCTGCTGATGGGATCCCGCGACGGGTGGACGTACGGATCCGTCGAGGTGCTGGACCACATGGCCTACGACGGTCTCACCGACGCCTACGACGACGAGAGCATGGGCGCGTCGACGGAGCGGCACAACCCGCGTTTCGGGCTCACCCGCGAGGCGCAGGACGAGGTCGCCGCCCGCTCGCACCAGCGTGCCGCAGCGGCGCGTGCGGCGGGCGTATTCGACGCCGAGATCGTGCCGGTCATGGTGCCGCAGCGCAAGGGCGCCCTGCGACAGGCTCAGGAACCGATCGTGCTTACGGCCGACGAGGGGATCCGGCCGGACACCACGGTCGAATCCCTCGCCGGGCTCCGGCCCGCCTTCGCCGAGGGCGGCACCATCACCGCCGGCAACTCCTCGCAGATCTCCGACGGCGCCTCCTCGGTCATCGTCACCACACGCGGGAACGCCGAGGCGAAGGGGTGGCCGGTGCTCGTGACGATCGGTGCGAGCGGGCAGACCGCAGGGCCGGACAACTCGCTGCAGGCGCAGCCGGCGCGGGCGATCGAGCGCGCGCTGCAGAAGCAGGGCATCACCGTGCAGGACCTCGACCTCGTGGAGATCAACGAGGCGTTCGGCGCCGTGGTCGCCCGGTCGGCGACCGAGCTGGGCCTCGATCCCGAGATCGTCAACGTGCACGGCGGGGGCATCGCGATCGGGCACCCGATCGGCGCGAGCGGCAACCGCCTCGTCGTGCACGTGGCGCACGAGCTGGTGCGGCGCGGCACCGGCACCGCGGTGGTCGCGCTGTGCGGCGGCGGCGGGCAGGGCGAGGCGCTGGTCCTCACGCGCTGACGGGCGGCGGTGGCGGCATAGGATCGCCGGATGACGACCATCCACCCGCTGACCGCCGATGACCGCGACGACTGGCAGCCCCTGTGGGCGGCCTACATCGAGTTCTACGAGTCCACGGTGGCGGACGACGTGACGGACACGACCTTCGCCCGCTTCCTGGACCCGGCGGTGCCGATGCATGCCGCGCTGGCGCGGGACGAGGCGGGGCAGGCGATCGGGTTCGTGCACTGGCTCGAGCACCCCGCGACGTGGTCGAAGAGCGGTTACACCTATCTCGAGGATCTGTTCGTGGATCCGGACGTGCGCGGCGGAGGCGTCGGCCGCGCGCTCATCGCGCAGGTCGCCGAGGCGGCACGGGAGTGCGGCAGCGGCAAGGTGTACTGGCTGACGCAGGAGGGCAACGCGACGGCACGGGCGCTCTACGACCGGGTGGCGAAGCGCACCGGCTTCCTGCACTACGAGATCGGGCTGGACTGAATCGGGCTGGACGGGAGTTCGGGCTGGACGGAGACGGATCCGGCAGGCCGGTTCCCGGGGCCCCGGGTCAGGCCTTGCGCGTCCCCCGCACGGCCTTCTCCTGCGCCTTGAGCGCCTTCTCCTCGGCCTTCAGCGTCTTCTTCGCGCGCTTCATCTGCGTCGGCGCGACGGGGGAGTCGTAGGAGACGATCTCACCGCGCTCGTCCTTGCGCATGTCGACGATCGCGCCGACCGCGAGCGCGATCGTGATGCCCCAGCTCAGCCAGGCGAGCACCGCCCGCCACGTGATCGGGGCGTCGCGCGTGCCGCGCAGGAGCGCGATGCCGCTGGAGACAGCGCTGAACAGGCCGCTGGCGAAGACGTAGTTGCGCATGCGTCCACGGTACCCGAGCGAGGAGAAACGGCAACGATCTAGACTGGAGGCACCAGCTGTGCAACAACCGGCCGCCGGCTCCCCGGCGGACAGCGGCGGCACCCGGACCGCGTCCGTGCACGCGGCAGAATCGTGAGTCGATCCGCCATGACCCCGGCCCCGCCCTCCGTCCCCGCGCCCACCCTCTTCCGGCTCGCCGGGCTCCCGTACTTCCTGATCGCGTTCGTCGCGCGCCTGCCGTTCGCGATGATGGTCGTCGGCACCCTGACCCTCGCGGTCGCCGCCCGTGAGTCCCTGTCGCTGGGCGGGCTCACCCCCGCGTCCGTCGGCATCGGCACCGCCTGCTTCGGACCGCTGCTGGGCGCCGCCGCGGATCGCTACGGTCAGCGCGCCGTCCTCGGGACCCTGGCGGTCGCGAACGCGGCCGCCCTGATCGCGTTCGCCCTCGTCGTCTACTCGCCGGCCGCGGAGCCGTTCGTGCTGCTCAGCGCCTTCGCGATCGGCGCGACCGCGCCGCAGGTCTCGCCGATGTCCCGCTCGCGTCTGGTCACGATCGTCGCCGAGCGGATCCCGGCCGGGCGCCGTGCGAGGACCACCTCCGCGACGATGGCCTACGAATCGGCGGCGGACGAGACCGTCTTCGTGTTCGGGCCGTTCCTGGTCGGCGTGCTCGCGACGACGATCGCCCCGTGGGTGCCGCTCGCGGTCGCTGCGGCGCTGATCGTCGTGTTCGTCGGCGCGTTCGCGCTGCACCCGAGCGCCGCGCACGTGTCCGTGCAGCGCGGAGCCGACGGGCGCGCCGCCTCGAAGGCCTCCGCGCTGCTCCGGCCGCGGCTGCTCGTCGTGGTGGCCGGCATGTTCGGCGTGGGGCTGTTCTTCGGCGCGGTGCTCACCGCGCTGACCGCGTTCATGACGGAGCGCGGACGCCCCGAGGAGGCGGGCCTGCTGTACGGCGCGATGGGCGTCGGATCTGCGATCTTGGCCCTCGGCGTGGCGTTCCTGCCCGCGCGGTTCCCGCTGCCCGCCCGCTGGCTGGTGTTCGCCGGCCTGCTCTTCGGCGCCAGCCTGCTGCTGCTGTCGGTGGGCGACGTGAGCGCGATGCTCATCGCGCTCACGCTCATGGGCTTCGGCATCGGGCCGACCCTGGTCACCCAGTTCAGCCTGGGTACCGTCTTCGGTCCGGTCGACCGCTCCGCGACCGTGATGACGATGCTCGGATCCGCGCTGATCGTGGGGCAGGCGATCGGCTCCGTGGTCACCGGTCAGGTCTCGGAGTCGGCCGGCGCGCAGAGCGCGCTCGTGCTGCCGGTGCTCGCCGCCGGGTTCGTGCTGCTCGCCGGGATCGGCGACGCGCTGCTGGCGCTCGCCGGGCGGCGCCGTGCGCACGCGGCTCAGCCGGGGCGCGCGTCTCAGCCGGGGCGCGGCCCGAACCCGGCGGGAGCGTCGCAGCCGGCTCCGCAGGCCGACTCGGTGGCTTAGTCCGGCGTCCGGTTGGTTAGCCTGGAGAGGCCATCCCGCTGCAGTGAGGAGCACCCCATGTCCGCAGCTTCATCGTCCGCGTCCTTCGTCATCGTCGCCAACCGGCTGCCCGTCGACCGCGTGCAGGGTCCCGACGGCGAGGAGATCTGGCGGCGCTCGCCCGGCGGTCTGGTCGCCGCGCTGGAGCCCGTCATGCAGTCCGCCGACGGCGCGTGGGTCGGCTGGGCCGGCCAGCCCGACGTGGAACAGGCGCCGTTCAGCGCCGACGGCATCCGGCTGCTTCCGGTCACGCTCTCGGCCCAGGACGTCGAGGAGTACTACGAGGGCTTCTCGAACGACACCATCTGGCCGCTCTACCACGACGTCATCTCCTCGCCGCAGTACCACCGCGAGTGGTGGGACGCCTACGTGCGGGTGAACCGGCGATTCGCAGAGCGCGCCGCCGAGGCCACCGCGAAGGACGGCACGGTCTGGGTGCACGACTACCAGCTCCAGCTCGTGCCCGCGTTCCTGCGCGAGTTGCGCCCCGACCTCACGATCGGCTACTTCCACCACATCCCGTTCCCGGCGCACGGGCTGTACGCGCAGCTGCCCTGGCGGGATCAGGTGCTGCAGGGCCTGCTCGGCGCCGATGTGGTCGGGTTCCAGCGAGCCCAGGACGCCACCAACTTCCTCACCGCGGTACGGCGCCGGCTGCGCCTCGAGGTCAAGGGCTCCTCGGTCGTCGTGCCGTACGGAGGCCCCCGCGTCGTCACCGCCCGCGCCTTCCCGATCTCGATCGACACCGTCCCGTACACCGAGCTCGCCGCGCGGCCCGACGTGCGCGCGCGGGCCGCGGAGATCCGGGAGGGCCTCGGCAACCCGAAGAAGATCCTCCTCGGCGTCGACCGCCTCGACTACACCAAGGGGATCGGCCACCGGATCAAGGCGTTCGGCGAGCTGCTCGACGCCGGCCGGCTCTCCGTCGAGGAGGTCACCCTGGTCCAGGTCGCGAGCCCGAGCCGCGAGCGCGTCGACGCGTATGCGCAGCTGCGCGACGAGATCGAGCTGGCGGTCGCGCGGATCAACGGCGATCACGACACCGTCGAGCACACCGCGATCCGCTACCTGCATCAGGGCTTCCCGCGCGAGGAGATGGTCGCGCTCTACCTCGCCGCCGACGCGATGCTGGTCACCGCGCTGCGGGACGGCATGAACCTCGTCGCGAAGGAGTACGTCGCCACCCGCAGCGACCACCGCGGCGTGCTCGTGCTCAGCGAGTTCACCGGCGCAGCCGACGAGCTTCGCCAGGCGGTGCTGGTGAACCCGCACGACATCGAGGGGCTCAAGGACGCGATCATGCAGGCCGTGGAGATGCCCCCGCGCGAGCAGACCCGGCGCATGCGCGCGCTGCGCAAGCGCGTGCTCGAGAACGACGTGAACGACTGGTCGCGGGACTTCCTCGCGGCGCTCGACGATGTGCGGAGGACCCGATGACCCGAGACTGGACCCCCGGCGCCGAGGACGAGGCGCTCGACGCCCTCGCCGACGCCCCCCGGCTGCTGATCGCCCTCGACTTCGACGGCACGGTGTCCCCGCACGTGGCCGATCCGATGACCGCGCGGGCGCTGCCGGCCGCAGTGCAGGCGGTCGACCGGCTCGCCGCGCTGCCCGACACGTTCGTCGCGTACGTCTCCGGCCGCAGCCTGCACGACCTGCAGGAGATCACCGAGCACGACGGTGCGTCGTCCGTGCTCCTCGCCGGATCCCACGGAGCCCAGTTCTGGTTCCCCGACACCGGCGAGGAGACCGACCTCTCCACGGAGCCCGCGGACCGCGCGGAGGTGATCTCCGAGCTGCGCTCGCTGATCGCCGACCTCGACGGCGTCGTGTACGAGCCGAAGACGTTCGGCTTCGGCGTGCACACGCGCACCGCCGCCCCTGGGCAGGAGGAGCTCGCCTTCGTCCGCGTGGAGAAGTGGGCGCCTGAGCGGATCCCGTCCTGGCGGCGCCGCACCGGACATCACCTGCGCGAGTACTCCTGGCGCTCCGAGGGCAAGGACGTCGCGCTGAAGCGGCTGCGCGAGCACGTGAACGCCTCGGCGGTGCTGTTCGCCGGCGACGATGTCACCGACGAGGACGGCATGCGCACCCTCGTCGGCGATGACCTCGGCGTGCGGATCGGGCCGGGGGAGACCGCCGCGACCCTTCGCGTGCCGGATCCGGACGCGTTCGCCGCCCTGCTCGCGGCTCTCGCGGATCTCCGCGCCGAGCGCCGGACGCAGGGCTGAGGCCCTGCGGATCCGCCCGGGCGACGCGCGCGGATCGTCCGACGCCGGGCAATAGACTGCTTCCATGCGCGCGCTGCACGGATCCGACCGTCCGGCCTTCGCGCGCGCGGCCGTCGGGCACGGTGCCCGCCCTGACTCGGGCGCCCCGGATCATGCGTTAGGCTGGATGCACGTTCGAGCGGTGATCGGCACAACCGGATCCCGGATCGGACGCAGAGCTCCGGCCGTCGTCCAGGCCGCCGGGCGCGATGGTGATCTGATTCGGGTCGATATCGCGGCTCGCGCTCTCGACCCACTCGTCGATGAGCCAGAGCCGGGCTCCCGCCGTCGAGGGCGTTCCCGACGCGCCGAGCCGATCTCTCCGCGCTGCACCCGAGGCGTTCCAGCCCAGCATCTCCGACCCGCGAGGCCCGTGCACGGCCCTGCCGGCCGGACTGTCCTCCGCGACGGGGTGCTGCCCCGCCGATCGTCCATCACCGCAAGGAACCTTCATGACCGCTGACACCGCTCCAGCCGTCCCGCGTCCGCCCGCCCGCCCGGCGACCGCACCCGTTCTCACGGGTGCGCAGGCCGTCGTGCGCTCCCTCGAGCTCCTCGGGGTCACCGACGTCTTCGGGATCCCCGGCGGCGCGATCATGGAGGTCTACGACCCGCTGCTGAGCTCGACCGAGCTCCGCCACATCCTGGTGCGGCACGAGCAGGGCGGCGGGCATGCCGCCGAGGGCTACGCCACCGCGTCCGGCAAGGTCGGCGTGACGATCGCCACCTCCGGCCCCGGCGCGACCAACCTGGTCACCGCGATCGCCGACGCCTACATGGACTCGATCCCGATCGTGGCGATCACCGGCCAGGTGTTCTCCCGGCTGATGGGCACGGATGCGTTCCAGGAGGCGGACATCGTCGGCATCACGATGCCGGTGACCAAGCACTCGATCCTGGTCAAGGACCCCGCCGAGATCCCCGGCGCGCTCGCCGCGGCCTTCGAGATCGCCGGCACCGGCCGCCCAGGCCCGGTGCTCGTGGACATCACCAAGGACGCGCAGCAGGCCACCGCGCCGTTCATCTGGCCGCCGAAGTACGACCTGCCCGGCTACCGCCCGGTGACGAAGGCGCACGGCAAGCAGATCCAGGCGGCGGCCACGCTGCTGGCCGAGGCGAAGAAGCCGGTGCTGTACGTAGGCGGCGGCGTGATCCGCGGGCGCGCGTCCGCCGAGCTGCTCGCGTTCGCCGAGCTCACCGGAGCGCCCGTGGTGACCACGCTGATGGCGCGCGGCGCCTTCCCCGACTCGCACCCGCAGCACGTCGGCATGCCCGGCATGCACGGCACGGTGCCGGCCGTCCTGGCGCTGCAGGAGGCCGATCTGCTGATCGCCCTCGGCACCCGCTTCGACGACCGGGTCACCGGCAAGGCGGAGCTGTTCGCCCCGGACGCCAAGGTCGTGCACGTCGACATCGACCCGGCCGAGATCTCGAAGATCCGCACCGCGGACGTGCCGATCGTGGGCGGCGTGCGCGAGGTCCTCGTCGACCTGGAGACCGCGTTCCGCGGCCTCACCGGCGGCGCGAAGGGCGACATCGAGGAGTGGTGGGCGTACCTGGACGGGCTGCGCGCCGAGTTCCCGCTCGGCTACGCGGAGCCGGACGACGGACTGCTCTCCCCGCAGCACGTGATCCAGCGCATCGGCGAGCTCACCGGGCCGGAGGCCGTGTACGCGGCCGGCGTGGGACAGCACCAGATGTGGGCGGCGCAGTTCATCAAGTACGAGCGCCCGAACTCCTGGCTGAACTCCGGGGGCGCCGGCACCATGGGCTACGCGGTCCCCGCGGCCATGGGCGCCAAGGTCGCCGAGCCTGAGCGGGTGGTGTGGGCGATCGACGGCGACGGCTGCTTCCAGATGACCAACCAGGAGCTCGCCACCTGCGTCATCAACGAGATCCCGATCAAGGTCGCGATCATCAACAACTCCTCCCTCGGCATGGTGCGGCAGTGGCAGACCCTGTTCTACGAGGGCCGGCACTCCAACACCGACCTGAACACCGGGCACGGCACGATCCGGATCCCCGACTTCGTCAAGCTCGCGGAGGCGTACGGCTGCCTCGCGATCCGCGTGGAGAAGGAGGAGGAGATCGACGCCGCGATCAAGCTCGCGCTCGAGACCAACGACCGCCCCGTCGTGATCGACTTCGTCGTGAGCGCCGACGCCATGGTCTGGCCGATGGTGCCGCAGGGCGTCAGCAACAGCTACATCCAGTACGCGCGCGACCACGCGCCCGCCTTCGACGAGGAGGACTGATCCATGTCCACGCATGTGCTGAGCCTCCTGGTGGAGGACACCCCCGGTCTGCTGACCCGCGTCGCGGGCCTGTTCGCCCGGCGCGGCTTCAACATCGAGTCCCTCGCGGTCGGCGTGACCGAGGTGCCGGGCATCTCCCGGATCACGGTCGTCGTCGACGTCGAGGAGTTCCCGCTCGAGCAGGTGACCAAGCAGCTGAACAAGCTCATCAACGTCATCAAGATCGTCGAGCTGGAGCAGAGCGCGTCCGTGCAGCGCGAGCACATGCTCATCAAGGTGCGCACAGACAACAACAGCCGCTCGAACGTGCTCGAGGTCGTCAGCCTCTTCCGCGCCTCGGTGGTCGACTATGCGCCGGAGGCGCTGGTCGTCGAGGTCACCGGCGACAAGGGCAAGGTCGAGGCGCTGCTCAAGGCCCTCGAGCCGTTCGGGATCAAGGAGCTCGCCCAGTCGGGTCTGCTCGCGATCGGCCGCGGCGGCAAGAGCATCACCGAGCGCGTGCTGCGCGGCTGATCCCCCGAACTTCAAGAACCCCTCAACAAGGAGAGACAAAACAGTGAGCACCGAGATCTTCTACGACGCCGACGCCGATCTGTCGATCATCCAGAACAAGAAGGTCGCCATCGTCGGCTACGGCTCGCAGGGCCACGCCCACGCGATGAACCTGCGCGACAGCGGCGTCGAGGTCGCGATCGCCCTCAAGGAGGGCTCGCGTTCGATCGCCAAGGCCGAGGAGGCCGGCTTCGCGGTCAAGACCGTCGCCGACGCCACGCAGTGGGCCGACCTGATCATGATCCTCGCGCCGGACCAGCACCAGCGCGGCATCTACCGCGAGTCGATCGCGCCGAACCTGACCGCGGGCAAGACTCTCGCCTTCGCGCACGGCTTCAACATCCGCTTCGGCTACATCGACGCGCCCGAGGGCGTCGACGTGATCCTGATCGCCCCGAAGGCCCCCGGCCACACCGTGCGTCGCGAGTTCGTCGCCGGCCGCGGCATCCCGGACATCATCGCCGTCGAGAAGGACGCCTCCGGCACCGCCTGGGCGACTGCGCTCTCGTACGCGAAGGCGATCGGCGGCACGCGTGCCGGCGTCATCAAGACGACCTTCACCGAGGAGACCGAGACCGACCTGTTCGGCGAGCAGGCCGTGCTCTGCGGTGGCATGAGCCACCTCGTGCAGGCCGGCTTCGAGACCCTCACCGAGGCGGGCTACCAGCCGCAGATCGCCTACTTCGAGGTGCTGCACGAGCTCAAGCTCATCGTCGACCTGATGTGGGAGGGCGGCATCGCCAAGCAGCGCTGGTCGATCTCCGACACCGCCGAGTTCGGCGATTACGTCTCGGGCCCGCGCATCATCGACGCGGGTGTCAAGCAGCGCATGCAGGACGTCCTCGCGGACATCCAGTCCGGTGCGTTCGCGAAGCGCTTCATCGAGGACCAGGACAACGGCGCCGTCGAGTTCCTCGCCCTGCGCGAGAAGGAGCAGGGGCACCCGATCGAGGCCACCGGCAAGGAGCTGCGCGCTCTGTTCGCGTGGAAGCAGACCGACGAGGACTACGTCGAGGGCTCGGCCGCACGCTGATCCGTCGCGGCACGGAGAACGGGCGTCCCTTCGGGGGCGCCCGTTCTCGCTTTCCGGCCGGATCTCACGCCGGGAAGGCGACTCCCTCGCCGACGACGCGGAGCGCGATCCTCTGCCCGTGCCGTGCGAGGGCCGCGTTCCAGTGCCGGATCGTGATCGCCGGGGGCTCGGCGGGCAGGCGCGGGTCGGAGTCGGGGCGCGGCTCCAGCCGGATCCGGACCGACGTCTCCGCACCCGAGTAGACGCCGCCCTGCACCGTGGCGCGGATCGGCGAATCGGCCACGATCCGCACCTGCTCCGGACGCAGCATCAGCTGCACCCGGCCCTGCGCCGGCGGGTTGCGCACGGGCACGTAGCCGAGCGCGCAGGATGCGAGGGACCCGTCCAGCCACGCGTCCAGCACGATCGCCTCGCCGAGGAACTCCGCGACCTCCCGATCGACCGGGCGGGTGTACACGACGAACGGGTGGCCGGTCTGCACGAGCCGGCCGTCGCGCATGACGGCGACCTGATCCGAGAAGCTGAGCGCCTCGGATTGATCGTGTGTGACGAGCACGGTCGTCGTGCCGGCGTCGGTGAGGATCGAGGCCACGGCGTCCCTGGTCGCCGCGCGCAGTCCGGTGTCCAGCGCCGAGAACGGCTCGTCCAGCAGCATCAGCTCGGGTCTGCGCGCGAGCGCCCTGGCGATCCCGACGCGCTGCTGCTGCCCGCCGGAGAGCTGGTCCGGGCGGCGCTCGGCGACGTCCCTGGGCAGCGCGACGAGGTCGAGCAGCTCGGCGACGCGGGCCCGGCGGGCGCGCCGGTCCAGCTGCTCCAGACCGAAGGCGATGTTGCGCTCCACGGAGAGGTGCGGGAACAGTCCGCCGTCCTGCGTGACGTAGCCGATGCCGCGGCGGTGCACCGGCACCCAGGCGCCCTCGCCGGCGACCCTGGTGGCTCCGAGCGCGACCTCGCCGGCGTCCGGCCTGGTGAATCCGGCGATCACCCGCAGCAGCGTGGTCTTCCCGGATCCTGACGCTCCGACCACCGCCGTGATGCCGCCGCGCTGCACCGCGAGGTCGACGCCGTGCAGCACTTCGCGTCCGCCGTAGGAGGCGGTGACGCCGGACACCCGCAGATGCGCGGTCGGAAGCGGCCCGGTGCCCGCCGCGGGTGCGGCACCGGAGGAGCCCAGGTTGTGCGCGGTCATCGAGCCACCGCCTTCGTGGATTGGCGGAACAGGAGGTAGGTCATCGGCGCGGACAGCACGATCAGCAGCAGCGCGTACGGCGCGGCCCCGGCGAAGTCGATCTCGGTGGACAGCGACCAGAACCGGGTGGCCAGGGTGCTCACCCCGATCGGGGAGAGCAGCAGAGTGGCGGTGAGCTCCCCGGCGACCGCGAGGAACACCATCGCGAGCGCCGCAGCGGTGGCCGGGGCGACGAGGCGGAGCGTGACGCCCGCGAACGCGCGCAGCGGCGGCCGTCCCAGCGCCTGCGCAGCTTCCTCGAGGTTGGGCGGGGCGAGCGCGATCCCGGCCTGCAGCGGCACGAGGGCGCGCGGCAGGAACAGCAGCGCGTACGCGATCAGCAGCAGCACCACGCTCTGGTAGATCGCCGGCAGGAAGCCCAGCGAGATCGTGACGAGCGCGAGCGCCAGCACGATCCCCGGCATCGAGCTGGTGACGTAGTTGGTGCGCTCGAGGATCCGGCTGAGCGGACCGGGATGGCGCACCGCGAGCCAGGCGAGCGGGAACGCCGCGAGCACCGTGACCGCGCCGCCGCCGAGCGCCAGCCCGAGGGTCTGCAGGAGCGAGGGCAGGAGCTCGGGCGCCTGCCACACGCGACCGCCGCCGTAGCCCAGCCAGCCGCCGATCACGACCGCGGGCACGCCGAGGGAGAGCGCCGCCAGCCCGGCGAGGACGAGCTGCGCGGGGGCCTGCCAGCCGCGCAGCTTCACGCGGCGCGGCGGAGCCGGGGTGCCGGATCCGACCCTGGCGTAACGGGCGCGCCCGCGCGCGCGGCTCTCCGCGACCAGCAGCACGAGGCAGAGCAGCGTCAGCACACCGGCCAGCATGCTCCCCGCCGAGCCGTTGAAGGTGGACCGGTACTGGTCCATGATCGCCGTCGTGAACGTGTCGAAGCGCACCAGCGCGAACGCGCCGTACTCGCTGAGCAGATGCAGCCCGACCAGCAGCGCCCCGCCGAGCAGGGCGAGACGCAGCTGCGGCAGCACCGTGCCGAAGAACACCCGCACCGGTCCCCGGCCGAGGCTCGCGGCCGCCTGCTCGAGCGCCGGGTCGAGCCGGGCCAGCGCCGCGCGCACGGGCAGATAGACGAGGGGGAAGTACGACAGCGTCGCGAGCAGCACGCCCGAGCCGAGGCCCGCGAGGGACGGGATCGCGGAGACCCAGGCGTACGAGTTCACGAACGCGGGGATCGCGAGCGGCATGGCGAGGACCGCGCCCCAGAATCCGTGACCGGCGAGAGAGGTGCGCTCCACGAGCCAGGCCCCGCCGACGCCGAGCACCGCGCACAGCGGCACCGTGAGCACCACCAGCAGGACCGTGTTCAGCAGCAGCTCGCCCACCCGCGGGCGGAAGATCAACGCGATCGAGTCCGCGGCGCCGATGTGCACGGTCGTCGTGATCACGAACAGCAGCGGCAGCAGGGACAGCGCCGCCACGATCGCGGCTGCCAGGACGACGCCGACGGGCGGNCGCCCGTCGGGAAGCGGCTGTGGTGGTGATGTCCTGTCCTAGAGCAGGCCGGCCTTGGTCATCAGATCCGTGACCTGCTTCGAGTTCAGCGTAGCCGGATCGACGGTGGGCGCCTGCAGGTCCTCGAGCGGGACGAGCTTCGGGTTGGCGGCGACGCCGGAGCCGACGGGGTACTCGAAGGAGGTGCCGGTCTGCAGGATCTTCTGCCCCTCGACGCCGGTGACGAAGGCGAGGAACTTCTGTGCTGCGGCCTGGTGCTTGCTGGACTTCAGGACCCCGCCGCCGGAGATCGACACGAACGCGCCCGGATCCTGGTTCTTGAAGTAGTGCAGCGCGACGTTCTTCGAGTTCTCGCCGGTCTGCGCCTGGTCGCCGAACCAGTAGTAGTGGTAGATCACGGCGCAGTCCACCTCGCCGGCGTTCACGGCCTTCATCGCGGTGGAGTTGCCCTTGTACGCGACCGAGTTGGCCTTCATCGCGGTCAGCCACTTCTCCGCGGCGTCTGCGCCCTTCAGCTGGACGAGCGCGGACACGATCGCCTGGAAGTCGGCGCCGGACGGGGAGGCGGCCCAGCGGCCCTTCCAGGACGGGTCGGCGAGATCCATCAGCGAGGCCGGCAGCTGCGCCTCGGTGAGCTTGCTCTTGTTGTACGCGAGCACCGTGGAGCGGGCAGCGATCCCGACCCACTTGCCGGAGGACGGCCGGTACTCGGCGGGCACGTTCTTCAGCGCCTCTGCTCCGGGGGAGCCGAGCAGGCCGGCCTTCTCGACCGCCGACATGGACGGCGAGTTCTCGGTGAGGAACACGTCGGCGGGGGAGCGGTCCCCCTCCTGGATGAGCTGCTGGGCCACCTCGGGATCCTCGCCGTTGCGCACCTGTACCTTGATGCCCGTCGCCTTCGTGAACGCGTCGATCCAGGACTGCGTGAGCTCCTCGTGCTGCGCGTTGTAGACCGTGATGGTGTCACCGGCGCCGGCACTGCCCGACGGCGAAGGGCTCGCGGAGCTGCAGGCGGCGAGCGCGAGGGCGGCGACGGCGGCCGCGGTCGCGGCGGAGAGCAGACGGAGGGAACGATGCACAGGATGTCCTTCGAACGGGGTGGCGCGGGAAGCCGCGCATCACATGATAGGTAAGGCAAGCCTCACTCGCCAACCTGATGATCTTCCTGTGAACGGCGGCCGCGCATCGCGGCGCCGCCTCACCGCCTTGTCGGAAGCGTCACGCGAGACCGTAGAACCGCGCCGCGTTGCGCCAGAGGACGGCATCCGCGTCGATGCCGCGCTGCACGGCCCAGTCCGCTACGGCCCGTGCCCAGGCGCTGCGGCTGTCGGACCGGTAGCAGGGGGAGAGCTCCCCGCCGACGGCCGAGACGGGCCAGTCGCTGCCCCACAGCAGACGGTCGGCGCCGAACGCCTCGGCCGCCTCGTCCAGGAACGGGTGCAGCTGGGCGGCGCTCCACTGCCCGCCGGCCTCCGCGGGCAGCCCGGACAGCTTGACGCACGCCTGCGGATGCTCGGCCAGCTCCCGCAGATCCCTCCGCCAGGCGGCCGCGGGGCGCAACGGTTCCGAGGCCGTGCCGACGGCGGGCTTCCCGAGGTGGTCGAGCACGATCGGCAGCTCCGGCACCGCACCGGCGAGCGCCGAGACATCGGACAGCTGGTGCGCGCGCACGCAGGCGTCGAACCGCAACCCGTGGCCGACGAGGGCCGCGGCGCCGTCGAGGAACGCCGGGCTGAGCGCCGTGCCGTCGGGCTCGTCCTGCAGATTGTGCCGCACGCCCACCACCTCGGCGATCCCGGCGAGCACCGCGACCTGCGCACTCGTGGCCGCACCGCGGTCGAGCCGCGCCCCGGCGACGATGCCGACGACTCCGGTACGGGGCGCGCTCTCGGCGACCCAGCGCACCTCGTCGAGGAACTGGGCCTCGACGCACTCCGCCTGCACGAACACCGCTGCCGTGCGCTCCGTGCCGTCGATCGCCGCCTGCGCCAGCTCGGCGTCGGCGAAGCGCCGGGCGAGGGCGCCGTCGAGCCACTCGTAGTCGAGGCGGGACGGATCCCACAGGTGCAGATGGGAGTCCAGGACGCGCATCCTGCCATCCTCGCGCATCGGGGTCGCCGCGCGCCACAGACATCCGATGTCCGCGGAGACCTTAGGATGACGCCATGGCAGTGACCGACGAGGCGATCGAGAAGATCAAGGCGATGATCGTGTCGGGTGAGCTCGGCCCGGGGGATCGACTGCCGCCGGAGAAGGAGCTCGCCGAGCGCCTCGGCCTGAGCCGCAACTCGATGCGCGAGGCGGTCAAGGCGCTCGAGGTGATCCGGGTGCTGGACGTGCGCCGCGGCGACGGCACCTACGTCACCAGCCTCGAACCGCACCTGCTGCTCGAGGCGATCAGCTTCGTGATCGACATGCACGACGACGACTCGCTGCTCGAGCTGTTCGCGGTGCGGCGGATGCTCGAGTCGCAGGCGACGGGTCTGGCCGCCACGCACGGCGACGACGAGGCCATCGCGGCGCTGCAGGAGGAGGTCGCGGGAGTCGACGCGGGCGTCTCGATCGACGATCTGGTCGCGCACGACGTCCGCTTCCATCAGGACATCGTGCGGATGACGGGCAACGGCTACCTGGCCGGCCTGATCGAGAGCCTCTCCAGCCAGACCATCCGCGCCCGCGTGTGGCGCGGGCTCACCGAGCAGGGCGCGGTGGAGCGCACGCTCTCGGAGCACCGCGCGNTCGCGCAGCGCGATCCGGCCCTCGCCACCTCGCTCGCCACCGCCCACATCGCGGGCGTCGAGCGCTGGCTGCGCCAGGCAGCCCAGGCCTGAGCCGCAGGTCGTCCGCCCCGTGCCCTGCGCCCGGCCGGGCGTGGGCGTCTGGGCCGGCGCGCACGGGCCCGGTGGCGGCTACTCCGGACGCAGGCGCAGCTGCGCCATGCCGCCGTCGACCTCGAGGAAGGTTCCGGTGGTGGACCCGGATGCGGGACTGACGAGGTACAGCACGGCACCGGCGACCTCGTCCGGCGAGACCAGGCGGCCGTGCGGCTGGCGGGCGTTCAGTGCGGCGCGCTCGGCCTCGGGATCCGGTGCGGAGTCGAGCAGCCGGCTCACCCAGGGCGTGTCGGCGGTGCCGGGGTTGACCGCGTTCACGCGGATCCCCTCGCGGAGGTGATCCGCGGCCATCGCGCGCGTGAGCGCCGAGACCGCCCCCTTCGACGCCGAGTAGAGCGCGCGCTGCGGCAGGCCCGTGGTCGAGGCGATCGACGCGGTGTTGCAGATGGCGGCGGAGGGGGAGCGACGCAGCCACGGCAATGCCGCGGCCGAGACGCGCGCGATGCCGGTGACGTTGATCGAGAGCACGCGCGCCCACTCGTCGTCGTCGTTCGCGGCGACGTCGCCTTGCGCGCCGATGCCCGCGTTGTTCACGACGATGTCGATGCGGCCGAAGCGCTCGCCGATCGCGGCGACCGCGGCGTCCACGCTCGCGCGGTCCGAGACGTCGGCGGTGAACGCCGCGAAGCGCGGATCCGCGTTCGTCACATCGCGATCGAGCACCGCGACCTGCGCTCCCTGGCCGTGCAGCTGCGCGGCGATGGCCGCGCCGATCCCGGACGCGCCGCCCGTGACGATCGCGACGAGCCCCTCCACCTGCGATCCCTGCATTTCGACAGGCTCAGTGACCGATCGAATATTCATGCCCGTGCCTCCCATGCCGTGAACCCCTGACGCTGGCCGCCCAGCCCCTCGATGTCGACCTCGACGACGTCCCCGGCGCGCAGGTACGGGAACTTCCCGCCGAATGCGACGCCCTGCGGCGTGCCGGTGAGGATCAGGTCGCCGGGCTCGAGGGTGATGTACTGCGAGATGTGGTGCACGATCTCGGCGACCGGGAAGATCATGTCGCTCGTCGACGAGTCCTGGCGCGGCTCGCCGTTCACGAAGCTGCGCAGGCGCAGATTCTGCACCTCGACCTCGTCCGGGGTGACCAGCCACGGGCCGGTCGGGTTGAACCCGAACGCCGCCTTGCCCTTCGACCACTGCCCGCCGGAGACCTCCATCTGGAAGGCGCGCTCCGACACGTCGTTGCAGACCACGTAGCCGGCGATGTGCGCGGCGGAATCGGCGGGGGAGTCGAGGTAGGCGGCGCGGGCGCCGATCACGACGCCGAGCTCCACCTCCCAGTCGGTCTTCTGGCTGCCGCGGGGGATGGTCACCGCGTCGTCGGGGCCGACGACCGTGTTCGGGGTCTTCAGGAACAGGATCGGGACCGTGGGCGGCTCGGCCCCCGACTCGCGGGCGTGCGCGGCGTAGTTCTGCCCCACGCAGATCACGGCGCTGGGCCGCGCGATCGGCGCGCCGATGCGGAGCGCGTCCGCGTCGGCCAGTTCCGGCAGGGTGCCGGCATCGAGAGCGGCACGGGTGCGCGCCACGGGGTCTGCGGCGAGGAAGTCGCCGTTCACATCGGAGGTCACGGCCCGAAGATCGTAGGTACGGTCTTCGGCGATGACGACCGGGATCTCGGATCCCGGGTCGCCCAGACGCGCGAACTTCATGATTCTCCTGCCTTCTCCTGGGGACGAGTGGATCCGCCGCCGGAACGATGTGAGCGGATGCATCCCGCGTTGACAGTATAGACATCCGATGTTTACACTCCAACTGTCGAGAAGCGTCCCCGCCGTCTGCGTGGCGCCTCCCGACGGCCCGCCCAGAACAGGAGAACCGTGAGCCGCATCGTCGCGCTGGAGACCAGCGACATCCGATTCCCCACCTCGCTGAGCCTGGACGGCTCGGACGCGATGAACCCCGATCCCGACTACTCCGCGGCGTACGTGATCGTGCGCACCGACGCCGCGGACGGCGTCGACGGGCACGCGTTCGTGTTCACGATCGGCCGCGGCAACGACGTGCAGGTCGCCGGCATCGATGCGCTTGCGGGGCACCTCGTCGGCCGTGAGCTGGAGCCGCTGCTCGACGACCTGGGCGGCACGTTCCGGGAGATCATCGGCGACTCGCAGTTGCGCTGGCTCGGCCCGGAGAAGGGCGTCATGCACATGGCGATCGGCGCCGTGATCAACGCCCTGTGGGACATCAAGGCCAAGCGCGCCGGGCTCCCGCTCTGGCAGCTGCTCGCGCGGATGACGCCGGAGGAGATCGCCGGCCTCGTCGACTTCCGCTACCTCGGCAACGCGCTCACCCGCGACGACGCCCTGCGGATCCTGCGCGCGGCGGAACCGGGGCGGGCGGAGCGGGAGCGCGAACTGCTCGCCACCGGCTACCCGGGCTACACCACGAGCCCCGGCTGGCTGGGCTACTCGGACGAGAAGCTCGAGCGCCTCGCCCTCCAGGCGTTGGCCGACGGCTTCACCCAGATCAAACTCAAAGTCGGCGCCGATCTCGAGGACGACATCCGCCGGTTCCGCAAGGCGCGCGAGGTGTGCGGCCCGGACTTCCCGATCGCGATCGACGCCAACCAGCGCTGGGAGGTGTCCGAGGCGATCGCGTGGGTGAACGCGCTGGCCGAGTTCCATCCCGCGTGGATCGAGGAGCCGACGAGCCCCGACGACGTGCTCGGTCACGCCGAGATCGCGCGCGGGGTCGCCCCGATCCGCGTCGCCACCGGCGAGCACGCGCAGAACCGGGTGATCTTCAAGCAGCTGCTGCAGGCCGAGGCGATCCAGGTCATGCAGATCGACGCGGTGCGCGTGGCGGGTGTGAACGAGAACATCGCGAATCTGCTGCTCGCCGCCAAATTCGGCGTGCCGGTCTGCCCGCACGCCGGCGGCGTCGGCCTGTGCGAGGCGGTGCAGCACCTGTCCATGTTCGACTTCGTCGCCGTCTCCGGCAGCCGCGAGGGGCGCATGATCGAGTACGTGGATCACCTGCACGAGCACTTCGTGGTGCCGACCGACATCCGCGGCGGCTCCTACACCGCTCCGACCGCACCGGGCAACGGCATGGAGATGAAGGCGGCCAGCCGCGCCGAGTTCACCTGGACCGGCGAGCACCGTGAGGCGGCCGCGCATGTCTGAGTCCTTCGACACCGCGGCCCGCCCCGCGATCCCGGCCCTGGGCTACGGCGCCGCGAACGTCGGCAACCTGTTCCGCGCGCTCACCGACGACGAGGCCTGGGCCGTGCTGGACGCCGCGTGGGAGAGCGGGATCCGCCTCTACGACACGGCCCCGCACTACGGACTCGGGCTCTCGGAGCGACGGCTCGGGGCGTTCCTGCAGACCAAGCCGCGGGACGAATACGTCCTCTCCACCAAGGCGGGGCGCCTCCTGCGACCGAACCCCGATCACGTCGCGGGCGGGCTCGACACGGCGAACGACTTCTTCGTCCCGGACGATCTGCAGCGCGCGTGGGACTTCTCGGAGGCGGGGATCCGCGCCAGCCTCGACGAGTCGCGCGAGCGCCTGGGCATCGAACGCATCGACATCCTCTACCTGCACGACCCGGAGCGGCACGATCTGGAGCTGGCGCTCGCCGAGGCGTTCCCTGCGCTCGAGTCGCTCCGAGCGGCGGGCGAGGTCGGACGGATCGGCATCGGATCCATGACGTCCGACGCGCTCACCGCCGCCGTGCGCTCCGCCGACCTCGACACGATCATGGTCGCCGGTCGCTACACCCTGCTGGAGCAGCCGGCCGCCGCCGACGTGATCCCGGCCTGCGCCGAGCGCGGCGTGGGCATCGTCGCCGCCTCGGTGTTCAATTCCGGGCTGCTCGCGCAGAGCGAACCGCACCGCGACGGACGCTACGAGTACGGCACGCTGCCCGAGGAGCTCTGGCAGCGGCTCGTGCGCATCGCGGACGTCTGCCGGGCGCACGACGTGCCGCTGCCGGCCGCCGCGATCCAGTACCCGCTGCAGTCCGCCACGGTGGAGTCGGTCGTCGTCGGCGGCAGCCGCCCCGCGCAGCTCCGCCAGAACGCCGAGCTCGCGGCGCTCGCCATCCCCGCGGATCTCTGGCGCGAACTGGCGTCCGAAGCGCTGATCCCGGCCTGACACCCGGCCGGACGACGAAAGGGAACCACATGCTCGAGGGAATCGACCCCCTGCTCACGGGCGAGCTGCTCCTGCACCTCGATCGCATGGGCCACTCCGACGCGGTCGTCGTGGCGGACGCGCATTTCCCGGCGTGGGCGCTCGGGGCGCGCGTCGTCGACCTGCCCGGAACGACGACGCCGGCCGTCGTCGCCGCGATCCGTTCGGTGCTGCCGCTCGACGATGCGCCCGGCATGGACCTCATG
Organism: Microbacterium sp. 22242; assembly: GCF_052045495.1. Lineage (NCBI taxonomy): Bacteria > Bacillati > Actinomycetota > Actinomycetes > Micrococcales > Microbacteriaceae > Microbacterium > Microbacterium sp. 22242. The sequence goes on along the minus strand of NZ_JBQEOZ010000005.1, from coordinate 222,794 downwards.
ACCTCGGCCGACGGCGCCGTGCTCGACGTGCAGCGCGAGCTCATGCGCGCCGCCGGCACCGACGAGCACGGCACGCGCTTCGTGGAGCGCTTCGCCTACTACGACGTCGCGAAGGGCGCGTACCTGATCGTGCGCACCGGCGAGACCCGCACGTACGGCAACGCCCTGCTGCGCAAGGGCGTCGTCGGACACCCGTCCGCCTGAACCGCACCGCACACCCAGGATCGAGAAGGAGCAGAGATGCGACAGCAGTGGTTCGACGAGGCCCGATTCGGGATGTTCGTGCACTTCGGCGCCTACAGCGGCGCGGCACGCCACGAATGGGTGCAGAACTTCGAGCGCCTGACGGCCGAGGAGTACCGGGTCTACGTCGACCATTTCGATCCCGACCTCTTCGACGCCACCGCACTCGCCCGCCGCGCCAAAGCCACCGGCATGGGCTACGTCGTGCTCACGACGAAGCACCACGACGGGTTCTGCCTCTGGGATTCGGCGCTCACCGACTACACCTCGGTGGCGGTCTGCGGCCGCGATCTCGTCCGCGAGTACGTGGACGCGCTGCGCGCCGAGGGGCTGCGCGTGGGGCTCTACCATTCGCTGATCGACTGGCACCACCCGGACTTCACCGTCGACGGCAACCACCCGCGGCGAGGCGACGAGGCCGAACGGGACCGCAACGCGCAGCGCGACATGAGCCGGTACCGTGCGTACCTGCACGGGCAGGTCCGCGAGCTCCTCACGCGGTACGGCGACATCGACTATCTCTTCTTCGACTTCACCTCCCCCGAGGAGAAGGACGGCTGGGCGGGCAAGGGGCCGGAGGACTGGGACGCGGAGGGACTGCTCGCGCTCTGCCGCGAACTGCAGCCCGAGATGCTCGTGAACGACCGTCTGGGGATCCCCGGCGACTTCGTCACGCCGGAGCAGTACCAGCCGACCGCGCCGATCGTCGTCGACGGCGTACCCCAGGTCTGGGAGGCGTGTCAGACGATCAACGGCTCGTGGGGCTACCACCGCGACAACCACGACCAGAAGTCCGCCGTCCTGCTGGCGCAGATGCTCGCGGACTCCGTGTCGATGGACGGCAACATGCTCCTCAACGTCGGGCCGGACGGCCGGGGCAGCATCGCCCCGCGCGACGAGCGTGTGCTCACCGAGCTCGGCGAGTGGATGCGGCTGCACCGCGGGGCGATCGTGGGCGCCGGCCACGCCCCCTTCGCCGCGCCGCGCGAAGGCGTCTACACGCGGCGCGGCGACCGCCTCTACTTGCACCTGTTCTCCTGGCCGCTCGGCCACGTGCACCTCGAGGGGCTCGCCGATCGGGTGACCTACGCGCGGCTGCTGAACGACGGATCCTGGCTGAAGACGTCGGTCACCGATCCGGACCAGGAGGCGAATCTCATGACGCCGGCGGGGCAGGCCGAGGGCACCCTCACCGTGCACCTGCCGGTGCGGCGCCCCGACGTGCTGATCCCGGTCATCGAGCTGACCCTCACGCCCGGCGCCTGACCGGTTCGGGCCCGCGGCTCAGGCGACCGGGTCGACGAGCTCCATCGCCAGCCGGGCCGCGCCGTACAGCGCCGCATCCGGTCCAGTCCCGGCGGACTCGATCCGCAGGGTCTGGGTGGCGAGCGGGTGACAGGCCTCGTACACCCGGCTGCGCACGGCGGCGAGGAAGGGCTCGCTCGCGCTCATGCTGCCGGTGAGGAACACGGCGTGCGGGTTGAAGAAGTTGACCACGCCCGAGAGCACCTGGCCGAGGTGCGTGCCCGCCGTGCGCACGAGCGTGGTCGCGATCGGGTCGCCGTTGCGCGCGAGCTCCAGCACCTCGGCGGCGCCGGAAACGGCGACGCCGCGCTCGCGCATCTGGCGGACGAGCCCCGCGCCGCTCGCGATGGTCTCCAGGCAGCCGTGGTTGCCGCAGGAGCACGGGATGTCCGCGGCCTCCGCGATGCGGGTGTGCGTGACGTCCCCGGCCGCGGCGGTGGCGCCGCGGTGCACGGAGCCGGCGACGATGATCCCGGATCCGATCGCCGTTCCGGCCTTGACGGTGATGCTGTGCTGATCCCGGGTGAGACTGCGATGGTGCTCGCCCAGCGCCATCAGGTTCGCGTCGTTGTCGACGACCGCGGGGACGCCGAAGCGTTCGCTGAGCGCCGCGCCGACGCGGAATCCGGGCCACCCGGGCATCCGCGAGGGCTGATCCACGCTGCCCGTCTCGAAGTCGACGGGGCCGGGCAGTGCGATGCCCACCGCTCGGATGTCTGTCCCCTCGGCGATCTCGCGCAGGCCCGCTTCGACGAGGGCGAGCGTCGCATCGGGTCCGTCGGCGATCGTGATCGGGATCGTCGCGGTCCGGTGCAGCTGACCGCCGAGATCCAGCAGCCCGAGTCGGGCGTGCTCGNAGCACACGGCGCTGCGTCCCGCCCAGCGAGAGGCGGCGGGCGCGGCGTCCGCCGGAGGACTGCGCCTGCCCGTTCTCCCGCAGGATCCCGGCATCGACGAGCTCCTGCACACGCAGGGAGACCGTGGACGGCGCGATGCCGAGCAGGCGGGCGAGATCCGAACGGGACAGCGCCTCGCCGCGCGTCACCAGCTCGACGATCTGCCGGGCGTGGTCGCCGACCGCCGCGGGCTCGCGGCGGTCGGGGGACCGGTCTGCCGAACGTGCCATGACACTTCCTTCGATGTCGAATGAAGAACACTCTAGCGGCAGTGCCGTAACGGCTGGGGACTTATCGCGGAATCATCCCGATCTGTCCCAGACATCCGATGTTCAGCTTGGCATTTCCGGATCGCTCTGTCAGGATGAGAGTACAACCCCGAACTACTTCGTTCGATCTCAAACGAAGCATGGATCTGTTCGTGCCTGAGGAGGCATTTCAATGAAGAAGACTCACCTCGTCCCCGCGGCGGCGTTCACGGTGGGCGCCGCGCTCGTGCTGACCGGCTGCGGCGGCTCGGGCAGCAGCACCGGCGCCGACGACAAGACCGTCGTCGTGGACATGTGGGCGGGATCCGCCGACGACACCAAGGCGCTGCAGGCGCAGATCGACGTCGCGAAGAAGCAGAACCCCGATCTGAAGATCGAGCTGCGCACCGCGCCGTGGAACGACTTCTTCACGAAGCTGACCACGAACATGGCCTCCGGCAACATGGCCTGCGTCACGGGCATGAACAGCGGCATGCTGTCCAGCTACACCGCGGGCTTCCAGAAGCTCACCGCGGACGACCTGAAGACCGCGGGGCTCAAGGAGGGCGACTTCGCCGCGGGCACCACCGAGATCCTGAAGAACAAGGGCGACCTGTACGGCCTGCCCTTCGACACCGCCACGATGCTCGTCTACTACAACGCCGACCAGCTCAAGGCCGCCGGCGCCGCCGACCCCACGCCGGGCTGGACGTTCGACGATTTCGAGAAGACCGCGAAGGCGGCCACCCGCGACGGCAAGCAGGGCTTCGCCGTCGGCATGGGCGACTTCCAGTGGCAGGCGCTGCCGATCGCGAAGGCGGGCGTGCAGCCGGCCACGCAGGACGGCAAACTGCAGCTCACGGACAAGAAGTTCTCCGACGCCGCGACCTGGTACGCGGGTCTCGTGACCGACCAGAAGGTCGCCCTGCCCGTCGCCAGCGCCTCCGACGGCGGCTGGGGCGAGGACCAGTACTCCAACGGCAACGCCGCGATGGCGGTCGACGGCACCTGGAACGCCGTCAGCTACCTGAAGAACGAGGCAGGCTTCACCGCGGGCATGGCGCCGCTGCCCTCCGAGTCCGGCAAGCCGCTGAGCCTCATCCTCGGCTCCGGCTACGGGATCTCCAAGACCTGCAAGAACAAGGACGCGGCGCTCAAGGTGCTCGGATCCCTGCTCAGCAAGGACTCGCAGGACTACATCGCGTCCTCTGGCCGCAGCTACCCGGCGCGCACCGAGAGCCAGCCGCTGTACTTCCAGTCGATCGACGAGAAGTACCGCGCGCAGGTCGAGAAGGTCTTCAAGGCCGCCTTCGCGAACGTGCAGGGGCAGTACGTCACCGACAACTGGTCGAAGGTCGGAACCTACATCCAGCCGCAGCTGGTGAGCGTCTACAACGGTCAGACCCCCATGGCCGACGTGCTCAAGAGCGCGCAGCAGCAGTTCGGCAAGTGATCCTCTCCCGGTCCGGCGGATCCGTCCGCCGGACCGGGACACCATCCTGGAAGAAGGAGGAACGGTGACCATCGCCGCATCCCGCCGCCGCGCGTCGCAGAGCCGGCGCGGTGCTCCGCCCCGACGCGGATCCCTCACCCGCGCGGAGGGTCGTCAGGCGCTCGGCTTCGCGAGCCCCGCACTGATCGGTCTCGCCGTGTTCACGGTCGTGCCGGTCGTGCTCTCCATCGTGATGAGCTTCTACAGCTGGCCGACGTTCGGCGACAAGACGTTCAACGGCGTGGGCAACTACGTCAAGCTGTTCACGGCGAGCCCTGACTTCTGGCCGGCGATGCGCAACACGGCGGTCTTCACCGTGGCGTACGTCCCCCTGAGCATCGTCTGCTCGCTGGTGCTCGCGATGGCGCTGGGGCNCGCGGCGCGCTGCGCGTGCTGTTCTTCATCCCGGTGGTGACGCCGATGGTCGCGAGCGTGCTGGTGTGGAAGATGATGCTGCAGCCGCAGGGCCTCTTCAACGGGATCGCCCAGGGCTGGTTCGGCATGAAGCTGCCGAACTTCCTCGCCGACCCGTTCTGGGCCATGGCGATGGTCATCATCATGAGCGTCTGGCAGGGCCTCGGCTACAACATGCTGATCTTCTCCGCCGCCCTCGAGCAGCTGCCGGAGTCGGTCATCGAAGCAGCCAGGATCGATGGCGCCTCCGGCTTCCGGATGCAGTGGAGCGTCGTCGTCCCGATGATCTCGCCGTCGATCTTCTTCGCGACGATCATGACCATGATCACGTCGCTGCAGGTGTTCGCCCAGCCGCAGCTGCTCACCGGCGGCGGGCCCGGCAATGCGACGCAGCCGCTGGTCCAGTTCATCTACAACCAGGGCTTCAAGTTCCAGGATCTCGGCATCGCCGCCGCCGGCGCGTGGATCCTGTTCGCGCTCATCATCATCATCACCGCGCTGCAGTTCGGGGCGCAGAAGAAGTGGGTGCACTATGAGCACTGATCTGCAGCAGGCGGCCCTGTCCGCGGCGGCCGAGTCGGTCGAGGTCGCTGCCGAGGATCGCGGCACGCGGACCAAGGCGCCGCTGTCGGCGGGCGAGCGGACGCGCCTGATCATCGCCCACGTCTTCGTCTACCTCGCGGCGCTGGTCTTCGTCTCGCCATTGGTCTACTCGTTCTTGTCCGCACTGAAGCCGAACAACGAGATGTTCTCCATGCCGCCCACGCTCGTCGGCTCCGAGGTCCGCTGGTCGAACTTCGCCGACGTGTTCGCGTACGGCCCGTTCCTCACGTACATCGGCAACTCGTTCTTCGTGGCGATCGCCGGAACCCTCGTCGTGCTGATCGTCTCCTCGACCGCGGGCTACGCCTTCGGCCGGCTGCGCTGGCGCGGCAGGGACGCGGTGTTCGTGCTGTTCCTGGCGACCCTCATGGTCCCCGCCGAGGTGCTGGTCATCCCGATGTTCCAGGTCATGCAGTGGCTGAACTGGGTGGACACCTACCAGGCGCTGATCTTCCCGTTCGCGTTCACCGCGTTCGGCACGTTCCTCATGCGGCAGTTCTTCCGCGGAATCCCGTACGAGCTCGAGGAGGCGGCCCGCGTCGACGGCGCCGGTCCCGTGCGCTCGTTCCTGCAGATCATCCTGCCGCTCGCGAAGTCCGCGGTGGCGGTGCTGTCCGTCTTCACCTTCCTGTCGTTCTGGAACAGCTACCTGTGGCCGCTGATCGTGACGGTCGACTACAACGCGCACGGCACGCTCCCGGTGGGGCTTGCGACCTTCTCCGGGCTCACCGGCACGCGCTGGGATCTGCAGATGGCGGCGGCGATCATCTCCATGGTCCCGACCACGGTCCTCGTGATCGTGCTGCAGAAGCACCTGGTCAAGGGCATCGCGATGGCGGGGCTCGGCGGGCGATGAACCACGACACAGGATCCGGTGCCCGCGAGCACCGGGAGACGAGCGCGCCCGTGATCGCGGGCATCGACATCGGCGGGACGAAGATCTCCGCCGTGCTGACCGACGAGTCCGGCGCGGTCCTCGCGAAGGGCGTCGTGCGCGCGCCCGCCGCGGACGGCGGCCCCGCGATGGCCGATGCCGCCGCGGATCTCGTCCTCCGGCTGGGTGACGCGCTGGACGTGTCCTTGGCCGGCGTGGGCGTCGGCGCCGCCGGCGTGATCGACCAGGAGCGCGGCGTGGTCGTCGCGGCGTCCGCCACGTTCACGGACTGGAGCGGATTCCCGCTCGCCGATGAGCTCGAGGGCCGCCTCGGCGCGCCCGTCTGGGTCGAGAACGACGTGAACGCGTTCCTGCTCGGCGAGCTGCGCTGGGGCGCGGCCCGCGGGGAGAGCGACGTGCTCGGCATCATGCTGGGCACCGGGGTCGGCGGCGCGATCGCCCTCGACGGCGCGGTGCACCACGGCGTGCACGGCGCGGCGGGGGAGATCGGGCATACGCCCGGCTTCGGCGACCTGGTGTGCACGTGCGGGCAGACCGGACACCTGGAGACGCTCGCCTCCGGCACCTCGATCACGCGGCGGTACCACGCGGCCACCGGATCCGACGCCTCGGCTCCGGAGATCGCCGATCGCGCCAGGGCCGGCGAGTCCGCGGCGCTCGCCGTCTTCACGGATGCCGCGCGGGCGACGGCGCTCGCCGCCTCCGTCGCCTCCTCCCTGCTCGATCTCGGCATGGTCGTGATCGGCGGAGGGGTGCGCGAGGCCTGGGACCTGCTCGAACCCGGCATTCTGGATACCCTGCGCACCGACGCCCCGGTCTCGGGGTTCGCGCTGCGCATCGTGCCCGCCGAGATCTCGGCCGACGCCGTCGCCCGAGGCGCCGCCGCGCTCGCCTCCGCACGGCTCGCCGATCCCGCCCCCGTCACCGTCTGAACCCCCGCACCGCCTGAAGGATCCGAAGCCGTCATGACAGCGCCCACCCCGAACATCCGCCCCGAGGCCGACACGGTCTGGATGGGGCCGCTCCCGGCCGTCCAGGACGGAGGGCTCATCCGCCCCCGGATCGGCATCGCCGGGATCTCGATCGAGTCCAGCACGTTCTCGCCGCACATCTCCGGCGACGAGGCGTTCACGATCCGCGCGGGCGCCGACCTCCTCGGCTACTACCCGTTCCTCGATGAGGGCCGTGAGCTGCGCGAGGCGGCGGAGTGGGTGCCGATCCACCACGGGCGCTCGCTGCCGGGCGGAGCGGTGGCGCCGGCCACCTACCGGCGGATGAAGGAGGCGATCGTGCGCGGCATCCGCGCCGAGGTCGCCGAGTACGGCCCGTTCGACGGGTTCTTCTTCGACATCCACGGCGCCATGAGCGTCGTCGGGATGGACGACGCCGAGGGCGACCTCGCCACGGCGGTCCGTGCGGAACTGGGCGACGACGCCCTTGTCTCGACGTCGATGGACTTGCACGGCAACGTCTCCGAGGTGCTGCGCGATGCGCTGGATCTGCTCACCTGCTACCGGATGGCGCCGCACGAGGACTGGATGAACACCAAGGAGCGCGCGGTGTGGAATCTGCTCGCGCGCCTGCGCGGTCCGCACGGATCGGATCCGCTGCGCCGTCGCCCCTACAAGGCATGGGTTCCCGTGCCCGTGCTGCTGCCGGGGGAGAAGACGAGCACCCGGCTGGAGCCGGCGCGGGGCATCTACGCGCAGGTGCCGGACGTCGAGGAACTCGACGCCGTCGTGGACGCGGCGATCTGGGTCGGCTACGCCTGGGCCGACGAGCCGCGCAACAGGGCGATCGTGATGGTGACCGGCGACGACCGCGCGGTCATCGCGCGGGAGGCCGAGCGCCTGGCCCGGCAGTATTGGGACGCGCGGGCCGACTTCGTCTTCGTGGGACCGACCGCGCCCCTCGGCGAGGCGCTCGAGCGGGCCCTCGCCCCGGGAGCAGCGCGCCCGTACGTCATCTCCGACTCCGGCGACAACCCCACCGCGGGCGGGGCGGGCGACGTCTCCTGGACGCTCGGCGAGCTGCTCGCGCGTCCTGAGCTCGCGGAGCCGGGACGGGTCGTCGTGCACGCGTCCGTGTTCGACGCCGCGGCGGTGGCGCAGGCGGTGGCTGCCGGCGTCGGCGCGACGGTGACGCTCGAGGTCGGCGGACGGGTGGATCCCGGTCCGCGCGGCCCCGTGACCCTCTCGGGCGAGGTCTTCTCGATCACCGAGGGTGACCCCGACGCCGGCATCCAGGTCGTGATCCGCTCCGGCAGCGTGCACGCGATCGTCACCGAGCGCCGAAAGCCCTTCCACCAGCTGGACGACTTCCGCATGCTGGGACTGGATCCGGAGACCGCCGACATCGTGATCGTGAAGATCGGCTACCTCGAGCCCGAGCTGTACGACCTCGCCGCCGACTGGACGCTCGCGCTCACCCCGGGCGGCGTGGATCAGGATCTGCTGCGCCTGGGCCACCACCGGCTCGCACCCGGGGTGTTCCCGTTCGACACCGACGGCGACCCCGCGCTCGCCGCCCACGTGAGCCGTCGCGGAGAGGAGCCGCCCGCATGATGAACTTCGAGAAGCGCACCGGACCCGACTTCGGATCCGCCGCCCCCGCCTATCCGACCCAGGGCGTGCCCGACTGGTACCGCGACGCCAAGCTCGGCTTCTTCGTGCACTGGGGGCTGTACTCGGTGCCCGCCTGGGCCGTGCAGCACGGCGAGGGCGTGCACATCCCGACCGAGGACGCCTACGCCTGGCACCAGTACGCGGAGTGGTACGGAAACACCGTGCGGATCGCCGGCAGCCCGACCTGGCAGCGGCACCAGGAGCTCTACGGACCCGGCACCTCGTACGAGGACCTCGCCGACCTCTGGGACGCATCGTCCTTCGACGCGGACGCCTTTGTCGGCGAGCTCGTGGACGCCGGAGCCCGCTACGTCATCCCGACGACCAAGCACCACGAGGGCTTCTGCCTGTGGGGCACCGGCACGACCGGCTTCAACGCGGTCGCGCGCGGGCCCCGGCGCGACCTCATCGCGGAGCTCCACGACGCCACGCGGCGGGCCGGCGCGCGGTTCGGCGTGTACTTCTCCGGAGCGCTGGACTGGCACGCGAGCGATTTCCCGCCGATCGAGTCGGACACCGACCTGTTCCGCCACCGCCGCAACGACGTCCCCTTCGCGCGCTATGCGGCGGCTCAGCTCGATGAGCTCGTCGAACGGTTCTCGCCCGACGTGCTCTGGAACGACATCGAGTGGCCCGACGGCGGCAAGGGGCGCGACGACTTCGCGGTCGCCGCGCTGCTGCGCCGCTACTTCGAGCAGGTGCCGGACGGTGTCGTGAACGACCGCTGGGGCGTGCCGTACCGCGGCTTCCTCACCCGGGAGTACACGCACATCCCGGGGATCCTCGACGCGCCGTGGGAGTCCACGCGCGGCCTCGGCTATTCGTTCGGCTACAACCAGGCGGAGGACGAGCGCCAGACCCTCTCCGGTCCCGACCTGATCCGGATGCTCGTCGACGTCGTCTCCAAGAACGGGAACCTGCTGATCAACGTCGGCCCGGACGCGGCAGGACGGGTCCCCGAGCTGCAGCGCAGGACGATGCGCGATCTCGGCGCCTGGCTCCGGGTGAACGGGGAGACGATCCATGGGACGCGCCCCTGGGTGCGCTTCGGCGAGGAGGGCGGGGAGCCGCGCCGCTACACGCAGTCGGCCGCCGGCGTGCACGTGCACGCCCTGGATCCCGGCGCGGGCGACCTGCGTCTTCCGTCCGAGCTGACCGCCGGCGCCCCGCGGTGGGCCGACGGATCCGCGGCGGAGGAGGAGGACGCCTCGGACGGGACGAGGATCGTGCGCATCCCGGGCGGACTCAGGGGCGCGCCCGTCGCCACCCTCACGGTTCAGCAGTGACGGCGCGGGTCGCGCTCGAGATCGCGGTCGACTCCGCGGCGGGAGCGCGGACGGCATTGGAGGCCGGCGCCGACCGCGTCGAGCTCTGCCAGGCGCTGGCCGCGACGGGCGGGATGACGCCCTCGGGAGCGACCGTGGACGCGGTGCTCGCCGTGGCCGGTGATCCGGAGCGCGTCGCCGTGCTCGTCCGCCCGCGCGCGGGCGGCTTCGTCTATGCGCGCGAAGAGGTCGCCCTCGTCGCCGCCGACATCGCGGAGGTCGTCCGGCGCGGCGCCGGGGCGGTCGTCGTCGGTGCGCTGACCCGCCGGGGAGCGGTCGACCGGTCTGCGCTCGAACGCTGGAGGACCGCGGCGGGGGAGGCGGATCTCGTCTTCCACCGCGCGATCGACACCGTGGCCGAACCGGCCGCCCTCGTCGACGACCTCGTCGCGTGCGGCGTGCGCCGGGTGCTCAGCAGCGGGGGCGCGGCGCGCAGCATCGACGGCCGCGCCGCGCTGGCCGCGCTGGTCGCCGCGGCGTCGGGACGGCTGCAGATCATGGCCGGGGGCGGCGTGCGCGTCGAGGACATCGCCGCGCTGCGCGGCCTCGGCGTCGATGCGATCCACCTCTCGGCACGCACGCCCTCGGGCGACACGGCGCCGAGCGGTCCGGGCGGAGGCGGCCCCGGCTACGACGTCACGGACGGCGGGATCGTGCGCCGGGCCGCCCTCGCACTGCGCAGCCGGGCCTGAGCACGGATCCGCGCGAACCTGGAGCCGCGACGAGCGCGGCGCCGGCAACTCCGGCGCCGCGCTCGTGGCCTCTCAGCGGACGATGCGGATCACGGGGTGCTGGTCGGCACCGGCGCATCGGTGCTGCTGTCGGCGGGCTCGCCGTTCAGCGTGGCGACGTCGCCGGGGAGGGCCGTCTTGACGGCGTCCACCTGCGCTTGCGTGTATCCGCAGTACTTCGTCGCCTCCGACTCCCACTTCATGGTGAGGCGGCTCTTGCCGGCGTCGTGCGCGGCGGCGACCGTGCCCTGGTAGATCTGATTGTCCTTCGACGTCTTGTTCACGTCGGGCACGGCCTGGCAGACGTGGAACACCGACCCGGACTTGGTCCAGAAGACCTCGTCGCTGCCGGTGAGCTGCTTCACGATGTTCGACTCCGCGGTGTACTGCTCGACGGACGGCGGGTTGTAGTCCGCGCCGAACACGAACGCCGCGACCGCGGCCAGCACGATGCCGATGGATCCGGCGATCGCCTTCTGCTTGCCGTCCATGTTCTTGTTCGTGAAGACCAGGATGATCAGCGGGACGAAGGCGATGATCGCGATGATCGCGCCGAGCTGGTTCTGCACGAAGAAGCGCACGGTGTCGCTGCGGCGGGCCGGATCGAGACGGTTGGCCTTCTTCCAGAGGACGGAGCCGACGCTCGAGAGCACGCCGATCACGACGAAGGCGCCGATGAGCCCGATCAGGTGTCCGGTCGTGAACGGCTTCTGCTTGAGCAGCCAGAAGATCGCGAACGCCTCGGCAGCGATCGCGACGACCCAGAGGGCGACGGCGATCCAGCGGAACCGCGTCGCCCTGCCCTTCGCCTCCGGAGTGGGGGTCCAGTCGGCGGGCGGCTCCTCGGGGCCGCCCGCGCCGCCGGATGCGGCGGCGGAGGACCGCGATGACGTCGTCGCGGGCTTGCGAGAGGCGTCGACGTGGACGACCTTCTTGCTGCTGTTCTCTGGCATGGCGGTCCTTTCCCCCTGGTGCTGCCCCAAACATAGCGGGAGGGGCCCGCCGGAGCCGAGATATCGATCGCTACGCTGGAGCCATGACCTCCGATCCCGATGACGCGCTGCGCTGGGACGGCGACGAGCCCGAACGCGCGGCCGCGCCTACGCCGAGATCGCGCCCGGCGTCCACCCCTCCCGCGGCGACGCCTCCCGCGGCGGCCCCGAGGCCCGCGCGGCAGGCAGCGGCTCCGACCGCTGACGAGGACACGGCAGGGGAGGACACGCCGGCAGACGAGCTGCCGGCGATCGGCAACGCGGCGCTGGTCTTCCTCGGCCTCATCGGCGGCGTCTACCTGCTCTTCGCGGTGGGCTGGGCAGTCGGCGGCCTGCGACTGCGGCCGCGCGCCTCGCTGCTCGTCGCGGACTGGATGTACCTGCCGTGGATGTGGCTCGCGGTGCTCTCACCGGTGCTGTGGTTCGCGGCGGCCTGGGTGCTCACGCGGGGGCGCGCGACGTGGATCCGGATCTCCGCGCTGATCGCGGGCGCGGCGCTGCTCGTGCCCTGGCCCTTCGTGATGTTCGGGACGGTGGGCGCATGAGCATCGACAAGAGCGCCGCGGAGCGCGCATCCGCGGTGGATCCGCATCGCCCGCGCTGGCTGTTCTCCGCGCTGCTCGGTCTCACCGGGCTCTTCTACGCGTACGCGATCTGGAATGCGATCGCGTACATGATCCCTCTCGTCGGCCTCGCCGTGGGGGTGACCACGTGGATCGCGCTGATCCTCTCGATCGTGCTGCCCGCGGTGATCTACGCCGGAGCGCTCGCGCTCACCCGGCGCCGCGGGCTCGGCACGGTCGCGCTCGTGCTCGTCGCCGGGCTCGGGCTGGTGGCGGTGTTCTGGCTCGACGTCGTCGGGTACACGCTGAGCGGCGGGCGCTGACCGGGCTGAGCAGGCCCATGGGTGGCCGCCGTCGTCCGCCGTCACACGGCACGGGACGCATGGGCCGCTCCGGTAGAGTGTTCGCACATTCGCGCCCCGACGGTGCGGCGCATCGGCCCCCTCCTCCCGTCCCGAAGGATCTCCGTGCCTGAGAACGCCGTGACCACGTCCGCCAAGAAGCCTGTCGTCCTGCTCGCGGAGACGCTCTCTCCCGCCACGGTGGATGCGCTGGGACCCGACTTCGACGTCCGCTCGGTCGACGGCACGGATCGGGAGGCGCTGTTCGCGGCTCTCGCCGACGCCGACGCCGTGCTGATCCGCTCGGCCACGAAGATCGACGCCGAGGCGCTCTCGCACGCGCCCGTGCTCAAGGTCGTCGCCCGCGCCGGCGTGGGCCTGGACAACGTCGACATCAAGGCGGCGACCGCCGCCGGCGTGATGGTCGTGAACGCCCCGACCTCCAACATCGTCTCGGCCGCCGAGCTCACCGTCGGCCACATCCTGAGCCTCGCCCGCCGGATCCCCGCCGCGCACGGCTCGCTGTCGGCGGGGGAGTGGAAGCGCAGCTCCTACACCGGCGTCGAGCTGTTCGAGAAGACGGTAGGCATCGTCGGCCTGGGCCGGATCGGGGCGCTCGTCGCCGCGCGCCTGGCCGGCTTCGACACGCGGCTGATCGCATACGACCCCTACGTCACCAGCGCTCGCGCACAGCAGCTGGGCGTGCAGCTCGTGAGCCTCGAGGAGCTCGTCGCCGAGGCGGACTTCCTCACGATCCACATGCCGAAGACGCCGGAGACCACGGGCATGATCGGTGCCGAGCAGTTCCGGGCGATGAAGAAGACCGCGTACGTGGTCAACGTCGCGCGCGGCGGGCTCATCGACGAGGACGCCCTGCTGGTCGCGCTGCAGAACGGCGAGATCGCCGGCGCCGGCCTGGACGTCTTCACCTCGGAGCCGCCGGTCGAGGGCGGATCCGCCCGTGCCCTCGTCTCGCTGCCCAACGTGGTCGTCACGCCGCACCTCGGCGCGAGCACCGACGAGGCACAGGAGAAGGCCGGCGTCTCGGTCGCCCGCTCGGTGCGTCTCGCCCTCGGCGGCGACCTGGTCCCCGACGCGGTCAACGTCGCGGGAGGCCTCATCGACCCGTACGTGCGTCCCGGCATCCCGCTCACCGAGAAGCTCGGCCAGATCCTGTCCGGCCTCTCGCAGTCGCCGCTGACCAGCCTCGACGTCGAGGTGCACGGCGAGCTGAACGGCTACGACGTGAGCGTGCTGCGCCTCGCCGCGCTCAAGGGCGTTTTCACGCCGATCGTGAGCGAGACCGTGTCGTACGTGAACGCCCCGCTGCTCGCCGAGCAGCGCGGCGTCTCCGTGCGCCTCGTGCAGGACGACATCAGCGAGGAGTACCGCAACGTCATCACGCTGCGCGGCGCCCTCGCCGACGGCAGCCAGGTCTCGGTCTCCGGAACCCTGACCGGCCCGAAGCAGATCGAGAAGCTCGTCGCCATCAACGGCCACGCCGTCGAGCTCCCGATCGAGAAGCACCACGTCGTGATGCTCTACACCGACCGCCCCGGCATCGTCGCGGTCTACGGCCAGCGCTTCGGCGATGCCGGCATCAACATCGCCGGCATGCAGATCGCCCGCGAGACCGCCGGCGGCCAGGCTCTGAGCGTGCTGACGCTGGACTCGCCGATCCCGGAGGTGCTCCTCGACGAGGTGCGCGCCGAGATCGACGCCGACCTGTTCCGTCAGATCGAGCTCGTCGAGGCCTGATCCGTCGTCATCCCCGAACCGCCGTCCCGGAGCTCCGGGGCGGCGGTTCGTCGTCGACGCGTCCTCAGGGGAGGGTGGCCCGCACGACCAGTGCGATCAGCGCGTCGAGTGCGGCGCCGGTCGGGACGACCCCGTCGGAGCCGTCCGCGTCCAGCGCGTTGTTGAAGAACAGTCCGTCGCTGACCAGCATCACCAGATCGAGGGCCGCCTGGTCGCGCACGTGCGGGCGGATCGCCGCGGCCGACTCCTCGCGCATCCGGTGCAGGGCCGCGATCGCCGCAGAGTTGCCGCCCTGCGCCGACGGAGCCGATCCCCCCGCGCCCGATCCGCCCTGGCCCGATCCGCCCTGGCCCGATCCGCCCTGGGCCAGCCGGGACACCGCGATGATGGCGCGGTCGAGGGCGTCGTCCATCATCACCGAGGTGCGCAGGTAGTACTCCACCGGCCCCTCCGGTGCGGAGCGGATCTGCGCCACGTCCTCGTCGGCGAGACGCTCGAGGCGGGCGATCATCGCCGCGGCGAGCTCGTCCTTCGAGCCGAAGTGGTAGAGCAGGCCGCCCTTCGAGACGCTGGCGGCGCGGGCGACGGCGTCGAGGGTGGTCGCGCGCTCGCCCTCGGAGATGAGGAGCGCCTCGAACGCGTCGAGGACGCGCTCCCTGGCATGCGGGGGTCTGGCCATGTCTGTTACTATACCATCTGGACGGTTTAGTAATTCCGAGAAGCTGAGAGGTGCACCATGCCCACCACCGCCACGATCTCCCTGCAGGAGACCGACGGCCCGCGCGTCGGCGCACGCGGCTGGGCGGCGCTGGTCGTGCTCATGCTGCCCGTGCTGCTGGTCTCCGTCGACAACACCGTGCTGTCGTTCGCGCTGCCCGAGATCTCCACGGCGCTGAGCCCGAGCGGCATCGAGCAGCTGTGGATCATCGACGTCTATCCGCTCGTGCTGGCGGGCCTTCTCGTCACGATGGGCACGCTCGGCGACCGCTTCGGCCGGCGCAGGATGCTCCTGATCGGCGCGACCGGTTTCGCGCTCGTCTCCGCGCTCGCCGCGTTCGCCCCCACCCCGGGGCTGCTCATCGGCGCCCGTGCGGTGCTCGGCCTCTTCGGCGCGATGCTCATGCCGTCGACGCTTTCGCTGCTGCGCTCCGTGTTCCAGAACCGCGAGCAGCGCCGTCTCGCGATCGCGGTGTGGGCTGCGGCTTTCTCGGCAGGCTCCGCGCTCGGCCCGATCGTCGGCGGCCTGCTGCTCGAGCACTTCGCCTGGGGCGCCGTGTTCCTGGTGGCGGTGCCGGTGCTGATCCCGCTGCTCATCCTGGCGCCGCTGCTGGTGCCCGACAGCAGGGACCCGGATCCCGGCCGGATCGACCCGATCAGCATCCTGCTGTCCATGGCGACGATGGTGCCGGTCGTGTACGCGATCAAGGAGTTCGCGGTCGCCGGCGTCACGCCGCTCGTCGCGATCCTCCTGCCGATCGGCATCGGTGCGGGCTTCCTGTTCGTGCGGCGCCAGCTGCACGCCGAGATCCCGATGCTCGACATGGCGCTGTTCCGCCGCGGCATGTTCACCGGCGCGATCATGGTGAACCTGCTCAGCGTCGTCGCCCTCGTCGGCTTCCTCTACTACGTCTCGCAGCACCTGCAGCTGGTGCTGCGCCTCACGCCCATCGACGCCGGCCTCGCCCTCATCCCCGGGATGGGCATGATGATCGTCGCCGGCCTCGGCGTCGTGCCGATCGCGAAGCGGGTGCGCCCCGAGATCCTGGTGCCCTCCGCACTGGTGTTCTCCCTGGCCGGATACCTCGTCGTGGCGTTCACGACGCACGCGCATGGCGTCGCGCCGCTGATCGTCGCGTTCGTGCTGCTCGGGGCCGGGATCGGCGCCGCCGAGACCGTGTCGAACGAGCTGATCCTCGCCGCCGCCCCGCCGGAGAAGGCGGGCGCCGCGAGCGCCGTGTCCGAGACCGCGTACGAGCTGGGCGCCGTGCTCGGCACCACCATCCTCGGCGGCATCATCACCGCGTTCTACCGCGGCTCCCTGGCGATCCCCGCCGGCGTCCCCGAGGCGGCGGCGGATCGGGCCCGCGAGACCCTGGCCGGCGCGTTCTCCGCGGCGGAGGGCCTTCCCGCCGCTGCGGGGCAGGCGCTGCGGCAGGCCGCGGCCGACGCGTTCGGCACCGGTGTGATGGTGACCTCGCTCATCGGCGGTCTCCTGGTGATCGGCGCGGCCGTGATCGCAGCGCTCACCCTGGGACGCCGCCTCGGTCGCTGAGGCGGGGGACCCGGCGGCGGATCCGCCGACTTGCGGACGTGCGGGATCCCCGGCTCCCGATAGCCTGGGATCCTCCATCCGCATCGATCCCGCAAGGAGCGCCCGTGTCGGAAAACACCGCGCAGGAAACGCCGTCCCGTGTCGTGAAGCTCGCCGTCATCCCCGGTGACGGCATCGGCCCCGAGGTCGTCGCGGAGGCCGAGAAGGTGCTCGACGCGGTCACCGCGGACAGCACGGTGACGTTCGAGAAGACCCGGTTCTCGCTCGGCGCCGCACGCTTCCTGGACACCGGCGACACGCTCGCCGATGACGACCTGGACGCCATCCGCGGGCACGACGCGATCCTGCTCGGCGCGGTCGGCGGCCAGCCCGGCGACCCGCGCCTGAAGGACGCCAACATCGAGCGCGGCCTGCTGCTGAAGCTCCGCTTCGAGCTCGACCACTACGTGAACCTGCGCCCGTCCAAGCTCTACCCCGGCGCTCCCGGACCGCTCGCCGACCCCGGCGAGATCGACTTCGTGGTGGTGCGCGAGGGCACCGAGGGGCCGTACGTGGGCAACGGCGGCGCGATCCGCAAGGGCACCCCGCACGAGGTCGCGAACGAGACCAGCGTGAACACCGCGTTCGGGGTGGAGCGCGTCGTCCGCTACGCGTTCGCGCTCGCCGAGCGTCGCCGCAAGAAGCTCACGCTGGTGCACAAGACCAACGTGCTCGTGCACGCCGGATCCATCTGGAAGCGCGTCGTCGACGAGGTGGCGCTGGAGCACCCGGAGGTGGCCGTAGACTACCTGCACGTCGATGCGGCCACGATCTTCCTGGTCACCCACCCTTCGCGCTTCGACGTGATCGTCACCGACAACCTCTTCGGGGACATCCTCACGGATCTGGCCGGCGCCGTCACCGGTGGCATCGGCCTCGCCGCTTCGGGCAACATCAACCCCGACGGCGCGTTCCCGTCGATGTTCGAGCCCGTGCACGGCTCGGCACCCGACATCGCGGGTCAGCAGAAGGCCGACCCGACCGCTGCGATCCTCTCGGTCGCCCTGCTCCTGGACCACCTGGGGCTGACCGCCGAGGCCGCGCGCGTGCAGCGCGCGGTGGAGGAGGACATCGCGTCGCGGTCCGGCGCCCGCACCACAGAGCAGACCGGCGCAGCGATCATCGCCCGACTCCAGGCGTAATCTGGAATCCGGCGCAGTCGCCCAGCCACGACCTGTCAGGACACGAATCATGACCATCGACCTTCCCCTTCAGGCACCTTCGGCCGGCCTCATCTGGCGGGTCACCCGCAATGAGGACGCGCGCTCCGAGGCCGAGCGCGAGGAGATCCTGGAGAACCCGGGATTCGGGCAGTACTTCACCGACCACATGGTCGACCTGTGCTGGTCGGAGAAGGGCGGCTGGCACCGCCCCCGCGTCTCCCCGTACGGCCCCATCGCGCTCGACCCGGCGGCGGCGGTGCTGCACTACTCGCAGGAGATCTTCGAGGGGCTCAAGGCGTACCGGCACGCCGACGGCTCCGTGTGGACCTTCCGCCCCGACCGCAACGCGGCGCGCATGCAGCGCTCCGCCCGGCGCCTCGCGCTGCCGGAGCTGCCGACCGAGCTGTTCATCGAGTCGCTCCGGCAGCTCGTGGCGGTCGACTCCGGCTGGGTGCCCAGCAACCCGGAGGAGAGCCTGTACCTGCGTCCGTTCATGTTCGCCAAGGAGGCGTTCCTCGGCGTGCGGGCCGCGAAGAAGGTCGGCTACTACCTCATCGCCAGCCCCGCTGGAGCGTATTTCCCCGGCGGCGTGCAGCCGGTGAACATCTGGCTGTCCACCGACTATGCGCGCGCCGGCCACGGCGGCACCGGCGCGGCCAAGACCGGCGGGAACTACGCCTCGAGCCTGCTTCCGCAGGAGGAGGCGTACAAGAAGGGCTGCCAGCAGGTGCTCTTCCTGGACGGCGAGTACATCGAGGAGCTCGGCGGGATGAACCTCGTGCTCGTCACCCGCGACGGACGGCTGCTCACCCCCGCATCGGACTCGATCCTCGAGGGCATCACGCTCGCCTCGATCCTCGAGCTCGCGAAGGATCGCGGGCTCACCGTCGAGCAGCGCAAGCTGTCGATCAACGAGTGGCGCGACGGCGCCGCGTCCGGCGAGATCGTCGGCGCGTTCGCCTGCGGCACGGCCGCCGTGGTGGTGCCGATCGGCACGCTCATGGCCGACGACTTCGAGATCGTGCATCAGGGGCCGGAGTCGACCGAGCTCGCGATGTCGCTGCGCGAGGAGCTCACCGACATCCAGTACGGCCGGCGCGAGGACACCCACGGCTGGCTCGTCCGGCTGGACGCCTGATCTCCGCGCCGGAGATCGAGGCCTGACGTGACCGTCGTGCGACGGTGCACGGGCGCGAGGCCATGATGTGTGAGGACTGAGGAGAGGACCCCGCTATGAAGCTGGCCATGATCGGACTCGGACGGATGGGCGCGAACATCGTGCGTCGGCTCATGCGCGGAGGGCACGAGTGCGTCGTCTACGACGTCAACCCGGATGCCGTCGCCGCGCTGGTGGCGGAGGGGGCGATCGGCGCGACCGACTACGCCGATCTCGCCGCCAAGCTCGACGGACCGCGTGTCGTCTGGCTGATGATCCCGGCCGGCCTGACCGGACGCGTCGTCGACGAGCTGTCGGCGGTGCTCGAGCCCGGCGACATCCTGATCGATGGTGGCAACTCGAACTACCGCGACGACGTGCGCCGGGCGAAGGCGCTGCGCGAGAAGGGGCTGAGCTACGTCGACGTCGGCACCAGCGGCGGCGTGTTCGGCCTCGAGCGCGGGTACTGCCTGATGGTCGGCGGACCGGACGAGGCCTTCGCCACGATCACCCCGATCCTGAAGACGATCGCCCCGGGCGCCGGCGACATCGAGCGCACGCCGGGCCGCACCGGCGACCTGGCCCCCGAGGAGCTCGGCTTCCTGCACTGCGGGCCGTCCGGCGCCGGGCACTTCGTGAAGATGGTGCACAACGGCATCGAGTACGGCGTCATGGCCGCGCTCGCCGAGGGGCTGAACCTGCTCGAGAACGCCGACGCCGGGATCCGCGAGGCCGAGCACTCGGCCGAGATCGCCCCGCTCGAAGAGCCCGAGTTCTACCAGTTCGACATCGACACGCCGAAGGTCACCGAGCTGTGGCGCCGCGGCTCGGTCATCTCGTCGTGGCTGCTCGATCTCAGCGCCGCGGCGCTCCAGGCGAACCCCACGCTCGAGGGGCTGGCGGGCCGGGTGTCGGACTCGGGCGAGGGCCGCTGGACCGTCAAGGCCGCCGTCGACGTGGGCGTGCCCGTGCCGGTGCTCGCCGCCTCGCTGTTCGAGCGGTTCGCGTCGCGGGACGAGGACCGGTTCGCGAACCAGGTGCTCTCCGCCATGCGCCTGCAGTTCGGCGGCCACAAGGAGCTGCCCGCGGGCGACGTGCTCGAGGCCGGCGGCAACAAGGCCGAGCACTCCTGACGTCGATGACCGTGGCTAGGCTGAACCCGTGAAGATCGCGCGGTTCAGCCACAACGACGGCATCAAGTACGGCATCATCGACGACGGCGACCTGGTCGTGCTGGCCGGGGATCCGATGTTCGCCGGCTACGAGACCACGGGGGAGCGCGTGCCGCTCGCCGACGCCGCCCTGCTGGCGCCGGTGATCCCGCGCTCCAAGGTGGTCTGCGTCGGCAAGAACTATCACGACCACGCCGCCGAGATGGGCGGCGAGGCGCCGGCGGAGCCGCTGCTGTTCCTGAAGCCGAACACGGCGGTGATCGGCCCCGGCGACACGATCGTGCGACCCGTCGCGCTCTCCGACCGCACCGAGCACGAGGGCGAGCTGGTCGTCGTGATCGGCCGGATCGCGAAGAACGTGGCCGCCGAGGACGCGCTCCAGTACGTCTTCGGCTACACCGTCGGCAACGACGTGACCGCGCGCGATCTGCAGCGCAAGGACGGCCAGTGGTCGCGCGCCAAGGGATTCGACACGTTCTGCCCGCTGGGCCCGTGGATCGAGACGGATGTCGCCCTCGACGAGGCCGAGCTGACGACCCGCGTGAACGGCGAGGTGCGCCAGCACGCGCCGCTCAGCGACATGATCCACTCGGTCGCTGACATCATCGCCTACGCCTCCGCGGTGTTCACGCTGCTGCCGGGCGACGTGATCATGACGGGCACCCCGGCCGGTGTCGGAGCGTTCGAGGCGGGCGACTCGGTCGAGGTCGAGATCTCCGGCATCGGCACCCTGCGCAATTCCGTGCGCGACGCGCTGCCCGCGTCGTGACCACGGCGGCCCTCAGCGCCCTGGACCGCACCAGGATCCAGCGCCGCACCGTCGGGATCCTCTCGTTCGGGCAGGTGCTCGGCGGGATCGCCTTCGGCGCGACGGTCTCGCTGGGAGCACTGCTCGCGGCGGACATCTCCGGCAACGACGCCCTGTCCGGTCTGGCGACGGCCTCGGTGACGCTGGGCGCCGCCCTCGCGGCG
The DNA here is from genome assembly GCF_052045495.1 of Microbacterium sp. 22242. Taxonomy (NCBI): domain Bacteria; kingdom Bacillati; phylum Actinomycetota; class Actinomycetes; order Micrococcales; family Microbacteriaceae; genus Microbacterium; species Microbacterium sp. 22242. Next base: position 201,590 of record NZ_JBQEOZ010000005.1, on the reverse strand, counting down.
ATCCCGCTCGCCCGGCTCGCCGCGCGCCGTGGACGTCGTTTCGCGCTGACCGCGGGCAACCTCCTCGCCCTGATCGGCATCGTCGTGGTGATCTCGGCCGCGGCGATGCGGTTCTTCCCGCTGCTGCTGCTCGGGATCGTCATGATCGGCATGGGCAACGCGGGCAACCTGCAGTCCCGGTTCGCGGCGACTGATCTCGCGCTGCCCGAGCATCGCGGCCGTGACCTGTCCGTCGTGGTCTGGGCGACCACGATCGGCGGTGTCGCGGGCCCGCTGCTGCTGGGGCCGGGGGAGCGGCTCGGGCACGCGATCGGGATGCCGGTGCACACCGGGTCGTACCTGTTCTCCCTGGTCGCCCAGATCGCCGCGTTCGCGCTGTATCTCGTCGCGCTGCGCCCCGACCCGCTGCTCGTCTCGCGGACGCTCCCGGAGACGGGGTCCGTCGCCGCCGGCCTGCAGCGCGCCGACCGCCCGGTGGCGGCGCGGTACGCGATGTTCGCGATCGCGGGGTCGCACGTGACCATGGCCTCGGTCATGGCGATGACCCCCGTGCACCTCTCGCACATGGCGATGGCCGGCAGGGGAGGGATGTCGGACGGAGCGTCGATGGAGATGGACGTCACCGTCCTGGTCGGCGTCACGATCGCGATGCACGTCGCCGGGATGTACGGCCTGTCGCCGGTGTTCGGCATCCTCGCCGATCGCTGGGGGCGGCTGCGCACCGTGCTGCTCGGCCAGGCGCTGCTCGTGACGTCGCTGGCGTTCGCGATGCTCGCGGGAGAGACCGCCTGGGGCGTCATGGTCGCGCTGATCCTGCTGGGGCTGGGCTGGAGCGCCGCGACGGTGGCGGGTGCCGCGCTGCTCACGGAGGCGTCGGCCACCGAGCTCCGCACGCGCCGGCAGGGCCGCAGCGACTCGCTGATGAGCCTGAGCGCGGCCGGCGGCGCCGTGCTCGCGGGAGTGATCCTGCAGTCGTTCTCGTACGCGGGTCTCGCGATCGCCGCGCTTGTCGTCGTCGCCGTGATCGTCGTGCTGTCCCCGCTCGGGAAGCGATGAGGAGTCGCCCCGGTAGCTGGAGCGGCGTGGGGCAGGCCTATGCCGCCTCATACGCCGAGCTCTGTGCGGGCACCATCGGCGCACTCCGTTCCGTGCTGGGCCCGGGCGAGGGCCGCACCCTCCTCGACGTCGGTGCGGGCACCGGAGAGCTCGCCGCGAACTTCGGGGCGGACGGCTGGATCGTCGATGCGAGGGAGCCGGAGGCGAGCATGCGCGAGGAGGCGCGGCGCCGCCATCCCGGACTGCGGATCCGCGAGGGTGCTCTGCCGTCGCTCACCGACGGCGACGCCTCGTTCGACGCCGTGGTCGCGAACTTCGTGCTCAACCACGTGCCGGATCCGCGGGCGGCGGCTGCCGAACTGTGGCGCGTGTCACGTGCCGCGGTCGCGGCGACGAGCTGGACGGTCTCCCCGTCGTGGTTGTGGGCCGAGGTGTGCGATCGAGCGGGGCTGGAGGCCGTCTCCGGTGGCCGGCTGCCCGCGGACAAGGATTTCGAGCGCACGCTCGAGGGGTTCACCCGGATGCTCCGGGAGGGCGGCTGGACCGATCCGGACGTGCGGGAGCACCGCTGGACGTGGCGCGCGCCCGCGTCGGCCCTGTGGACCTCGATCGAGGGCGGTGTGGCGGGCGCGGGAGCGTATTTCCGGGCGCTCGATCAGCGCGATCGCCGGCGATTCCGCGACGGCTTCGAGGCCGTGATCGCGGAGCGAGGAGTGCACGGTGTACTGGCTCTGGACCACGCTGCGGCGATCGCGGTGGCCCGGCGCGATCGTTCCTTATGAACCGGCTGAGTGTCCCTGTGCGCGAGCTGATCGCGGTGCTAGCGTCGTGCACGGTCCCGGTCCGCTGACCCGGTGGTCCGGGGATCCGTCAACAAGGAGGTTGGCATGTCACGAACGAGGACCCTCTACGCCGTGCTGGGCGTCTCTGCGATGGTGGGAGCGTCCGCACTCGCTCTCTCCCCGATGTCGTCCCCGCCCCCGTCGTCGGCCGCCGTCGTGCCGTTCGCGGCACAGGCGCCGGACTCCGCGTTCACCCCGGCGGCTGACGCCAGCGGCCCCGCCGCGTGCACCAGGCCCGCCCCGGACAACCGGGTGTCGACGACCATCCACTGCTACACACCGGACCAGCTGCGCGAGCACTACGGCCTCGGTCCGCTCGCGACGGGCACGGAGGGTGCCGGCCAGACCATCGTGCTGGTCGACGCCTACGGCAGCCCGACCGCAGCGGACGACCTGAACTTCTTCGCGCAGACCTTCGGCGGCCCGGCCCCGGACTTCGAGGCCGTCTCGCCGCTGGGCACGCCGGACTACACCAACCCGACCGGGAAGGGCGTCGGCCAGTCCGGCCCGAACTCGGCCGCGGGCTGGGCGGGAGAGGCGAACCTCGACGTGCAGTGGGCGTACGCGATGGCTCCGAAGGCGCACATAGTGCTGCTCTCGACGCCGCCCGCCGAGACCCAGGGCGTGCAGGGCGTGCCCAACCTGATGAAGGCCATCGACTGGGCGATCACCAAGTATCCGTCCGGCACGGTGTTCTCGATGTCGTTCGGCACGGACGAGCAGACCTTCGGATCCGCATCGGCGGCGAAGACGCAGTTTGCGAAGTTCGACCAGACCTTCCAGCGCGGCCTGGCGAAGGGCGACACCTTCTTCGCCTCCTCGGGCGACGACGGATCCACCGGCTACGTGCGCTCGCACCGGGCCGGCACGGTGGGCTCCACCCCCGAGGTGAGCTACCCGAACGTCTCGCCGTACGTGACATCGGTCGGCGGCACCCAGGTGCAGGACGGGTGGACGTGGAACCCGACGCAGGACGTTCCCTACCTCGCCGATGGCAGCCGGAACCCGGCCTACTGGGGCTGGAACCCGGGTGGTGACACCGAGGCGGTCTGGAACGAGGGCGGCTTCGGGATCGGCACCGGCGGCGGCCTCTCCACGGTCTACCCGCGTCCGGCCTTCCAGGACGGGGTCTCCGGCGTCGTGGGCAACGCCCGCGGGGTGCCCGACCTCGCCTGGAACGCCGCGGTGAACGGCGGCGTGCTCGTGTTCCACTCGTACTTCCCGAGCACCGAGGGCGCCCCCGCCTGGGGCGTGTACGGCGGGACCTCGGCGGCGTCCCCGCAAGCGGCTGCGGCGACGGCGATCGCGAACCAGGCCAGGGCCGCTGCGGGCAAGGCTCCGATCGGCGACCTCAACAAGGCGCTGTACAGCTCGTCCTTCGACAAGTCGGCCGCCTTCCGCGACATCGTGCCGCAGACCTACGGCACGACGCCGAGCGGGATGCTGAACAGCAACCGGATGTGGGACATCGCCGCGGACGGATCCCTCACGCCGGACCCCGTGCCGGGCTACCCCACCACGGGAGGCTACGACCTGACGACCGGCTGGGGTGCGCCCACCGTGCCCGGGTACGTGGCGCAGCTCGCCGCGCAGTGAGTCCACGGTTCGGGGGCGGGCGGCTGCGGCCTCTCGCCCCCGAACTCTGCCCCGGCCGGGCGGCGTTTCGANACACTTTGCGCTCCTCGAACGGCGACGGCGGTCGTCCGGGGGAGGCCTTTCCGCCCAACTAGAATCGAAAGGCTATGGCTACTCCCGATCCCCGCACCACGACCGCCTCCGGATCCGACGTCCGCGTCCGCTTCTGCCCCTCGCCGACCGGATTGCCGCACGTCGGCATGGTCCGCACCGCGCTGTACAACTGGGCCTACGCCCGGCACACCGGCGGCAAGCTCGTGTTCCGCATCGAGGACACCGACGCGGCGCGCGACAGCGAGGAGAGCTTCCGCCAGCTCGTCGACGCACTGACCTGGCTGAAGATCGACTGGGACGAGGGCGTGGAGGTCGGCGGCCCGCACGGCCCGTACCGCCAGTCGCAGCGCGGGGACATCTACCAGAGCGTGATCGAGAAGCTCAAGGCGTCCGGCGCGGTGTACGAGAGCTACTCCACCGCGGAGGAGATCGACGCCCGCAACGAGGCGAACGGCCGCGCGAAGCAGCTCGGCTACGACAACTTCGACCGCGACCTCACCGAGGAGCAGCGTGCCGCGTTCCGCGCCGAGGGCCGCCAGCCCGCGCTGCGCCTGCGCGTGCCCGACGAGGACCTCACCTACGTCGATCTGATCCGCGGCGAGGTGACCTTCCCCGCCGGATCCTTCCCGGACTTCGTCGTCGTGCGCCCGAACGGCGCGCCGCTGTACACGCTGGTGAACCCGGTCGACGACGCGCTGATGGGGATCACGCACGTGCTGCGCGGCGAGGACCTGATGCCGTCCACCGCGCGTCAGCTCGCGCTCTACGGCGCGCTGATCGACGCCGGCGTGACGACGTTCGTGCCCCGCTTCGCGCACATGCCGCTCGTGCTGGGGGAGACCGGCAACAAGAAGCTGAGCAAGCGCGATCCGCAGGCAGACCTGTTCCTGCACCGCGAGCGCGGCTTCATCCACGAGGGGCTGCTGAACTACCTCGCCCTGCTGGGCTGGTCGATCGGCCCCGACCGCGACGTGTTCTCGCTCGAGGAGTTCACCGCGGCGTTCGACATCGTGAACGTGAACCCGAACCCCGCCCGCTTCGACCAGAAGAAGGCCGAGTCGATCAACGGCGACCACATCCGCAAGCTGGACGGCAAGGACTTCGCCGAGCGGATCCTGCCGTACCTCGCCGCCGCGGACGTGTTCGCAGGGGAGCCCACGCACGAGCAGATCGTGCTGGCGTTCCGCGCCGCGCCGCTCGTGCAGGAGCGCGTGCAGCTGCTCGGCGAGGTGCCCGGCATGCTCGGCTTCCTCTTCGCAGATCTGGTGTCCTACGACGAGGACGCGCTCAAAGGCCTGCCGGCGAACGCCGGCCAGGTGCTGATGGCCTGCGTCGCCGCCCTCGAGCGGCTCGAGACGTTCACGCCCGAGGCGATCCAGGACGCCCTCTCCGCCGCCCTGGTCGAGGGCCTCGGCCTCAAGCCGCGGGTCGCCTATGGCCCGCCGCGGGTCGCGCTCACGGGGCGTAGGGTGTCGCCGCCGCTGTTCGAGTCGATGGAGCTGCTCGGCAAGGACGAGACCCTGCGCCGGCTGCGGGCGCTCGCGGAGTTCCTGCCGGCGTAACGGGCGACCGCTGCGCGCGCTGCCTGGCGATCGCGTAGGCTCGACCGCAGTCGAGACCGAGAGGTTCCATGCCGGACGTGCGATCGGTGCCCGCGCTGGAACTCGAGCGCTACCTCGGACTGTGGTTCGAGATCGGCCGGTTGCCGCTGCGTTTCGAGGACGAGCAGGCCCGGGATGTCACCGCCGAATACTCGCTGCAGGCCGACGGCACCGTGCGCGTCGACAACCGCTGCCTCGACGAGGACGGGAAGCCTTCGCAGGCGATCGGGCAGGCGACCCAGGACCCGGCCCATCCAGGGCGCCTGAGGGTGTCGTTCCTGCCGCGCGGGCTCCGCTGGATCCCCTTCGCGCGCGCCGACTACTGGGTGCTGCGCGTCGACGACGGCTACCGTCATGCCCTTGTCGGCACGCCCGATCGAGCGCACCTGTGGCTGCTGGCGCGCGAGCCGGAGGCCGACCGGGTGACGGCCGAGTCCTTCCTGGCGACCGCCCGCGAGCAGGGCTACGACCTGGGGGCGTGGATCCGCCCGGCGCAATCCGGCGCGGTCGTCGCCTTCTGAGGCTCGACGCGCGCGGGATCCCGCGCCGGTTTGGATACCCGGGACCGCTCGGGTAAGCTTGAACCTCGGTGCAGGGCTCCGGTTCTGCCCTTGGGGTATGGTGTAATTGGCAACACGGCTGATTCTGGTTCAGTTGTTCTTGGTTCGAGTCCAGGTACCCCAGCCAAGCATGAGCATCATGCTAGAAAATGAGCCCCTCATCAGGGGTTTATGTTGTTGACCGTTGGTACATGCGAGATCGACGCGATTTTGTGTTTTTGCCGTCTGACCAGTGGTTGTCATGGTTCGAGTCCAGCTACCGATCTTGGGTATCGGTACATGTTTTCGGCGAGTTCGTCGGCTCTGTTGGATGTACCGATGCTCGTTGTGTCTGTCACAACGTTCACTTCTTGCGCAGCTTGCTGACGCGTTCCTTGAGATCGGTCATCCCGTCTGCGCCGAGCTTGTTCATGAGCTCTGTAGCATCCCGCTGCAATGCAGTGTCGCCGGAGTCGAGGGACGCTGCGATGACATCCGGTGTCGCATACTCGCGGAGGTCATAATCCTTCATCCCGCTGTCGTCCTTGTGGTCGATCAGCGCACGTAGCGCATGGAGGGCGTCGTGCGGATTGTCCGGGGCTGCAGTAGCGAGCTGCTCGCCGATCATCCCGCGTGTGCTCAGTGTTGGATCCAGCTCAGCAGCCTGCCGCAACCGCGGGAGCCACCAACTAGTCTCGAACTTCTTGCTCTGGACGAACCAATAGAAGTCGTCGAGTTCGGCGCTGTCTTCCGGTGTCTCTCGTACGTGGGCGACCCGCTCATCCCACAGTTTCTCGAGTCGCATCCTGATTGCCGGGTCAACGTGGTCGGAGTGCATGAATGACCACGCGATATGTCCGATGACAGATCCGCGTACTGCAGGCGGTGTGTCGGTGAAGAACATTCTTACAAGTAGATCATCGGGTGTGATCGCGTCCCAAATGATGCATGTCACGATCCATCGCCCGATGAGTTCCTGAGCGCCTGGATCGTCTCTCCATCCGATGGCGAGTGGCTCTTGCGTTCGCAATGCGGCGAGCAACGGACCGCGCAGCAGCTCCACAATCTTTGGATGTACGTTATGGGTAGCGAGCGTCGTGGTCAGCGCAATCTGTTGGTCATGTGTGAGCGCGGTCTCACTCCCGAACAGCGAATCAATGTGTGCGGTCAACCACTCGGGGTTGTTGTTGAAGAGTTGGGCGAATCCCTCACCAAGGACGGCATACCCCGCGCCAGCCTTGTCGTCGCGGCGTAGTTCTCGCTCCAGCGTGGCCAAGGAGCGCTCGGACCACGCTGTCGTGGGGCCGTGGGCGGCGAGATTGATCAGTCCGCGCAGCATGATTGGCCACTGCCAGTTCAGTGAGACGGTAAGGGGATCGGATCCTTCGCCGCTTTCCCGCGCCGCATACTCTGCCCATGCTTGCTCGTCGTCGAAGCTGCCGAGCAGAAGTTGTGCGATTTCCGATAGCTCCGCTTCGGCCACGATTCGCTCAGAGTTCGGGCGTGCGATATCGACGAGGAATCTGATGGTGGCCTGCTTTGCGTACCTGAAGTCAGGGTCGTCATCGAAATCTTGACCTTCTCTGGCGATCGGACTCGCCTGGTCGTGGGCGAGGATGTTCGCTGACACATCCAGCACTTGTTGCCAGTCGAGCGACAGTCCGTTCTTCCACGCCGTGTTCCATCCGGACATAATCGCGCGAAGGTAGGTCGGTCGCAGGCGGTCAGTCAGGGATGGAACGTCCCGGAGGGAGTCGGGATGTTCGGCGATGAGCTCTTCAAGCACGCGACCCATGCCTTCGTGACTGGGGCCCATCCATGCATCTCCGGAGCGCCAGTCCTCCAGATGCGTTACCAACTGTGCCGGGTGCATCTGCTCCATCTGTTCCCGGCTCGTGGGACTTGTGGGGCCTGTCCAGCTTGAGGACTTGAAGTCTGGCTCCCGTGGCGCCTTGATCGCGCCGAGCCGATCATCGAGATCCAGGAGACGATCGACATTCGCTTGCGGGAGATGCTCGGCACCAATGGTGGCAAGCAAGCGCTGCTGCCAATGCTCCATCTCTTCGTCTGCGCGCGTTTCGATGTCGGCGCCAACACCTTCTCGCGCGCGGATGGCCGCAATCAAGTGCTCGCGGGACCCGAGAGGCCCTGTGTCGAGGGCCTGCTGGAGAGCGTTCTCGACCGGCTGGTTGTGTTCGCGAAGCGCAATGAACAGGTCGGCGAATTCCACGCGACACGGTGAATCATGGGACGCCGGATCAGCGAGCAGCTCCAGCCCAACCTCGATGAGCTCCGGGTTTGGCTCCGACGTGGCGCTGAGCGAACGCGCGGCGGCATGAAGGGTGATCTTGCGTAGGACGATCATAGGCTGGGTGAGCAGGGTTCGGACGACGCGCCTCGCGTCGGTTGCCATGTTCCGGATGGCGGTGTTGCGGACGGCATCGATGAGCGCTTGCTCGATGTCAAGGTATCGCCCGTCGCGGGTTCCGATGTCGGATCGGGCGAGGCTGGTTATATCCATCGCGTCCGAGAACTTGCCGCTGAACTCCTCCCACTGTCGCAGCCACCTGGTCGCTACAACCAGTGCTGAGTCGCCGAGTGCCTCAACAGTTGCCGGCAGTTCCTCCATGTACCAGTACTCTTCAAGCGTTGTAGATGGCCTACCTGCGTCGGCATCTCGCCGCGGAGTGAACAACATGTTGGTGAAAGTGATTCCAAACTTGCGATCGTTGCCTCCAAGCAGAATGCGCGCAAGTCCCGTTAGGTCGGTCGGGTTGGTACGCCAACCAAATTCTGGGTTCCACGCCTGGATAAGTTCTCTTAGGCGAATCGCCTCAGAAGCAGGAAGCCCTCGTGCAATCTCAAACGTCGCTCGACGCACCCACGAGTTGCTGCTGCTCTTCAATCGGCGGAGGACATCGACAACGTCCTGGGGAACAAGCGGCGCCGCACGGATGAGGTAATCAACCTCTGGCCAATATGCCTCACGGATGTAGCCGTTGTCCTCACGCACAGGCTCCGGAGGGTGGTTAAACGCTTTGGCGTTCATGAGTGGCTTCACCCAACGAGGGTTCCTCAGACCCTCGAAGAACACGCGACGATGCTGAAGGGTATGTAGTGTGCTCAGCGCAGCAACGACTTCGGCCTTTGATGGCACCCTGAACGCGCCAGTTTCGCCATCTTCGGCGTTGTCTGCTGCGGCGTTTGCTGCAGTGAGGACATCGTCGATCGCCTCACGCGCGTCAAAGAACGCTGCGGTGCTCGCTTGAATAACGTCCTCCACAAGGCGTAGGTGGTCAAGGATCTGAGCATCTGACGGCAGAGCCCTAGTGCCCACCGGCATCCGTTCAAAATGCGCCCAATCAACAAACCATGTTCGAGTTTGGTTCCAGGGCGTGACGAGAGGGTGGTCAGCCTGAGGAGCGTCGGCGAGCAACGCCACGAGGTCGTCTCTAACCCGTCGACTCTCAAGGTCGGCAGCTACGAGGAGCCGATCGAGCCAGGTTGCGATCGGCCGCGGCACAGACACCATCTTTTCGCCGCCCTCGAGATCTACTCGTGACGACGGGAGCTTGCTGAGCAGGTCCTTGCTCGACGGCTTGATCCTCTCTGACGACGTCGTTCCCATTGCCCAGGGCAGCGAATTTATCAGCTCACGGATCGCGTGGCAGATCAGAGACACTCGAATTCGTTCAGTTCCTGGTGTCGGCGGTGTTGACAACTGATCGATCGCTGACTTGTAGTAGCTCGCCAATACGTCGCTCCGCTCAGTTAGCGCCGTATGGATGTCTCGCCGGCGTTCATCAAACAGCGCCGGTCTGAGCTGAGGCGACTTAGATGCGGGAGGCTGATTTGTTGAGTCACTTGTCATTTAGAAGATCCTTCCTATTCGGAATATGCATCATTTCCGCCGACGTGTAAAGACCTATTCTCAATTAGCGTGGTGTACCCGAAGGGCGCCGCTCATGCTTTGCGATCCCGGGAGAAGAGCGCATAGTAGGTCGTCCATCATGCCAAGACTGACCAACCGGGATTACCTCACGCACCGTCACTTCCTGATCGAACTCTGGAACGAGATGGAGGGTGCGGTGTTTGCTGAGCTTCCCGGCTGGGCTCAGCATGACCTCCACGACTTCTACGCCCCGTCCGAGTTCATGTGGGACGACGATGCTCTGGCCCACCGCGCTGCCATCACCAAGGCCTTCCCCGCATTGCCACAGAAGGCCGGCCGTGCGTATGAAGCCCTCAAGGCCTACCGCGAAGGCCGATCCAATTCGATGCTGACCACGGACCGTCAGGCCGCTACCGGTACCTCCCCAGTCGGTAACAGCAAGACCAAGACCCACTCCATCCGCGTCTCGGCCGTCTCTCGTCCGCAGATCGATCTCCACTATCTCGCCAAAGCACTGCTCCAACTGGCCCGTGATGACTTGGCCAAGCAGCATCCCGAGGTGCACCTCGATAAGGACATCCCCATCGATATAGACGAAGACCTCTCACGCTGACCTCCTCCTTGGTACACTCGCCCGCATTACCACCCCGCCCCGATGTAGCGCCCGGTACACAGCACCATGGGACAGGCCGTACCGCTCCTCGAGCTCAGTCATCGTTGCGCCGGCTTCGAATGCTTGCGCCATCGCGGCAGCGTCATGCTCGCTGACCTTGCGCCGCTGCACCGTGACGCCTTGCTCCCGCAGCAGCCGGATTAGGGCGGAAGGAGCGACGCCGAGTTCGCCCGCCAGCGATCGGGCGCTCTCACCAGCTCGAGCTCGACGGACGAGCTCATTCACCCGGACAGCCCCGAGCCGTTTGCCGAGCTTCTGCGGCTGATACGAAGCCGCACCGCTCGAACCTTCATCTCTGTCGCCAAGCACCGCCAGTTCCGCAGTTGATCGGGGGTAAAGCATCCCTCCAAATGGTTAGAACAGAGGTCGATAGCGCCAGCCAACAGAGAAGGCCCGGAAACACTGAGGAAGATCAGTGCTCCGGGCCTCTGTCGTTCCCGGCAGGGGAGAGGCGAACCCGGGCTTAGAGGCCGGGACGTGTCGATGGGTCGGGTGTGTCATCCTCGTCCGGCCCGGGCGGATCCACCGGCTGCGATGGATGCACCTCGCCAGCGACCTGTTCACCAGGACATCGTCCCGGGGGGCCGCCGCGAGGCTGATGGCTGCGCGGGAGATCGGGAGTCAGCGCACGTCGCGGAAGGTGATCACGGCCCCGAAGCCGTGCTCGGAACCGATGACGAGGCGATCCGAGGCGGCAGCGAACGGCACGCCTACCCGCTCAAGTCGCGCCGCCACATCGTCGAGCTCGGGCACGGCGATGATGAATCCCGTGAAGCCGTGGGGAGCTGCGCCCGCCTCGACGCGGAGCTCACCGTGCTCCGCGAGCGCGTACGAGTGGCCCGCGGCGGTGGCGGCGACGCCGGTGAAGGCTTCGAGGAAGGCGATGTGGTCGGCCGGGCGGGGCACGACGAGGTCGACCGCGAGGACGTTCGTGGCACCGTTCGGGTGCTGCTGCAACGCGGGGCTCCAGAACGCCTCCGGGAAGAGCTGCTGGCAGACGAAGAAAGACGCCTCGGACAGGCGTTCGTCCTGCGCGAAGGCAAGAGTGAACGCGACATGCGTCTCGCTGCCGTCGGCGGCGCGCCCGGCGCGTTCGAACGAGAACGGTGCGAACGCGCCGATGCCCTCCCGCGCGAAGTCGGCGGCGTCCGCTGCGGCATCGGCGCTGTCGAGCACGAACATCGCGAGTCCTTCGCGGAGAGTCAGATAGTCCCGCACGAAGGCGCCGAAGCTGAAGGATCCCGGGGCGTGCGGGGGGATGAGAGCGCTGTCGGCGACGGTGATCAGCTCGAGGAACGACGAACCGAGCTGGACGACGTGGTTCTCGGTTCCCCACGGGTGGCGGTTGCGCGCGCCGACCTGGAAGCCGAGCGCCCGGTAGAACTCCGCCGCGGCGGTCAGATCGTGCACGGCCAGCACCAGGTGGTCGATGCGCCGATTGATCGTCATGCGGTTTCTCCCTCGGTCAGCCGGCGGCGGACGGTCGCAGCGGCACGGGCGGACGCCTCGGCGGCACCCGCGAGGTAGCCCGCCTCCCGCGTGCTGGTCTCGCTGCCGGCGAGCACGAGTCGATCCGCCCAGTCGCCCTCCACCCAGGGCTCCCGATGCGACGGATGGCCCGTGGAGGTCGGGTCGTCCGCGGTGGCGGTGAGCGGGTCGGCGGCCCAGTCCTTGAACAGCGTCGCCGTCGGGTTGGTCGCATCGGGGCCGAACAGACGGGCGAGCTGGGCGACGCATGCGTCGGTGAGGGCCTCCTCGCCGATCGCGACGCGTTCGACAGGACCGACGCCGAGGAAGCCGAAGAGCGCCGCACTCCCGGACGCGGTGGTCGCGTCGTGGATCTCGAGCATGGGTCCGACCATGCTCTGTGCGGTCCCGGAGAGTCCGGCGTCCCGCCAGAAGGCTGTCTCGTAGAGGGCGCAGAACTTCGCCTGCGAGGCCATCCACGTCGGGGTGCCGCGCCAGAGCGCAGCCGTCGCGGCGGGGATGGCGGGGGAGAACGTCATCGTCGCGGCGAGCAGGCGCGGGGGCAGCGCGGCGAGGATGTACTGCGCGTCGACGGACCGCGTGCCGGACCCGTCCTGCACCTGCAGCCGGACTCCGCCCGGGGTCAGCTCGAGACCGGTGACGGTGGCCCCGAGGTTGATGCGATCGGCGGGGACCCGATCGGCGAGCGCCCGCACGAGAGCGGCGCTGCCACCGCGGAGCCGCATGCTCTCCGGCTCCTGCGGGAGACCCCGGTACCGGCCCGCGGGCTCCCGCGACATCCGCTCGAACACGACGTCGCCGGTGCTGTTCTGCGCGAAGGCCTCGATCCCCAGCACGTCGACCAGCTCAGCGATCGCGGGCTGGACACGAGGCCAGAACCACGAGGCGCCGAGATCGTACCCGTCGTCACTCGTCGCTGCGGAGCCGTCGACCGTGAGCACCCTGCCGCCGAGGCGTTCACGCGCCTCGAACACCTCGACGGACACGCCCGATGCGGAGAGCAGGCGCGCGGCGTTGAGCCCGGCCACGCCCGCGCCGATGACGGCGACCTGGGTGGTCATCCTCGTTCCCCGCCCTCGGCTCCGCTTTCGATGGCCGTCTCGATCTCCGTCTTGACCGCGTCCATGTCCAGCGCGCGCACCTGCTCGATCAGCGACTCCAACGCGGTCGGGGGCAGTGCGCCCGCTTGGGAGAAGATCCCGATCCCGTCGCGGAACACCATGAGCGTCGGGATCGAGGTGATCTGGGCCATGGCGGCCAGTTCCCGCTCGGCTTCCGTGTCGACCTTGGCGAACACGATGTCAGGGTGGCGCTCCGACGCCTGCTCGAAGATCGGCGCGAACATGCGGCACGGGCCGCACCACGCCGCCCAGTAGTCGACGAGCACGATGCCGTCACCGGAGACGGCCTGCTCGAAGTCCTGGAGGGTGAGGTCTCGGGTGGTCATCTGGTCGCCCTTCCTGCCTGGTCGCGAGACGGTGGCCGATCACGGGGCGTCGACCGGCTGCCCCCAGCATACGGCTAATGCGCAACATGTATCCCAGATGTCGGCATACGACGCACTCGGGAAGGCCCCGCGGGGGAGAGACCCGACCGGCTGTATCAGCCGCGTGTGCCGAACGCCGGGGTGAAGACCCTGCCGAACGGCGGCTCCGTGCTCGCCGGCTGCCCCGTCTCGGAGATGTGGCCGCTGAGGGCGGCCGCGAAGGCGTCGGTCTCGCCGTCGCGCAGCCGCGCCGTGAGAGTGCGGTGCTCGTCGATGATCTCCGCGCATCGGGTGAGCAGCCGGTCCCCGCCTGCGAACAGCAGGTGACGGTGCCGGTCGGCGAGGCGATCGTAGAGCTCGAGAAGCACCGCGTTGCCGCCTGCTTCGACGAAGCCGCGGTGGAAGGCGAGGGTGAGGTCGATGAAGCGCCGCACGTCGCCGGCCTCGAAGGCGGCGACCTGCTCGGCGATCGAGGCGTCGAGGAGGTCGGCGAACTCGCTGCGACGATCGGGGTCCGCTCGTCCGACCGAGGTGGTCTCGAGGACCAGACGGGCGTCGGCGTGCTCGGCGGCCTGCCTTGCGGAGAGCCCCTGCACCAGTGCGCCGCGCTTCGGGTAGATCACGATCCAGCCCTCGTCCTGCAGCCGGCCCAGCGCGGCACGCACCGGTGTGCGACTCACTCCGAGCGTCCCGGCCAGGGCGGCCTCGCCCAGCATGTCGCCCGGCCGATACGTCCCTTCGAGGATCCCGTCGCGTATCGCGCGGTAGGCCCTTTCAGCCGCGCTGGTCTGGTCCATGGATCCCCGTCTCGCTGACTCGATGCAAGAAGGATACAACTTGCATCGAACGGCTCGGTCCCCGGGGAAACTCCTTGTCGAGACCAGGGGATGGACAGGGATCTCGTGTTTCCGTCAGCCGACGACGTTCCCGTCCGGGATGAGGATGCCCCCTGAGGTGTTTCCATCTCGACCGCGTACTCCGCGCTGCCGTAGAAGAGGAACCCCATGAGGACGACAGTAGACCTCGTGCCGCCGTGTTCTGCTACGGATTCAGCGGAGCCCGTTCGGGTCGGGCACGACCAGTCCGCCGGGCCGATCGACCGCGGCCGCGAGATCGCTGATCCGCTCGGGATCGAGGGGCGGCGGTGCCGGGCTCCTGAAGTCGAACCGGATCGGGATCGTGGGCCGCAACCAGATTCGATCCGCTCCGTCGGGGCGTGCGGCGTCGACGCTCAGAAGGACGCTCTCACCGCGGAGGAGCTTCGCGGTGATGATGACTTCGAGGTGCTCGAGAGTGACGTCTTCGATCTCGACGCAGTGTTCGGCAACCCCGTACGTGAGCGTGCCCATCGGGGCACCGTAGATGCGCGGCTCCTCTTCGTCCCAAGGGGTTGTGCATCGGAGCGCCACTCGCGACAATGCGTCGCCGGCCGTCGCCCCACGCAGTTCGAAGCAGTCGCGTCCGGGTAATGCAAGCCCCTTGTCCCTGCCGTGGCATGCATGTGACCGTCTATCGGCGGGCTTCCGCCATTCAGCGGAAGGAAGATCGGATGGTCGATACGGGCGACATCGCCACTCCCCAGAGCGCACCCGGTCCCGGGGACGGCGACGGCGACACTGCTCGCTCCGGGAAGAAGCGCAATCCTCTGGTCCGCTTCTTCCGGGTGCTCGGGCCGGGACTCGTCACCGGCGCCGCGGACGACGACCCGTCCGGGGTGGCGACGTACTCGCAGGCCGGCGCGACATTCGGGAACGGACTGCTGTGGACCGTTCCGCTCTCGTTGCCCCTGATGATGGCGGTGCAGGAGATCTGCGACAGGATGGCGCTGGCGACGGGCGACAGCCTCGGCATGCTGATCCGGCGCAAGTTCCGACGGGGTGTGGGCATCGCGATCGGCATCCTCATCGTCGCGCTCATCGCGGCGAACTGTCTGAACCTCGCCGCCGACCTCAATGCGATCGGTCAGGGGATGCAGCTCCTGCATGCCGGGCCGGCCTGGATCTGGAGCATCGTCGCGGGAGTCCTGATCCTCGTGACGGTGATGCTCGGCTCCTTCGAGCTGATCGGGAAGATCTTCAAGTGGCTGTGCCTGGTCCTGCTCGTCTACGTCGGGGTCCTGTTCGCCACCCACGTCGACTGGGGCGGTGTCATGAGCGGCCTGGTCGGCGCGCAGTTCCGCTTCACGCCCGCCTACCTGGGCCTTGCGGTCGCCGTCCTCGGCACGAGCATTTCGCCGTACATGTTCTTCTGGCAGTCCGCGCAGCGGATCGAGGAGCTGCGCGACGAGGACCGGGGCGGTGACGAGGCTCCCGCCCTCGACGAACGTCCGAGGCCGGAAGCGCGCCGACGATTGCGCAACGCGCGCGTCGACGTCTTCACGGGGATGGCCTTCAGCGTCCTCATCATGTTCGCGATCATCGCGTCGTCCGCCGCGACCCTGGGTGCGCACCACAAGACCGTCTCGAGCGCTGCCGAGGCGGCCAAGGCGCTCGAGCCCATCGCGGGGAGCTTCGCCAGCGCCCTCTTCGCACTCGGCTTCATCGGATCAGGGATGCTCGCGGTGCCCGTGCTCGCCGCCGCAGGGGCCGCCGGGCTCGCTGCGCTCATCAACAAGGACTGGGGCCTGGAGAAGAGCCCGCGCCGGGCGCCGCTCTTCTACATCCTGCTCGGCCTCGGCATGATCGGCGGCACGATCCTCGCCGTCGCCTCGACCGACCCGATCGGGCTCCTCGTGCTCAGCGCCATCGTCAACGGCATCGCCGCCGGCCCCTTCCTGATCATCCTCATGCTGATCTCCCGGGACCGGGCCATCATGGGGAAGCACCGCAACGGCAAGCTCGCCGCGACCCTGGGCTGGTTCACCACGGCGCTGATGTGCGTCGCAGGGGCCTACGGCGTCTGGTACACGATCGCCGGCGGCTAGAGCCGCCCTGTTCCGCCCACCGGAGAACCACGGATGGGCGTCGCGCGGGGCGTCGTTCCCGATGGTCGCGAAGAGGCGTCTTTTCCGGAATATCGAGATATCGGCATGCTGAACCCGGCTTAGGATGAGGCCAGGCGGCTCTTCGTGGGGAGCCGGGACACCGGGGACAGGATGATCGACGAGAAACAGCGGCAGGCCGCGCTCGAGAAGATGAACGTGCTCGACACCCCGCCGGATGAACGGGTCGATCGCGTCGCGCGGCTGGCCAAGGAGATGTTCGGCGTGCCGATGGTCAGCGTCGCGTTCCTGGACCGGGACCGCCAGTGGGCCAAGTCGCAGATCGGGCTGCGCCGCTCGGAGGGCCCGCGCAAGTATTCCTTCTGCGACCACACCGTGCGGCTGGAGAGCACGCTCGTGATCGAGGACGCGACGGCGACCGCCGAGTTCGCGGACAACCCGTATGTCGCCGGCGATCCGCATCTGCGCTTCTATGCCGGACACCCGCTGTTCGCCCCGGGCGGCGAGCCCGTCGGCACGCTCTGCGTGCTCGACACGGTCCCGCACGACTTCACCGAATCGCAGGCGGACCTGCTGCGCGACCTCGCCTTCTGGGTGCAGACCGAGCTGAACCAGGATTCCGAGCTGGACCATGCTCAGGTGATCCAGCGGGCCCTTCGTCCGCAGAGCGTCCCTGACCTCGACGGCTACACGATCGCCGCGGACTCCATGTCCCGAGGACAGCTCTCCGGTGACTTCTACGACCTGGCCGTGCGCGACGGCGTGCTGCGTGTGACGCTGGCCGACGCGATGGGCAAGGGCGCCGGACCGGCTCTCGTGGCCGCCGGAGTCAGGGCCTCGCTGCGCACGGATCCGCACCGCCCCCTCGCGGAGGCGGTCGACGAGGCGGACCGTCTGCTCGAGGAGGATCTCGGCGACGTCGGCATGTTCGTCACCGTCGTGCACGCCGACATCGAGGCCGGCACGGGGCGCATCGAGCTCGTGGACGCAGGGCACGGTCTCGGCTTCATCGTGCGTGCGGACGGCGGCTGGCAGCGGCTGCGGTCGATGGGCCTGCCGCTCGGGATGGGCGGGGCCGGCCTCGAGGCGCGGGAAGCGGTGATCGCGGAGCTCGGCGTGGGGGACTGCTTCGTCTGCTGCAGCGACGGCCTGATCGACGTGCTCGATCAGGACGATCCGTTCGGGCACGTCCAGCGCGTCATCCGCGATCTCGGCCCCCGCGGGGCTGTCGCGGAGGCGATGCGGCTGTCGCGGGGCGACCGCGCGACCGACGACATCACCGTCCTCGTCGTCAGGCGGGACCGGTGACCGCGAGGCTCATCGCCATCCGGATCCTCGCCCTGCTCTCGGTGCTGCTCGGGGTGGACTACGTCGCCTGGCGGTGGCTGGACTCGGTGAACTGGTCGGCCTGGTGGATCGCGGTGCCGCTCGTCCTCGCCGAGACGTGCAGCCTCGTCGACACGTTCCTGTTCTGTCTCACGATGTGGCGGGCGAAGGATCGCCCCCGGCCGACCTCGGCGCCGCAGGGCACGGTCGACGTGTTCATCACGACCTACGACGAACCGCTCGAGCTGGTGATGACGACGGCGACCGCCGCGCAGCGCATCGCCTACCCGCATGAGACCTGGATCCTCGACGACGGAGCACGCCCCGCGCTCCGCGCGGCGGCGGAGAGCGCCGGGATCGGCTACGTCACGCGTTCCGAGGACTGGACGGGCAAGCCGCGTCACGCCAAGGCAGGCAACCTGAACAACGCTCTCTTCCGGACGGACGGTGAATTCCTGCTGATCCTCGACGCCGATCAGATCCCGGATCCGCTGATCCTGCACCGCACGCTCGGGTACTTCGCCGACGACCCCGAGGTCGCACTCGTGCAGACCCCGCAGTACTTCACGAACGTCGACGAGGCGGATCCCCTCGGCAGCCAGGCCCCGCTGTTCTACGGACCGATCCAGCAGGGCAAGGACGGCTGGAACGCCGCCTTCTTCTGCGGTTCGAACGCGGTGCTCCGCCGGGACGCGCTGATGCAGCTCGGGATCGTCGGCTACGTGCGCGACATCACCACCTCGACGAAGAAGGCGTTGCGCACCGGATCGGCCCTGCTCGCGCGGGAGGCGCGGCGCACCGACGACGAGTCGCTCGCGGCTCAGCTGCTGCTCGTGCGGGACGCGATCGGACACGCGAGAAGGCGCATCGCCGAAGGCACCCCGATCGACGAGGCCACGAACCACGTGCGGCGGGTGGCGCACCGCGCCTCGCAGGAGCTCGTGGCCGGTGACGTCGCGCAGATCCGCGCGGATCTCGAGACCATCGCCCGGCTTCCGATCGAACGCGATGCGGAACTGGACGCGGTGATCGTCGACGACACCGCCCTCGACGAACTCGCGACCGTCGAGCTGTCGCCGCTCGGGGCCGTCCAGGCCGTCACGCGGCTGCTCGACGTGCTGCGGATCGACCGAGGACACGAGGCGCAGCCCGTGCTGCCGCTCGCCACGATCTCGGTCACCGAGGACATGGCGACGGCCATGCAGCTGCATTCACTGGGCTGGCGCAGCGTCTACCACCACGAGATCCTCGCGCACGGGCTGGCGCCGGAGGATCTGCGCACCATGCTCACGCAGCGCCTGCGCTGGGCACAGGGCACGATCCAGGTCATGCTGCGGGACAACCCGCTGGTCAAACGCGGGCTCTCCGCGGGGCAGCGCCTGATGTACTTCGCGACCATGTGGAGCTACCTGTCGGGCTTCACCGCCGTCGTCTACCTGGCGGCACCCGTCATCTACCTGCTGTTCGGGATCATGCCCGTCGCCGCGTGGAGCGCCGACTTCTTCCTGCGTTTCCTGCCGTACTTCCTCCTCAACCAGGCGCTCTTCCTCGTCGTCGGACGCGGCATGCGCACCTGGCGCGGGCAGCAGTACTCGCTCGCGCTCTTCCCGGTCTGGATCCGGGCCTGCGGGACCGCGTTCGCGAACGTCGTCCTGGGCCGCCCGCTGAGCTTCGCGGTGACGCGCAAGGACGGCCGGGATCCGCGCGGGGTGCCCTGGCGCGAGATCTGGCCGCAGCTCGCCGCGATGGTCGTCCTCGTGGTCGCACTCGTCGTCGGAGTGATCAGGGTGCTGGTCGGCGCCGGAGACGGCACCGGTACGCTCGTCAACACCGTGTGGGTCCTCTACGACCTCCTGGTCTTCAGCGTCATCATCCAGGCGGCTCGCTATCGCGGCCCCGCCGCACGAACCGCAGTCCCGCCGAGCGGAGGAGAGGCATGAACATCACGACCAGGGAGCACAGCGACGTCGCGATCGTGGCGATCGCGGGACGTCTCACGGCGTCCGGAGCCCCGCAGCTGCGCAACGCCGTGAGCGACCTCGTGGACGCCGGCACCAGGAAGATCGTGATCGACCTCCACGAGACCGAGTTCATCGACTCGTCGGGGCTGGGCGCGCTCATCGGCGGTCTCAAGTGCGCCAGGCTCGCCCGCGGGGACCTGCGCATCGCCGCCGTGCCGGAGGCGGTGCGCACCGTGCTCCGGCTGACCAACCTCGACCGGGTCCTCAGCAGCCACGCGACGCCGGAGACGGCATTCGATGAGCAGTGACGGGCGTCTGACCCGCACGGTCCGCGGCGCCGCGGACCTCCCGTTCGTGGATGAGCTGCTCGGCACGCTCGACGGACTGTTCGCGCAGGCCCCTGCCGTTCCGGAACGCGACCGCACCCTGTTCTCTCTCGCACTGAGCGAGGTCGCGACGAACATCGCCCAGCACAGCACCCGTCCCGTCACGATGTCCGCGCACCTCGAAGTCGGCGCCGACCGGCTGTCCGCCGAGATCCGCGACGACGCCGACCCCGTCCGCATCGACTGGGCCGCCGTGCGACTCCCCGGCGAGCAGGCGGAATCCGGACGGGGGCTCGCGCTCGCGGTCGCCGTCCTCGACGAGCTGTCGCATCGGGCCGATCCTGCAGGCAACACCTGGGTGCTCGTCCGGCACGCGGACGGCGCGTCCACCGCGGACTGATCGCAGCTTCCACCCGTCTCGGCCTGTACCCGCCCCGGATTCCGGCGGATGATGGGATGCGGGGGCCGAGCGGGTGGGAGCAGAGCATGTCCGAGGATCACGTCGCCACGTCGCGCATCAGGATCGACGCGTTCGCCGACCGGGTGTGGCAGGTGCTGACGGACCCGCAGGCGGTGCGCGAGTTCATGTTCGGCACGACCGTCCTCACCGACTGGAAGCCGGGGAGCCCGATCCGCTGGCAGGGGGAGTGGCAGGGAAGGCCTATGAGGACAGGGGCGTGATCCTCGAGGCCGAACCGGGGCGGCGTCTGGTCTGCACGCACTTCAGCCCGCTCACCGGCAAGCCGGACGTCCCGGAGAACCACCACACGCTGACCTGGACGATCACGGGCGACGGCCCTGTCGAGCTGACGCTCAGCCAGGACAACAACGCGGACGAGGCCGCGGCGATGCATTCGAAGGCCATGTGGGACGACCTGGTGCAGACGGTCAAGGAGATCGCCGAACAGCGGGAGTGACCGACTCGCCGCCGTGGCAAGACTCGCTGAGCGACGGCCGCAGATCTCCGAGTCCACTGGGCGCTGAGCCCGGGCAGGTTCGCGACCACGAGGCGGTTCGCCTCGACGACGAACTCCTCCACGAGGTCCCGCGGAGCCGGCATCCTGGGGGAGTGCTGCCGGGAGGCTGCGGGGCGGCGCGCCGCGGATCCGTTGCCCGCGGTGCAGAAACCGTGCCATTGTCGGTACCACGTCAGCGCCGATGCCACGAGCCGCCCTGCGGCCCGCCCACCGGCGAAACCAGAGAGACGGGGGATCGCATGTCGCAGACCGATGCCACCCAGACACCGCACGCCGAAGACGGCCACGGTGCCGAGCACGCTGCCGAGCAGGCAGGCTACAAGAAGAGCCTGAACCGGCGGCAGGTGCAGATGATCGCGATCGGCGGCGCCATCGGCACCGGCCTGTTCCTCGGATCCGCGTCCCGTCTGCACAGCAACGGACCCGCGCTCGTGCTCAGCTACGCGCTCGTCGGCGTGATCGCCTACTTCCTGATGCGTTCGCTCGGCGAGCTGGTGCTGTACCGCACCACGTCCGGCGCCTTCGTGTCGTGGATGCGCGAGTTCTTCGGCGAGAAGGCCGCGTACTACACGGGCTGGATGTACTGGACGAACTGGGCGCTCACCGGCATCGCCGAGCTGAGCGCGGTCGGCCTGTACATCCAGTACTGGTGGCCGCAGATGCCCACCTGGGCCACCGTGCTCATCGCGCTGGCCGTCGTGCTCGTGGTGAACCTGCTCTCGGCGAAGGCGTTCGGCGAGTTCGAGTTCTGGGCGTCGGTGCTCAAGGTGACCGCGATCGTCGTGTTCATCGTCGTCGGGATCATCGTCGTGGCGTTCAGCTTCGACGTGGGCGGGCACCGCGCCGGGATCCAGAACCTGTGGTCCAATCCGGGCGGCTTCTGGCCGACCGGAGGAGGCTTCGCCTGGTACGGGCCGATCATCGTGATGTCGGGCGTCGTGTTCGCCTACGCGGCGATCGAGATGGTCGGCATCGCAGCGGGGGAGATGGAGGATCCGAAGCGCGAGGTGCCGAAGGCCGTCAACTCGGTCATCATGCGGATCGCGGTGTTCTACTGCGGCGCGCTGCTCCTGCTCGTGTGCATCCTGCCGACGAGCGAGTTCACGCCGGGCATCAGCCCGTTCGTGACCGTGTTCGGCCGGATGGGCATGCCCTGGATGGCGAACGTCATCCAGGCGATCCTCATCGTCGCGGCGATGTCGTCCCTCAACTCCGGGCTGTACACGACCGGCCGGGTGCTGCGCAGCCTCGGGATGGCGAAGCAGGCGCCCGGATTCACGCTGAGGATGAGCGAGTCCGGCGTCCCCTGGGCCGGCATCGTGATGACGGCCGTGGTCTACGTGTTCGGATCCATCCTGAACGCGGTCAGCCCCGACGCCTTCGAGATCGCCCTCGAGGCGGCCTCGATCGCGGTGGTGTTCACCTGGGGCACGATCTTCGTCTGCCAGCTGCGGCTGCGAAGACTCACCGACAGGGGAGTGCTCCCGCCGAGCGCCTTCCGAGCGCCGGGCACTCCGTGGACGAGCTATCTCGGTCTCGCCTTCCTGGTCTTCGTGCTCGTGGGCATGGCGATCTCCGGCTGGCAGGCCTCGCCGTACTTCTGGCACAAGACGGGTTTCGTCGTGGTGGTGATCGGGATCCCCGCGCTCATCGTCATCTTCGAGCTCGGCTGGCTGATCGTGAAGAAGAGGGTCTTCGCGCACACCGGCGGCCGCATGCTCAGCAAGTGGACCGACTCAGGGCTGCGCTATCCGCCGCAGCCGTCCGGGCCGCGCACCGAGTCGATCGCCGCGCTCGGCACCGTCCAGTTCGAGACCGACGAGTGGGACGACGACGATGAGGATGCGGAGGAAGAGGAGGAGCACGCGGCGCACGGCCCTGCGCACCTCGAGATGCACGAATGGGACAACCTCGAGGAGCCGGACAAGAACCCGCCGGATCCCGACGACGAGCACAGGGAAGGCAGGAAGTGACATGCGCCGCCTGACCGCCGTCGCCGTCGGCCTGCTGGCCGCCTCTCTGCTCGCCGCAGGATGCTCCTCGACGACCCCGACCAGCACCGGCGACAACAGCGCGACCGGATCCGGATCCCTCACGATCGGCATCGCCGACGATCTGCCCGGAGTGAGCCTGAAGACGGACGCGGGCTACGCCGGGTTCGACATCGACACCGCCAACTACGTCGCAGGCAGGCTCGGCGTGCCCACGAAGAACATCACCTGGCAGCGCCTCGACCAGGACGAGCGGGTGAGCGCGCTCACCTCGGGAAAAGTCGACATGGTCGTCTCGACCTTCTCGATCACCGCCGAGCGGGAGAAGCAGATCGCCTTCGCCGGGCCGTACTTCGTGGCGCATCAGGACCTGCTGATCCGCCGCAACGACGACACGATCACCGGTCCTGAGACGCTCGACGGCAAGAAGGTGTGCGCCGCCGCCGGCACCACCTCGATCGACTATCTCACCGCGCACTACCGGGGGAAGATCACCGTGGTGAAGGTGCCGTCCTGGTCGGAGTGCGTGCGCGACCTCGCCGCGGGGACCGTGGACGCGGTGTCGACGGACGACCTGATCCTGGCCGGGTTCGCGACGCTCCCCGAATACAAGGGCATACTCCGCGTGATCGGGAAGGGGTTCACCGACGAGGACTACGGCATCGGCCTGAAGCAGGGCGACAACCGCCTCGACCAGGTGCGCTCGGCGCTGAAGGAGTACATCTCGTCGGGCGCGTGGAAGAAGTCGCTCGACGCGAACATCGCGCCGTCCGGCTACGCGATCCCGGCGCCCCCGACCGTGAAGTAGGCCGGTCCGGCCGCAGCAAGGTGTGAGGTCCCCCTCCCCGGTCGACGGGCAGGGGGACCTCTCCGGATCAGGACACCCGGTCGGAACACCCTTTTCAGGACCCCCCGGTTCAGGACGCCCCGGTTCAGAACACCGGCGTCCCCGCGCGCACCAGCTGCCAGTTCACGACGTGGAAGTCCTTCGGATCGATGACGCCCGCCGCCGTGGCGTACGACACGATCGCCTCGCGGATCGCGACCTGCGCGTTGTAGACGACCGGCGCGGTGGCGATGTGCGGGAAGCCGCCGCCGCCGGACTGCCGGTAGTTGTTCACCGCGACCACGAACCTCTGTGCCGGATCGACCGGCGTGCCGTCCCAGGCCAGGTTCAGGATCCGGGATCCCTGCGGCTGCGAGATGTCGATGTCGTAGGTCACCCCAGAGAACTGGTCGTAGTTGTAGTCCGGGATGCTCGCGGCGTTCGTCCAGCTCGCCGGGTCCACGGGTGCGCCGGGCGGGACCTGCTGGAAGTAC
This sequence comes from Microbacterium sp. 22242, assembly GCF_052045495.1. Classification (NCBI taxonomy): domain Bacteria; kingdom Bacillati; phylum Actinomycetota; class Actinomycetes; order Micrococcales; family Microbacteriaceae; genus Microbacterium; species Microbacterium sp. 22242. The sequence goes on along the minus strand of NZ_JBQEOZ010000005.1, from coordinate 177,482 downwards.
TTCGCCGAGTACTCCAGGTAGTCCTTGATCTGTGCGCCTGTGAGCACGGACGCCATCAGCGTGTTGTCGTAGATGTACAGGCCCGCCACGTCGCGGATGGTCACCTGCCCGGCGGGGAAGGTCGCCTGGCGGTTGAACGGGGCCGCGATCGACACGATCGGCAGCGCGGCCTCCGGCGTGCCGGCGATCGCCTTCGCGACGGTGTCCACCTGGACCTTGTTGACGTAGTCGAGGATCGCCGTGTCCTTCCAGCACGACTCCGCCGCGGACAGCTCCTCGGTGGACGTCGCGACCGGCTTGTTCACGTACGCGACCACGGCGTCGTGCTGGGCCTGCACGAGCGAGACCATCGCCGGGTCGTCCTGGACGGTGTTGGTGTTGACGTTGGTGGCCTTCTTGGACACGATCGTCCACTTGCCCCTGACCTGCTGCAGCTCGAGGTCGAAGACGCTGAGCCGCTGGCCCCAGCACATCGGCTCGCTGAGCACGACCTGCTGCCCGGTGGTGGCGTTGGCGACGAAGCGCTGCGGGATGTCCTTGTGCGCGTGTCCGAACAGGATCGCGTCGATGCCGGGCACCTGCTCCGCGAGGATCCCCGCCGCGTTCTCGTTCGGCAGGGCGTCACCGTACGAGGAGGTGCCGCTGTCGCCGGAGTGCACGCTCACCACGAGCACGTCGACGCCCTGGTCGCGGATCACCGGCACCCAGCGCTTCGCGGTCTCGACGATGTCGAGCACCTCGAGCTTGCCGCTCACGTTGGCCTTGTCCCAGATCACGATGCCCGGGTTGGTCAGGCCCAGCACGCCGACGCGGATCGGCTTGAAGCCCGGGATCGTGAGCGTCTTGATGGTGTACGGGGTGTATGCGGGCACCGTCGTGCCGGCGTGCACGGCGTTGGCGCCGAGCACCGGGGCCTGCATCTGCGAGATCCAGGTGTCGAGGAAGTCGAGGCCGTAGTTGAACTCGTGGTTGCCGAGGGCGACGGCGTCGTAGCCGATCGCGTTCATCTGGGCGGCCATCGGGTGGATGGCGCCGCCCTTCGTGATCGGGTCGACGGTCGCATAGTAGAAGCCGAGCGGTGTGCCCTGGATCGTGTCGCCGGCATCGAACAGCAGCGTGCGCTCGCGCCCGCGGTCCGCGCGGATCTGATTCACGACGCTCGACACCCGGGACAGGCCGACGACGTTGCCGGCCTTGTCGCCGTACTCGGCGTCCTTGTAGTAGTCCCAGTTGACCGCGTGCGAGTGGATGTCCGACGAGCCCATGATCGTGATCGTCACGGACTTGCCGATGCCGCCGGCGGCCGCGGAGGCCTGATCCGAACTCGTCGCGACCCAGCCGGCCGCGGCGAGGGCGCTCGCCGCGGACACCCCGGACAGGAATCCGCGACGGCTCAGTCCAGAGCGGCGCTCCTGCTCGACGTCGTCGGGGACGGCGCACGAGCACCAGCGGGGTTCCGGCGCGTCGGCATGGCGGTGGAGATGTGTTTCATCTGTCATGAAGCCCGATGAAACCATGCCCGGGATGCGCGGACAACAACGACGCGTGAACACTCGGTCGCTCTGCGCAGATGAGCGCGCTGGCCGGTGTTCTCCACCCTGGCGAGCATGCGACGGCGCTCCGGCGACCCCTCCGCTGCCCGGACCGTCGCGGGGAGCCGACAATAGCGGGATCGTGCCCCGGGCGGAACCCCCGGGGCGCGACGCGCTGCCGTGCGTACGCTGAAGTCCCGACCCGGAAGGAACGAGAATGCTCACGAAGATGACCGCATCCATCGTCGTCGATGTCCCCGTGCGGCAGGCGTACGACCAGTGGACCCAGTTCGAGGACTTCCCGCGGTTCATGTCCGCGGTCGAGCGGGTCGAGCAGCTCGACGAGGTGCGCACGCGCTGGGACACGGAGATCGGCGGCGTGAAGAGGTCGTTCGAGGCGAAGATCACCGAGCAGACCCCCGACGAGCGGATCCGCTGGGCGAGCCTCGACGGGGAGACCCTCGCCGGCGAAGTGCGGTTCGCGAGCGCTCCGGACGGCACGCTGGTGGAGCTCGAGATGATCTGGCACCCGGAGAGCTTCACGGAGCGCGTGGGAGCGGCTCTGGGGCTCGACGATCACGCCGCGCAGCGCGACCTGCAGCACTTCAAGGACTTCATCGAGGGACGCGAGTCCTCGACGGGCGCCTGGCGCGGCACCGTCTCGGATGAGACCACGGACGACGGCTCGCGGGGCGAGCCGGTCTGACGGGCCGGACTCTGCTGCGGCCGGCGCGGGTCAGAAGACGTTCGACTCGAGCCAGGCCAGCGGGTCGATCGCGCTGTCGTTGATGTGCACCTCGAAGTGCAGGCAGGATCCGACGGTCCACCCGGTGTTGCCGACGCGACCGAGGAACTGCCCGGCGGTGACGCATTCGCCGACCTGCACGGCGCGGGTGCCGTACTCCATGTGCGCGTACAGGGTGGAGACGGCGTTGCTGCCGCTCAGCGCGGGGTGGGCGATCTCGACGCTCACGCCGTAGCCCTGGTAGCTCTCCTGCGACATCGTGACGCAGCCGTCCGCGGCGGCGTAGATCGGGGTGCCGATCGGGGCGGCGAAGTCCTGGCCCATGTGGCTGCGGCCGGTGCGCGGGGCGCCGAACCCGTCCGTCAGGGTGTACGAGCCGGCGGCCATCGGGTAGATGACCTGCCCGGGCTTCGCGATGGAGGCGACACCGGTCTTCGCGGCGGCCGCGGTCGCCGCCTGCATCGCGCTGAGCTCGGTGGGCGTGGTGGCGGTGAACGTGCCGTGCACCTGGACGTCGGGGAGGACTCCGCTCGACGCGGTGAACGACTGGGCGCGGATGTCCGAGGCGGCGCTGGTCGTCGAGGCGTTGCCGTCCTGCGCGTGGACGAGACCGATCGCGGGCAGCGCGGTGCCGACGACGAGCGCGGTGATGGCGAGCGCCGCACCCGTGGTGCGGCTGACGTGCTTCGCCGACCGGCGCGGACGACCCGGCGCGACGCCGATCTGCGGCTTCGTGGGAGCGGCCGGCGCCGTGCGGGCCCGGGCCTTCGGACGCTTCGGGCCGGCGGGCACGGCCTGCGGAACAGCGGCGACCTGCGGGATCGGGCCGGCCTGCGGGATCGGGCCGGCCGGCGGAACCGGCGCGGGGGCGGGTGCGGCGAATGCGGCCGGAATGGTGGCGACCGGCTGAGCCGGGGCCGACAGGACCTCGTCGCGCGCGGCAGATCGGGAGAGCCGTGCCGCTTCTTCACGCAGCTCCCGGCGGGAGCGGGGCGCGGACGTTCCGGGGGTGACCGACGGAGCATCCAGCATCTGGGCAGAAGAGGGCGCGGTTTCGGTGGATCGCGAACTGATGATGTGCTCCTCGGGCAGCGGAGAGTGTTACAACTCCGTAATAATACGGATAGTTCCTGAGAGTTCCATACATTCGAACGCTCTTCGGCGTGCCGCGGACCGCTCGCGGACGGCGGGCGGCCGCGGCCTCAGCGGCCGCCGTCGCGGTTGGTGATGGTCTCCACGAGCGCGAGATACTCCTTCGGAGTGGCGCTGGGAAGGTACGCGCTGCCGATCGCCAGGCCGATCGCGGCGAGCCGCGCCGGATCCGCGTACGCCATGTAGATGGTCTCGTAGCGCGGGTTGAACTTGCTCTTGAACCGGAACAGCGAGGTGAACCCGTACGCGGGTTCGAGCATCTGTCCGAGCCAGCCCAGGAGGCGGTCCATGACCGTGGCATCCACGGCCTCGTGGCCCGGCTTCGTCGCGAGCGGGGCGCCGGAGAGGCTGAGGATCCGGGCGCCCTGCTCCTTCATGTGCAGCGCCGCGGACGCGATGACGAACTCCATGATCCCGGACATGGATCCGTCGCCGCGGCGCATGAAGTCGATGGTCCAGCCGGTGATCCTCCCGTCCGTCCAGCTCGGCAGCCAGCTGGTGGTCGCCTGGATCGTGCCCTCCCGGTCGATCGCGAGGAAGATCCCGACATCGGGATCCTTGAGCTCCTCCGTCCCGCCGAGCGTGAAGCCCATCTCCGGCAGCTTCTTGTTCGCCACCCACTCCTCGCTCACCGCCAGGATCTGCGCCGCGTACTTCGGCGGGAGGTCGGCCCACGTCGACCACAGGGTGGTGATGCCCTCGCGCTGACCGCGGTTCAGCGGCTGCCGCACCTTCTGCCAGGCCTTGCCGGTCAGCTCGAGGCCGGGCAGATCGAGCACGGTCTCCTCGCCGACCGACAGGTACTGCCAGCCGAACGACCGGAAGATCGGCAGGTACCTCTCGTGGAAGCTGTAGAAGCAGGCGGACCATCCCTGCGACTCGCAGTGATGCACGAACCCCTCGATGACGTCCCGTTCCGCGCCCTCGGCGCAGACCGGGTCCGACATGGTCAGCGCCACGCCGTTGATGACGCGGTAGGCCACCGCGCCCTCGCCGTCGGGCGAGAACCAGTAGATGTTGCCCGGCCACGTGCCCATGAACCCGAGCGTGCCGCCGCCGCCCGCCCGCAGCAGCTCGCGGAAGCGCGCCTCCTCGTCAGCGCTGCGGGCGAGCAGCGTCGCCCGGTAGAGCCGCACCATGGCGACGATGAAGACGGCCCAGAACAGCACGCCGGCCCACTGATACGCGACCAGGGCCACGCCGTCGACGGGGATGGCCTCCTCGGTCGGGGGCGGCAGGAAGCCGGCCGGCACGAAGGGACGCAGGATGTCCGCCAGCAGGCCTCCGATCGTGGGGCGGCCGTCGAGGTAGTTCTCGCCGTCGGCGAGGCCGATCGCCGTGTACCCGGCCGCGAGCACGATCCAGGCGACGGCGATGGTCGCCAGGAACTGCAGCGCGGCCCGGCGCGGCGCCCTGACCTGGAACCGGCGCCGGGTCGCGACGAGGAGCCCGGCGACCAGGAGCGGCACGAGCGTCGCGAGCACGATCGCGATCGCGTCCTCCGCGCGCAGGAGATCGCGCGTCTTCTGGTTCAGCAGCTCGGTCACGCCGAGCACGCCGCCGGTGAGGGCGGCGATCGCGACGTCGACGACGAGCGCGAGGATCCAGGCCGCGCGACGGCCGGTGCGCAGCCCCCAGGCGGCCAGCAGCGTCAGCAGCAGCGGGACCAGGCTGACCAAGAACGGGCCGGGACCCGCGGTGAGGATGGCGTCGGCCTGCCGGACGCAGTCGGCGGTGAAGTCGCTGGAGCAGGATTTCGGCAGCTCCGTCTCGGTGATCGGAGCGAATCCGGCGACCACCGCGCTGAGGGGTGCCGCGAAGGATCCGGAGACGAGCACGATGATCGGGCCGAGGCCCGTCGCGGCGACGACGGCGGCGACGATCGTGCGCACCTCCCGAAAGGAGCTGCGGTGCCAGGCGCCGAGGACGGCGCCCCGCGAGACGAAGGCGCCGGCGACCAGCCCGAGCACGCCGGCGATGAGCCGGAAGACGCTGTCGCTGTCGCCCGCATAGAGCGCGAACATCAGCAGCAGCGTGAAGCCGACCACGCGGATCCGGCGCTGCCACAGCACGGGGGTCAGCGCGCTCGCCGCCATGATCATGCCGACGACGCCGAGGGACGGATCCAGCACGAGGTCGAGGCTCGCCATCGCGCCCCAGTCGGATCCCCAGGCGAGGGTGAGCGCCTGCAGCCCGACGCCGAGGAGGATCGAGACGATCCCGGTCCCGAGGAACAGCACGATCGCGCGGACGGTGCCCAGCCGGTGCTCCGCGTACGCGCCGGCGGTCAGCGTGAGCAGGACGACCAGGATCCCGCCGATCAGCGAGTCGACCAGGACCAGCGCGGTGACGGGGGTCCACCAGTACGCGAGCTGTCCGGTCGTGATCAGGCCGGCGGCGAGCTCGTCGGGGAACCGCCCCCAGAAGGTGCCCGACGCGATTCCGCCGATGAGCGTGACCGCGGCCAGCGCGACGCTGAACGGGTGAGAGCGCAGGTACTTCCCGGCGGGGCCGTCCTCGCGGGACGCGGACGGCGGGCGAGGCGGCCCCGGATCCGGGGCTGCGGCGGGGGAGGACGAGTGCTCCGGCGTTGTCATGCGCATGCTCTCTGTGCGGGGACGGCGTGGTGTGCGTGCGGTGGCTGCTTCTCAGGGTGCCGTCAGACGGGGGTGCTTGTACAGCGGCTCCCCTGTGGACGGGATGCCGCCTCAGGGACCGTCTGCGGTGAGCCCTGCCATTCCGCGCGCCGCGGACGTACGCTGGACGGGAGAGATGCGCATCTCCCGATGGGAGGAACAGCGATGGACAGCAACGAATCCGCACGCTCGGAGCAGGACGGCGATCCGCGCGATCGGCTCGAGGGCAGGTACACCGAGGTCGACGGCGAGCCGGAGCCGGAGCGCACCGTGCACGGCCAGTACACGCGCACCGAGCGCGGCGGTCCCGACCCCGATGCCGAGGGCACCTATGCCGACGCGGCGCACGCGGACGGTGCCTCCTCCGAGGAGCACCACTCGACGCACGACCGGCACGGCAAGTACAACCGGCGCGACCAGCACTAGGACCGGCGCGAGCGGCCGTCGTCAGTCCGCGGCGAGCACTCCGGCGCCGTCGCGGCGCTCGAAGACGAGCTGGGTCTCGGTGGCCCTGACCACGTCGTGCACGGTGATCCGCTCGAGCACGATGTCGCGCAGGGCGGAGGCGTCGGCGACCGCGACGTGCACCAGGAAGTCGTCGGCGCCCGCGATGTGGAACACCTGCAGCACGCCCGGCGTGCCCTGCAACGCGTCGAACAGGCCCTCGACCAGGCTCTTGCTGTGATTGCCGAGGCGCACCCGGATCACGGCCTGCACGGGGCGGCCCAGCGCGCCCGGATCGAGGGCGAGACGGGTGCCCAGGATCACGCCCCTGCTGCGCAGCGCGCGCAGCCGGAACGCGCACGTCGACGCCGGGACCGCCAGCGCGGCGGCCACATCCTTGATCGACAGGTCGGGATGGTCCGACAGCGCGGCGAGGATCCTCAGGTCGAGCGCGTCGACCGCGGAGTTCGGCATGGCGGTCAAATTCCGCTCCCTCCGGATGGCTTCCGTTGCTCGTCCGACAAGAATCGCAGCGTACGGGCCGCAACGCAACAAGGATGCTGGCGATCCTCTGCGGCGAGAGGGATCCTGGTCGGATGATGTACGACCCGCACGACCAGCCGCCGTCCGATCGCCCTCAGCACCCCGACACGATCGCCGTTCACGCCGGACGCGCCGATCTGGCTTCCCTCGGCGTGCACGCCCCGCCGATCGACCTCTCCTCGACGAACCCGCTGCCGGACATCCGGCACGGCGGCGACTCCTACGAGTCGATGGCGAACGGAGGCCATCCGCTGCCGGACGGCGGCAACGTGTACGCCCGCCTCTGGAACCCGACGGTCGCGCGGTTCGAGGAGGGGCTCGCCGAGCTCGAGCACGCCGAGGCCGCGGTCGCGTTCTCCTCCGGCATGGCGGCGATGACCGCCGCGATCCTGGCGCACACGAACGCGAAGGGACTGCGCCACATCGTCGCGGTGCGGCCGCTCTACGGCGGCACCGATCACCTGCTCGATTCGGGCCTGCTCGGCGCGGAGGTCGCGTTCTGCGCCGAGGACGAGGTGCGCGCTGCGATCCGGCCGGACACCGGCCTCGTCGTCGTGGAGACCCCGGGCAACCCCACCCTCGACCTCGTCGACATCGCCGCCGTCGTCGCCCAGGCGGGGGAGGTGCCCGTGCTCGTCGACAACACCTTCGCGACTCCGCTGCTGCAGAACCCGCTCGACCTGGGCGCCCGGATGTCGCTGCACAGCGCGACGAAGTACCTCGGCGGGCATGGCGACGTGATCGCCGGGGCGATCGCGTGCTCCGAGGAGACCGCGCAGGCGCTGCGGCGGGTGCGCGCGATCACCGGGGCGCTGCTGCACCCGCTCGGCGCATACCTGCTGCACCGGGGCCTTGCGACGCTGCCGGTGCGGCTGGAGCGGCAGCAGCGGTCCGCCGAGCAGATCGTGGCCTGGCTCGCCGAGCAGCCCGAGGTCGCCGAGGTGTTCTACCCCGGCATCGGGGACCACCGCGGCCTGGTCCCGCGGCAGATGCGCGGCGGCGGCGCGATGATCGCGATCCGGCTGCGCGACGGCTATGCGGCCGCGGAGGCGCTCACCGGAGCCGTCCAGCTGTTCACCCACGCGGTGTCTCTCGGCGGCGTGGACTCGTTCGTGCAGCATCCCGCCGCGCTGACGCATCGTCCGGTCGCGGCAGCGGCGCGCCCCGGCTCCGACATCGTGCGGCTCTCGATCGGGCTGGAGCATCCGGAGGATCTGATCGGCGACCTCGCGCGGGCGCTGAGCCGGGTGACGACCGCCGTCGGCTGAGCCGCGGGACGCACCTCGCTGCTCTCCGCAGCGAGGAGACGGCGGCGCGGAGCGGTGTCGGAGGCCTCGGGCAGACTGGTGCGGTGACCGGTATGAGATCGTTCTGGACCGCCCTGCCCGCCGAGGGGCGATGGCTGCTGTCGACCGTCGCGATCCAGACGCTCGGCCGCGGCATGACCCTGCCGTTCACGATCATCTACCTCCATGAGGCGCGCGGCTTCGACCTGGGCCTGGCGGGCGCGCTGATGAGCATCATCGCGGTCACCGGGCTCGTCGTGACCGGCCCGGGCGGGACGCTCATCGACCGCTACGGGGCGCGGCGGATCCTGCTCGCCGGCCTGACCGCGATGATCGCGGGCTGCGCCCTGCTCGCGTTCGCGACCTCTCCCGTGGTCGCGGCGGTCTCGCTGGTGCTGATCGGCGTGAACTTCGGGGTCTCCTGGCCCGGGTTCAACGCCCTGATCGCGACGATCGTCGACGGCGAGGTGCGCCAGCAGTACTTCGGCGTGAACTTCGCGCTGGTCAACCTCGGGATCGGTGCGGGCGGCATCTTCGGCGGCTTCTTCGTCGACGTGCACCGGCCGGAGACGTTCACCGCCATCTTCCTGATCGACGCCGCGAGCTCGCTCATCCCGATGGCGCTGCTGCTCGGGCCGCTGCGGCACGTGCGCACGCACGCGGATCCGGAGGAGGGCAGCGCGCCCGTCGACGGATACCGGGAGATCCTGCGCCGCCCTGCCGTGCTCTGGCTGACCCTGCTGACGTTCCTCGCGGTGTTCATCGGCTACGGCCAGATGGAGGCGGGCTTCCCGGCCTTCGCGCGGCAGGTCTCCGGGGTGTCGACCCAGGTGATCGGCTTCGCGTTCGCCGTGAACACCGCCGTGATCGTGCTGCTGCAGTTCGCCGTGCTGAAGGTGATCACGGGGCGCCGGCGCACCCGTGTGATGCAGGTGATGGCGCTCATCTGGGGCGTGTCCTGGGTGCTGCTGGGGCTCACCGGGCTGCTGCCGGACTCGCTCGCCGCCGCGATCGGCGTGCTCGCGTTCATGGGCGTCTTCGCCTTCGGGGAGACCATGCTGCAGCCGACCGTCCCCGCGATCTACAACGACCTCGCCTCCGAACGGAACCGCGGCCGCTACAACGCGATCAACTCCGCCGCCTTCCAGGGCGGCGCGATCGCGGGTCCCGTCGCGGCAGGACTCCTGCTCGGGGAGGGACGGCAGCTCTGGTTCATCGTGGCGATGGTCGCAGGCCCCGTGCTGATCTGCCTCCTCGCCCTCGTGCTCGAGCGGCGCATCCCGGGCCCGGCGAACGGCGTGACCGAGGACGTGGAGGCCGCCGCGAAGCCGGCATGACCCGTCGCGTCCGACCGTTGCGCGTCTGCGCCGCGCCCTCCAGGATGGGGGGCGATGCATTCGTTCGGATCGGTAACCATTCCGCGGCGCGTGCGGGATGACCGGATCGACGGCGGGTGGGGGCGATGACGTTCGCGGTGAGGCGCGCGCGGCAGCAGTGGCCGCGGCTTCTGCTCGTCCTGCTCGCGGGTCTGGTCGTGGTCGCCGGCGTCGGCGGGATGGAGGGGCTCTCCACGCGCCTCGTGGACGACGGGCTGGGCGGGGTGGCCGGCGCCGCGGAGCCCGGCACCAGGGCGGCGACGGTTACGGCGCTGCGCGCGGCGGATCCCGCCGAGCAGGACCGGGCGGTGCGCGCGGCCATCGCGAAGGCGTTCACTGGCGCGCCCGTCGCGGTCTCCCGGCTCTCCGTGAGCGAGATCTCCCTCGGCAACCCCGATGCGGTCCAGGCGATCGGCGGCGACGCGGTGGCGGATCGGGGCAGGCTCATCGACGGAGTCTGGCCGTCGCGCGGCGGTGAGGCCGCGGTGCTGGCGGCCGCCGCCGAGCGGCGCGGCTGGCGGGTCGGCGACCGGATCCCGCTCGGGACGGACGAGGCGGGCTCACCGGTCGAGGTCGCCGTGGTCGGGATCTGGAGGGCCGCCGATCCGGCCGATCCGCGCTGGGCCGGAGATCCCGCCGTCGCGTCCGGGGATTCCGGTGGCGCCGCGGGACCCGTGCTGGTCGGGGACGCGGACATGACACGGCTGTGGACCACGCCCACCGTGACCTGGACCATTCTCCCGACGGCCCTGCAGGAGGACCGCCTCGACAGGTACCGTGCGGGTCTGGCCCGTCTGGCCGGCCTTCCCGCATCGGTCGACCCGGACAGCCGCTCGAACACCGCGGTCGGAGGCGGTCTCGGAGACCTCCTCGACCGGCTGACGGGCGCCGTCGCGGTCGCGCGCGGCACGACGATCGTCCCGATCACGATCGTCGTGGTGCTGGGCGCGATCACGATCGCCGTGATCCTGGGCGCGATCGCCGGAGGCCGGCGGGAGGAGCTGCGCCTCCTCCGCGCCCGTGGGGCGTCCGGCGCGGGCATCGCCGGCGGGGCGGCCGCGGAGGCCGCCATCGCCGCGGGCGCGGGCGCCGCGATCGCCCTGCTCGCGCTGTTGCCGGTCGGGGCGCCGGGTCCCGCGGCCCTCGCGGCGGCACTGCTCACGGTGCTGGCGGCGGCGGTCGTCGCCGGGCTGCTGGCCGCGCGCGCCTCGGTCCCGGCGGGCGCGACCCGCTCGGACGCCGGGCGCGGGATCGTGCTCGCCCTGCTGCTGCCGGCGCTCCTCGTCGCGCTGCTGGCCGGGTTCGCGGTGTGGCAGCTCTTCGCGCGGGGCGGTGTGCTCACGCCGGGCGGCGCCGCCGATCCGGTCGCCTCTGCGGCGGGCGCGGCCTCGCTGCTCGCCCTCGCGATGCTCGTCCCCGTGCTCGCCGTGCTCCTGTCCGCGGTCGCCGAGCGCCCGGCGCGCCGGTCCCGCGGCATCATGCCGGTGCTGCCGCTGCGGCAGGTCGCGCGGCGTGCCGGGTTGTCGGCGGTCGCGATCCTCAGCCTGGCGCTGGCGGCGGGCTCGGCGACGCTCGCGTACGGCGCCGGTCCGCTGGCCGCCGCAGCGGATGCCTCCGCGCTCCGCGCCGCGGTGGGCCTCGACGTGCGCGTGTCGGCCGGAGACCCGAATGCTGTGCCGCTCTCCGCCGGCCAGGCGACCGACCTGCCGAGCGCCACCCGGACGACGGCCGTGCTGAGCGCGGACGCCACGGTCGGCCAGGACAGAGTGCCCTTCCTCGGCGCGGATCCCGCGGCGTTGCCGCTGTCCGCCTCCCTGCGGTCCGCACTCGGCGCGCGATCGGGCGGCGCGCTGCCGGTGGCGATCACGGCGGCCCTGGCACACCGCCTGGGCGCCCGGTCCGGGACCCGGTTCACGGCCGCGCTGCTCCCCGACGGGACCCGGCTGCCCGCCGTCGTGGTGATGGTCGTGCCCGCGCTCGCGGGCATCGGCTCGGGGCCGGGGATCCTCGCGGACCGGGATGCGGCGCTGACGGCGGCCGGGGATGCGGTCGCGAACGAGCTGTGGATCGCGGCCGCGGATCCTGCCGCCGTCGCCGCCGCGATCCGCTCCCGCGCGAGCATCCCCGTGCGGATCCTCACCCCGCCGGCGGTGAGCGTCGCGCCGGTCACCCGGACGTCCACGATCCTGCTGGCTCTCGGAGCCGCGGCGGCCGTGCTGCTGGGGCTGCTCGGCTTCCTCGCGGCGATCGCCGCCGATCGCGCGCGGCGCACCGATGAGCGCCGGACGCTGCGCGCTCTCGGGCTCAGCGCGGCCCGGCAGCGCAGGGCGAGGTTCGGCGAGGTGCTCGCCACGGCCGTCTTCGGAATCCTCGGCGGCGTGGCGGCGGGGCTCGCGGTGACCGCCGCGGTGCTGCCGACGATGTGGGGGAGCGGGTCGTGACGCGCAACCCCGGAACTCCCGCCGTGGTCCTCAGGACCATGCTCACCGCACCCGCGCTTTCGGCGTTCCTCGTGCTCGCGATCGCTGCGCTCGCACTGGCCGGCGTGATGGTGCCGCCCCTCGTCGACCAGGCGCGCACAGCCACCGTGCAGCACCAGCTCGACGGCATCCCGGCGGCGGGTCAGGCGCTCACCGGCGCCGTCTCGGGCATCGCGGGGCTGGATCGCAGCGCCCTGCCGCGCGCCGGGGTCTGGGAAGGGCCGCTCGCCGCGGCGCGGGCCGCCCGCGACCGCCAGCCGGAGCCGCTGCGCGGCCTGCTGGGCACGCCGCGCGTGGTGGGGCTGCTGGCGGGAACCCCGCTGCCCGCGGACAGGAGGGCGCCCAGGAACTTCGTGCAGCTGACGATGGATCCGGGCCTGGAGCGCCGCAGCGCGCTCGTCCAGGGCGCGTATCCGAAGCCCACCGACTCGTCGGCCGGGATCGAGGTCGTGCTGACCGCGCAGGCCGCTCGCGAGCTGGACTGGAAGGTCGGGGAGCAGCGCAGGAGGCAGGGAGTCGCCGTGACGCTGACCGGGCTCGTCGAGCCGCGCGGCGCGGACGACCTGGACTGGGACATGCTGGTCGGCGCCCGCAAGCCCGCCGTCACGTACACGCCCGACGGCGACATCATCCTGCAGACCGTCGGCTTCCTGGCACCGGACGAGGCCGGCCGTCTCGGCGACCTCGTCAGGGAGACGTCGACGTCCTCGTGGATCCCGGTGCGGCGGGACGCGATCGACGCGGGGAATGCGGCCGCGGCGTCCGCGCAGCTGCGGCTGTTCCTGGCCAATCCCGTGGACCTCGGGGCGGGCAGCGACTTCTACAACGGCGGGCTGGTCTATGCCACCCCCGTGGCGGACGCGCTCGACCGCGGTGTCGCGCGTGGGGAGGCGCTCGTCGCGGTGGTCGCCGTGGCCGCGACCGGCCCGCTCGCGGTCGCGGGCGTGGTGCTCGCGCTGGCCGGACGCCAGCTCGCCCTGCGGCGCGGGCGGGCGGCCGCGCTCGCCCGCGCCCGCGGCGCGTCGCTCGCGCAGCTGGCAGGGCTGCTCGGCGGCGAGGCGCTGCTGCTCGGCCTGATCGGCGCCGCGCTGGGGGTCACCGCCGGCCTGATCCTCACCCGCCGCGCCCCGGATCGGGCGACCATGGTCGTCGCCGCCGTGCTGGTGCTGGTGCCGGTGTGCGCGGTGCTCGCGACGGCGGTTCTCGAGCTGCGCGGCGCCGAGAGACGCGGCGGCCGGGCACGGGCCCTGTCGCCCTGGCGCAGGATCCTGATCGAGGCCGTGGTGCTGGTGCTCACGGGTGCTCTCGCCGCGATCCTGCTCGGCCGCGGCGAGAGCGCCGCCGTCGACCCCGTCCTGCTCGCGATGCCGCTGCTGATCGGCGCTGTCGGCACCGTGCTGGTGCTGCGGCTGCTTCCGCTTCTGCTGGAGGCGCTGCATCGCACCTCCGCTCGGCGCGCGGGGCTGATCGCCCTGCTCGGGCCCGCGCGCGCTCTCCGCGACGCCGCATTGCGCACCGCTCCCGCGCTCGCCGCGGTCATCGGGATCGCGGTGGCGGTGTTCTCGGTGGCGTTCGCGGCGACGGTGTCGGACGGGGCCGCGCGCACGGCACGGGACAGCACGGGCGCCGACGTCGCGGTGTCCCTGCCGTACATCGACGACGACCAGATCGCGGCCGTCCGCACGATCCCCGGTGTCGCGGCGGTCGCCACCCTGGACGCCGACGAGATCGGCCAGGGCGCGTCGCCCGTCGCCACGGACCGGGTGCGCATCTACGCCCTCGACAGGGACGCGTTCGTGCGCGTGCAGCAGGGCTTCGACGGCGCCCTGCCGCTGCCGGCCGCGCTCGCCTCGACCTCCGGCGGCGCGATCCCCGTGGTGGCCTCCGAGGCGCTCATCGCGCAGTTCGGCGGCGGGCTGACCGTGAACGGGCACGCGGTGCGGATCGTGGCCCGCACCGCGCAGCAGGCCCCGTTCGGGGCCGCGGAGAAGTGGGTGATCGTCGACCGCGCGAACATCGGCCGGATCGGCGTCGTCTCGCCCTCGGTGTCCCGGCTGTTCGTCTCGGTCGGGCAGGGGCACGACCCCGCGGAGGTCGGGAAGGCGCTCCGAGCGCGCCTCGGGCCGAGCGCGGATGTCGTGACGGCGGCGCAGCTCATCGCGCAGGCGTCGTCCGATCCCGCCTTCGCGGCGCTGCACGCGGCGCTGAACGCCGCGATCGGGATCGTGGCGATCCTGCTCGCGCTCACGATCGTGCAGACCCTCGCCCTGGGATCCACGGCGCGGGCCCGGCTGATGGCGCTGCTGCGCGCTGTCGGGTATCCCCGTCGACGGGTGCTGCCGCTCGTGGCGTGGGAGGTGGGGCCGGCGCTCCTGGTGGCGCTCCCGGTCGGCGTCCTGTGCGGGGCGGCGATGGCAGGGCTGGTCGTCGGCGGGCTGGATCTGCGCGGATTCACCGGCGGGGAGAGCCCTCCCGCGCTGAGTCCGGGCGCGGGAGGGCTCGCAGTGGTGCTGCTCGGGTTCGTGCTGGTCGCGGCGCTGGCGGTGCTGCTGGCGACCGCCACCGCCGTGCGGCTGCGCAGCGCCGACGCGATCCGGATGACCGACGAGGAGGCATGACGTGGGGCAGGACAGCATGAGCAAGGACGACGCCATGAGCGACGCCGGCATCCGCTGCGAGGGACTGGTGCGGATCTTCACCGCGAAGGGCATCGAGGTGCAGGCGTTGCAGGGCCTTGATCTGAGCGTGCGGACGGGGGAGATGGTGGCGGTGGTGGGCGCCTCCGGATCCGGCAAGTCCACGCTGCTCGGGATCCTCGCGGGTCTCGACGCGCCGACCGCCGGCAGCGCCCGCGTCGCCGGGCACGACCTCGTCACGATGAGGAGCGCGGAGCGGCTGCGCTACCGCCGCCGCAGCGTGGGTTTCGTGTGGCAGCAGTCGGGCCGCAATCTGCTGCCCTATCTCAGCGCACGGGAGAACATCGCGATGGCGCACGGCGTGGCCCGCGTCGTGCCGAGGTCCGCGCGGGCGGCGCGTGCGCAGGAGCTGCTCGAGCTGCTCGACGTGGCCGGCGTCGCGGACGCGCGGCCGGCGCAACTGAGCGGCGGGCAGAAGCAGCGCGTGGCCATCGCGGTCGCCCTGGCCAACGGGCCGCGCGTGCTGCTCGCGGACGAGCCCACCGGCGAGCTGGACGAGCGCACGAGCGCGGACGTGCTCGCGGCGATGCAGACCGTCAACACCGAGCACGGTGTCACCACGCTCATCGTCACGCACGACGCGGCGGTCTCCGAGCACGTCGACCGCACCGTGCGGATCCGGGACGGGCGCACCTCGACCGAGACGCTGCGCAGCACGAGCACGGACGAGGAGGGCCGGGCCGTGCGCGTGGCACAGGAGTTCGCGGTCCTCGACCGCGCCGGCCGCATGCAGCTGCCGGGCGAGTTCGTCAGCGCGCTCGACCTGCGCGACCGGGTGCGGCTCACGCTCGAACCCGATCACGTGCGCGTCGCCTCGGGGGCGTGGACGGCGGAACCGTCCGGTGACGGGCCGCCGTCCGGAGAACCCGGGGGCCCGCACGGGCCCGAGGGCCGCCGCGACGAGGGGGAGACCGCATGAGCGCCGTGCTGCGCGCCGAGGGCGCGACCCGCGTGTTCGCATCCCCTTCGGGCGACGTCACGGCCGTCCGTGCGGCCGACCTGGCCGTCTCGGCGGGGGAGCTGGTGGTGGTCACCGGGCGTTCCGGATCCGGCAAGACCACGCTGCTGACCATGCTCGGCGGGCTCGACCGGCCGACGTCCGGGCGGGTGCTGCTGGACGACCGCGACCTCGCCTCGGGCGAGCTGGGCGATGTGGCGGGGCAGCGCATCGCGTCTATCTTCCAGACCTCGGGGCTCCTGCCCGTGCTGTCCGCCGCGGAGAACATCGAGGTGCCGCTGCGCATCCGCCGCACCCCGATCGCGGAGCGTGAGCGTCGCGTCCAGGCCGCGCTGGACGCGGTCGGTCTCGCCGACCACGCCCGGCAGCGCCCCGCCGAGCTCTCCGGGGGACAGCAGCAGCGCGTCGGCATCGCCCGGGCGCTGGTCATGGACCCCGACGTCCTCATCGCGGACGAGCCCACGGCGCAGCTGGACAGCGAGACCGGCGCGCAGATCATGGATCTCATCGCCGCCCTCGTGCACGAGCGGGGCACGGCCGCGGTCGTCGCGACGCACGACACGGCCATGCTCACGCGTGCCGACCGGGTGTTCGAGCTGCACGACGGGGTGCTGCAAGAGCTGGGCCCGCGCGCACGAGCGGCCAAGGCCGGATCCCGCTGAGCAGGAGATCCGCGCACAATACTTGTGCATAGATTCTGTGCATGCGAGACTGGCGGCATGGACACTCCGGACGGCCCCGTCGGCATGCACCTCGACGAGCGCGCGGTGCGCGTGCTCGCGCATCCGCTGCGCTCCCGGATCCTCGGCGAGCTGCGGCTGCACGGCGCCGCCACGGCCACCGAGCTGGCCGCAGCGCTGAGCACGAACACCGGCGCGACGAGCTACCACCTGCGCGCGCTCGAGGACGTCGGACTCGTGGCGGACACCGGAGACGGCGCGGGGAAGCGCCGGATCTGGCGGGCCAGCACCGACTTCCACTCCTGGACCAACTCGGGCTTCGCCGACGACGAGGACGCCAGGACGGCGCTGGACTGGCTGCGCCGCGACTACGTGAGGCAGTTCGCGATGCGGGCGGAGCGCTGGCTGGACGCCGAGGCGGCATGGCCGGACGAGTGGGTGGACCGGCTCGGACTCGACGACGCGCTGCTGACCGTGAACCCGGAGCAGCTCGCCTCCTTCCGCGCCGAGCTCGATGCGCTGGTCGAGCGGTATCGGCGCGCCGGAGAAGGGGATCCCGCGGCGCGCCGCATCCATCTCGTCGTGCAGAGCATGCCGGTGGACCTCGATCCCGCGCGCGAGCCGTGAGCGCGGTCGCGGGAGCCGAGCGGCGCCTGCTGCTGCTCACCGCGCTGCGCTGGCTGCCGGTCGGGGTGACGCTCGGGCTCACCGTGCTGCTCCCGCTCGAACGCGGCCTGACGATCGCGGAGATCGGATCCATCCTCGCGATCCAGGGCTTCGTCGCCCTCGCGCTCGAGCTCCCCACCGGTGCCCTCGCCGACACACTGGGCAGACGCCCGGTGCTGGCCGCGTCCGGGGTGCTCGCTGTCGCCTCCGGCGTGCTGTTCCTCGTCGCCGACTCCTACGCGCTCTTCGCCGTGTCCCTGCTGCTGCAGGGCGCCTTCCGGGTGCTCGACTCCGGGAGCCTGGAGGCGTGGTTCGTCGACGCCGTGCACGAGCAGGATCCGCGTGCGGAGGTCGCGCGGCCGCTGGCGAGGGCGGGCACGGTCCTCGGGGTCGCGATCGCGACGGGGGCTCTGCTCGGCGGCCTGCTGGTCTCCTGGCATCCGCTGCGGGCGATGTCGGCCCTGGTGCTGCCGCTGCTCGTCTCGATCGGCCTCTACGCCCTCTACACCGCGCTCGTGCTCGTCCTGGTGCACGAGGTGCGGCCCGCCGACGCCGCGCCCGTGCGTCCGCTCGCGGTGCTGGCCGCGGCCGCGCGGACCACGCCGCGGACGATCCTGACCGGACTGCACCGCGCGGTCCGCTCGCGCGTACTCGCCGGCCTCGTGCTCGTCGAGGTGTTCTGGTCCGTGGCGATGATCGCATTCGAGACCCTGACACCGCTGCAGCTCGAGGTGATCCTCGGCGGCGAAGCGGCGGCCGCGGCCGTGTTCGGTCCGGCATCGGCGGCCGCCTGGGGGCTGTTCGCGCTCGGCTCACTGCTCGCCGCGCGGCTGAGCGGAGTGATCGGCGTCGCCGGGACCGCGATCGTGAGCCGGATCCTGAACGGGGCGTTCGTGGTCCTGATGGGGCTCGCCTCCGGTGTGGCCGGGCTCCTGATCGGCTACGGCCTGACCTACCTCGCCCACGGATCCGCCGGACCCATGCACTCGGCACTGCTGCACCGCGAGGCGGACCGGTCGACGCGGGCGACGATCCTGTCGCTCAACTCGATGGTCTCCGGCGGCGCGTACAGCGTCGGCCTGCTCGTGCTCACCGCCTTCGCGGGGGCGAGCTCCGCGGCGGTCGCGACCGTGGTCGCCGGCTCCTTCAGCATCCTCGGCGCGGCCTGCTACCTCCCGGCGCTCCGTCAGGAGCGCAGGTGGAAGCAGGCCCTGACGGCGTCGTGATGCGCGCGCGTCGCCATCAGCCGGCGGTGAGCGCGCGCTGTTACGGTGAGCGCATGACGGAAATCAGGCCCGTCGAGACGGATCGCGCGCCCTTGACCGCCGCCGAGGTGGCGGAGCGCGTCGAACGGGGCGAGAGCAACGCGATCGAGTCGCGCACGAGCCGCAGCCTCGGCGAGATCTTCCGCTCCAACGCGTTCACCCGCGTCAACGCGATCTATGCCGTGCTGTTCCTGCTGATCCTCGGCACCGGCTCTCTCATCGACGGCCTGTTCGGCCTGCTCATCGTGGTGAACAGCGTGATCGGCATGGTGCAGGAGGTCCGCGCCAAGCGCACGCTGGACCGGCTGGCCCTGCTGAGCAAGGCGCCCGCCCGCGTGCAACGGGCCGAGGGGGTGGCCGAGATCGACGTCGAGCAGCTCGTGCTGGACGACGTCGTGCTGGTGGCGGCGGGGGATCAGATCCCGGTCGACGGCGTCGTGCTGGACGCGATCGGCTTCGAGGTCGACGAGTCGCTGCTCACCGGCGAGTCCGAGCCGGTGCTCGCCGACGCCGGATACGAGCTCAAGTCGGGCAGCTTCGTCGCGGCCGGGTCCGCGGCGTTCCGCGCCACCGCGGTGGGAGAGCACGCCTACGCCGCCCAGCTCGCGAAGGAGGCGTCGCAGTTCCGCAAGCCGCCGTCGCAGCTGCGGGCGGGGATCGACACGATCCTGAAGTACGTCACCTGGGCGCTGATCCCGGTCGGCGTGCTCACGATCGTGAACCAGATCTGGGGGCGCTCCGAGGACTGGCGCAACGCCGTCCGCGGGCTCGTCGCCGCGCTCGTGCCGATGGTGCCGGAGGGGCTCGTCCTGATGACGAGCGTCGCGATGGCACTGGGCGTGGTCCGGCTCGGCCGGCGCAACTGCCTCGTGCAGGATCTGCCCGCGATCGAGGAGCTCGCCCGGGTCGACGTGGTGTGCACCGACAAGACGGGCACGCTCACCGAGGACGGCATGCGCGTGAGTTCGGTCGACCTGTTGACGGGCGACGACCACGACGTCGAGGGCGCGCTCGCGGCGATCGGCCGCGCCGAGGGCAGACCGAACAGCAGCATGGCGGCGATCCTGGAGCACGTCGGCGACGCGCCGGCCCTTCCGGTGCGGACCTCGATCGCGTTCTCCTCCAGGCGCAAGTGGGCGGCCGCGGAGACGCGGGACGGCGCCACCTGGGTGCTGGGCGCCCCGGACGTGCTGCTCGTCGAAGGCGACACCGCCCGCACCCGCGCCGACGCGCTCGCCGCGGAGGGACTGCGGGTGCTCGTGCTCACCCGCTCGGACGCGGTGCTGCCCGGGGCGGACGCGCCCGGCGACGGACGTCCGGACGGCCTCGTCGCGGTCGCCATCGTCATCCTCGACCAGCGCCTCCGCACCGAGGCGCCCGGCGCGATCTCCTACTTCGCCGCGCAGGGCGTGGCGATCAAGGTCATCTCCGGCGACAACGCCGCCTCGGTCGGCGCGATCGCCGCCGAGGCGGGCGTGCCGGACGGGCGCGATGCGGTCGATGCCCGCCTGCTCGACCCCGGCTCCGCGCACTTCGGCGGGCAGGTTCGCGACCGCACCGCGTTCGGCCGGGTCACCCCGACGCAGAAGCGGGCGATGGTGCACGCGCTGCAGAGCGACGGCCGCGTCGTCGCGATGACCGGCGACGGCGTGAACGACGTCCTCGCCCTCAAGGACGCCGACGTCGGCGTCGCCATGGGATCCGGCTCCCCGGCCGCGCGCGCCGTTTCGCGCATCGTGCTGCTGGACAACTCCTTCGCGACGCTGCCGCACGTGGTCGCCGAGGGACGGCGGGTGATCGGCAACATCGAGCGGGTCGCCACGCTGTTCCTCACCAAGACGCTGTACTCGGTGCTGCTGGCGCTCCTCGTCGCCGTGACCGCGGTGCCGTTCCCGTTCCTGCCGCGACACGTCACCCTGATCGCGTGGTTCACGATCGGGATCCCGGCGTTCTTCCTTGCCCTGGCGCCGAACACCGCGCGTGCGCAGGACGGGTTCGTGCGGCGCGTGCTGGACGCCGCGGTCCCCGGCGGCATCGGCGCGGCGGTCGCCTCCTACGGGGCCTATCTCACGGCGCGCGCCGTGTTCGGCACCGCGCACGCCGAGCGGGTGCCGACCTCGTCGGCCGCGTTCCTGGCGCTCATCATCGTCGCGTTCTTCGTGCTCGTCACGGTCGCGCGCCCCTACCGGCTGTGGAAGGCGCTCCTGGTCGGCGCCATGATCGCCGGCATGCTGACCGTCGTGCTCACCCCGCTCGGGCCCGGGGTGTTCGACATCGATCTGCACGATCCGCGCGTGACCCTCATCGGGTGCGCGTCAGGGGCGGCGGGCATCGGCGTGCGGTTCCTCTCCCGCGCCGTGCTGCGGGCCGTCTACGGCGCGGTTGCGCGACGACGGCGCCGGCGCGCCGCGGCGCGGCAGAGCTGAGCGCCGGACCGGGACAAAGCGCCGCCGTCACTGCACGCGGCCGAGCACCTCGTCAGGCGCGGCGCCGACCCGACGGAGCTGCACCCGCTCGGCGAGCGCCACGCCGACCCGGCCCGCGGTGGCCGACAGCTCCTGCGCCGGCCGCTCGACGAGCCGGTGGAACGCCCCCGCAGCGATGAGGCTCAGCGGCGCGCCGATCAGGCAGGCCAGCCACCACCGCTCCGCGCCGAGCAGGTAGCAGAGCGAGGCCAGGATCGGTGCGTGCACCAGGTAGAGGCTGAACGACACCCGTCCCAGCCACTGCATCGGCCGGGTCTCCAGGGTGCGGCGGGCGGTCGGCCACACGATCGCGAGGACCACGAGCAGCGCCGCCCCCGCACCCGCGACCGCCCAGAGCACGTCGGCCGCGACCGTGCCCGAGGTGAGCGGCTTGGCCAGCCAGCTCGCGATCAGCATGACGCCGGCGAGAGCGGCCAGCCAGGGGAGCGCCCGGCGGGGGCCGGGGCGCTCGGCCCAGGCGCGCAGATCGGCGAAGCGGACCGCGATCAGCGTGCCGAGCAGGAACACCGGCAGATAGGCGAGGGCGGAGTTCCCGGTCGTGCGCCCGGCGAACATGAGCAGCACGATCAGCGCCGCCACGGGCAGCGCCAGGCGGCGCACCCGCAGCGCGACCCAGACGAACAGGGGCAGCAGGAGCGAGAAGAACAGCTCCCAGCGCAGCGACCACAGCACGTTGTCGATCGGATAGCTCGGGCGCAGCAGCGACATCTGCGACAGCACGTCGCCGGCCGACACCGTCGTGGCCTGGGCGTCCTGCATCCAGGATCCGTCGGGCATCGTGGTCGGATCGCGCGGGATCAGCCGCACCAGCAGGGCTGCGGCCCCGAGCGCCGCGATCACCGGGACGTACAGCCGGAACAGCCGCGCCGGGTAGTACCGCGCCCAGGAGAAGCCGCGGTTCAGCGCCGGCAGCGCGACCACCAGCCCGGAGAGGACGAAGAAGACCATGACGGCCTCGGATCCGGCCAGCAGCAGCTTCAGCGGCGACTGGGTGAGCAGCGCCCACCCGGCGGGATCGATCCAGGGCTCGGCGATCAGGGACGCGTGATGGACGAGGACGATGACCGCGGCGAGCCCGCGCAGTCCGTCCAGGGACCTGATCCTGTTACCGTTCCGTGACATACTTTTCCACGGTAGAGACCGAGCCTGGACGGCTCCTGGATCCGGCCAGGGGCTTGCGTAAAGCTCCGGGATCAGTTCCGAGCGACGGCGACGACGGATCCGCCGGTCAGCGCGACGAGCTCGTCGAACGACATCGGCATGACCGTGTGCGGGGTGCCGCCCGCGGTCCAGATCACGTCGTAGTCGCGCAGTGCCGCGTCGATCACCGTGCGCACGGGGGCGGGGTGGCCGACCGGCGCCACGCCGCCGATCGCCTGTCCGGTGACCTCGCGCACGACGGCCGCCGGCGCCATCACGACCGTGCCGGCGCCGACGGACTCCGCGAGCACGGCGACGTCGACCCGATGTCGGCCGCTGGTCATCACGAGCAGCGGACGGTCGTCGGCGAGGAAGAGCAGGCTGCTGCCGATCGCGCCCACCGCGCAGCCCAGCGCTGCGGCGGCCTCGACGGCCGTGCGGGCGGAGTCCGGCAGCTCGCGCACCTGGGACGTCAGGCCCGCCGCGTGCACGTGCTCCTGCACGAGCCGGCTGCGTTCGGGGAGCGGGGCGGCGGTCTGCTCGGTCATACCCCCATGCTGGCACGAACGACGGGCGCCTTCGAAGGGGCGCCGGGACATCGTGGAACGATGGATCCATGAGCACCGCGAACCTCACCAGGACCGAGACCGCCGCGCGATCCGCGTCGATCACCCTGCACCGGATCCGTCTCGAACTGGACGTGACGGGATCCGTCGACGGCGCCGGGTTCCCGACGACCTCCACGCTCGAGTTCGACGCCACGACCGGCGAGACCTGGGTGGACTTCCTCGGGGAGGAGGTGCTCGGCGTCACGGTCAACGGCACGCCGCAGGACGTGGAGTACGACGGTGCCAGGATCGCGCTGCGCGGCCTGAGCGCCCGCAACGTGGTCGAGATCCGCGGCACCGGCGCCTACAGCCGCTCCGGGGAGGGGCTGCATCGGTTCGTGGATCCCGTCGACGGCCAGACTTACCTGTACACGCACGACGAGCCGGCCGACGCGCGCCGGTTCATGCCCTGCTTCGAGCAGCCCGACCTGAAGGCCGTGATCACGGTCGTCGTCACAGCACCCGCGGGCTGGGAGGTGCTGTCCAATCAGTCCGTGGCGGCGACCCGCGTCGACGGCGACGTGCAGACGGTGGAGTTCGCGCCTACGCTGCCGCTGTCCAGCTACCTCGTGTGCATCGCCGCCGGCCCCTACGTGCGCGTCGAGTCGGAGTGGCGCCGGGGCGAGGAGCACGTGCCGCTCGCCGCGCTGTGCCGGGCCTCCATGGCCGAGCACTTCGACGCCGACGAGATCCTGCGGATCACCCGGCAGGGCCTCGACTTCTTCGCCGAGGCGTTCGCCTTCCCGTACCCGTGGGGGAAGTACGACCAGATCTTCGTGCCGGAGTACAACATCGGCGCGATGGAGAACCCGGGCCTGGTGACGTTCACCGAGCAGTACCTGTTCCGCGGAGCGGCGACCCGCGGACAGCGGCAGGCTCGGGCGAACACGATCCTGCACGAGATGGCGCACATGTGGTTCGGCGACCTGGTCACGATGACCTGGTGGGACGACCTCTGGCTGAAGGAGTCGTTCGCCGACTACATGGGAGCGCACGCGTCCGCTGCGGCGACCGAGTTCACCGAGGCGTGGGTGCTGTTCGCGAACCGGCGCAAGGCCTGGGCGTACACGCAGGACCAGCTGCCCAGCACGCATCCGATCGTCGCGGACATCCCCGACCTGGAGGCCGCGAAGCTGAACTTCGACGGCATCACCTATGCCAAGGGCGCGGCCGTGCTCAAGCAGCTGGTGGCGTTCGTGGGCGAGGACGCCTTCTTCGACGGCGCCCGTCGCTACTTCGCCCGGCACGCCTTCGGCAACACGACCCTGGAGGATCTGCTCGTCGAGCTCGAGCACGGCTCGGGGCGCGACCTGCGCGGCTGGGCGCAGGCGTGGCTGCAGACCACCGGCATGAGCACGCTGAGCCTGGAGCGCGGCGAGGACGGTGCTGCCGTCGTGGTACAGACGGATCCGCTGCAGACGGATCCGCGCCCGCACCGGCTGCAGATCGGGCTGTACGACCTGCGGGACGGGGCGCTCGCGTTGCGGGAGCGGATCCCGCTCGACCTCGTCGACACGCGCACGCCGGTCGAGCTGGCCGCCGCGGATCTCACGCTGCTCAACGACGGAGACCTCACCTACGCCAAGGTGCGGCTCGACGAACGCTCGCTGGGGACGGTCGAGCAGGCGCTGTCGGGCCTGGAGGACCCGCTGGCGCGGGCGCTGGTCTGGTCCGCGCTGTGGAATGCGACCCGGGACGCGGAGCTGCCCGTGCAGCGGTATCTGGACATCGTGGCCGCGCATGCGCCCGGAGAGCCCGACAACGCGCTGCTCGGCGGCGTGCTGCTGAACGCGGCGTTCGCGATCGCGCACTACCTGCCGGAGCCGGCCCGCCCCGCGGCGCGCGCGGCCTGGCTGGAGCGGACGTGGTCGGCGCTCGGGAGCGCAGCGCCGGGGAGCGACGCCCAGCTCACCTGGGCGCGGGCGTTCGCGGCGGCGGCCGCGGTCGACGACGCCCGCCACGCCGATGTGACGGCGATGCTCGTGGGCGTCGCACCGGCCGGGCTGCCGCTGGATCCCGACCTGCGCTGGGCGCTCCTGACCGCCCTCGTCACCACCGGGCACGCCGGCGCCGAGGAGATCACCGCCGAGCAGCTGCGCGATCACACCGCGACCGGGCGCACCGCGGCTCTCGCCGCCGCCGCGTCGACCCCGCTCGCGGAGGTGCGCGCGGCGGACTGGCGCGCCGCCTGGACCGATCTGTCACTGAGCAACGACCACCTCGACGCCACGATCGCGGGTTTCCGGGCCGGCGGTCGGCGGGACCTGGTCGCCCCGTTCGACGAGGACTACTTCGCGCGGATCGAGACGGCCTGGGCGCAGCGCACGATCGAGATCGCTGGGCGCCTGGTGCGGGGTCTCTATCCTGACGCCGAGAGCACCGAGCTCGTGGACGCCTGGCTGGACGCGCACCCGCATGCGCCGGCGGCGCTGCGCCGCCTCGTCGGCGAGCAGCGCGACCACCAGCAGCGGGCGATCCGGGTGCGGGCGGCGCAGCTCGCCGCGGTGTGAACGACCGGCTCGCGGGGGCCGACGCGCCGTGAGCCGGCCCGGCGCGCGCGGTCCTAGAGTGTGCGCATGACGTTCGCGACGCTCGCCCTGATCGCGCTGGTCGGGCTGACGGGTCCGCTGCTGGCCGCGCGCAGGTCGTGGCGGATCCCGCTGATCGCCGGGGAGCTCCTGGCGGGGCTCGTCGTCGGCGCCAGCGGGTTCCGCTGGGTGGATTCCGGCGAGCCGACGCTGACGTTCCTCGGGCAGATCGGATTCGGCCTGATCATGCTCGTGATCGGATCGCACATCCCGATCCGGGATCGCACGGTGCGCGCCGCGGTCGGCAAGGGCGCCCTGGGAGCCGGGCTGGTCGCCGTGGTGGCGGTCGGCGTCGGGATCGGCGTGGCCGCCCTGTTCGGCAATCAGCACGGCGGGATCTACGCCGTGCTGATCGCGTCGTCGTCCGCCGCGCTCGTGCTGCCGATGCTGCAGGACCTCGAGATCGCTCCGGAATCGGCCGCGCAGCTGATCGCTCAGATCGCCCTCGCCGACGTGGCCTGCATCGTCGCGCTGCCCCTGGTGCTGCAGCCGTCCAGGGCGCCCGTGGTCGTGCTCGGGGGCCTGCTCATCGCGGCGATCGGTGTGCTCCTGGCGATCCTGCTGCGCCGGATCGGTCCCCAGCGCAGGCACGCCATGCACAGGTTCTCGGAGTCCCGCCGCTTCGCGTTGGAACTGCGCCTCAGCCTGGTCCTGCTGTTCGGCCTCGCCGCGATCGCTCAGTTCACGCACGTCTCGGTCATGATGGCCGGGTTCACGCTCGGCCTCGTGCTGTCCGCGGTGGGTCAGCCGCGGCGCCTGGCGCGCCAGCTCTTCGGCATGACCGAGGGCTTCTTCGGGCCGCTCTTCTTCGTCTGGCTCGGGTCGTCCATCAGCCTCCGCAACCTGACCGACCACCCGCAGATGATCCTGCTCGGACTCGTGCTCGGCGCCGCCGCCGTGATCGCGCACCTCGCCGGACGCGCGGCGGGGCTGCCGTGGTCGCAGGCGATCGCCTCGGCCGGGCAGCTCGGCGTGCCGGTCGCCGCGGTGGCGCTCGGCGTGGCGACCAGGGCGCTGCTCCCGGGCGAGGGCGCGGCGATCCTGCTCGGCGCCCTCGTGGCCGTGATCGCGTCCTCCGCGGCGGTCGCCGTCGTGTCGAGACGGAACGCCGCATCGTCCCCGGCACCGGCTTCGGACGGACCGATCGCGCCGGGCGGGGCGCCGAACGGTGCATCGTCCTGACGCCTGGTCAGCGGTCCTGTAGCACCTGCTCCGCGATCTCGGTGCCGAGCGCCGCCATGTCGGCGCGGTCGTCGCTGCGGGTGAGCAGGATCATCGCCATCGCGGCCGCCCAGGCGCGGGCACGCACCCATGCCGCGTCATCGTAGGCATCCGCCAGGAGCTCCTGGAACGCAGCGCGCCCGGTGCCGTCGAAGACGATCCAGGCTGCGCCGAGATCGTAGGCCGGATCGCCACCGGTCGTGTCGCCGAAGTCGACCACGGCGGCGAGGTCGCCATGCTGCACGATGATGTTGCCGGGATGCAGATCGCCGTGCAGCCACAGCGCGGGTCCCGTATGCGCGCGAGCGGCGACGCCGTCCGCCCACCGTGCGAGCAGCGCGCCGGCGAGATCGGGGTCGCGCCGGGCGAGCCGCGCGCCGGCGGCCCTCAGGTCCGCATCGCGCACCCGTAGGGGCACGCCACGCACCGGATTGAGCGGGAAGCCGTCGGCAGCCGGCACGTGCAGCGCACGGAGGCCGGACGCCAGCCGTGCCGCCCAGGCGGAGCGCTCGGGCCGTGGCTGCGCGAGCGCGGCACGACCTTCGAACCAGGGCACGACGGACCAGGCCCAGCCGAAGCGCGGGCCGGGCCGGCCGCCGAACAGCGGCGCAGGAGTGCGGATGCCCTCGACGGCGAGGCGTGCTCCGATCGCCGGGAGGTGCTGCTGTTCGTGCCGGATCAGATCGGCGGCCGCCTGCCGACGCGGAAGGCGCACGGCCAGGTCGTCGCCGAGACGCCAGATCGCGTTGTCCCAGCCCTCGGCGACGAGGCGCAGCGGACGATCGGCCCATTCGGGAGACTGTTCTCGCAGCAGGTCCCTGACGAGCGCTTCGCCGATCTCGACCTCGGCGGCGGGGGAGTCCGCCACCTCAGACCTCGATCGAGTCGCCCGGTGCCAGCTCGAAGAACTCCCCGCCGTTCTGCTCCGTGGCCCACTTCAGCCGGGCCCGGTGCATGTTCGCGCCGATCACGGACAGCGTCATGTCGTGCGTGCCGAACGCGCGACGAGGCTTGACGGCGAGCACATAGTCCATGGCCTCGCCGATCTTCAGCCACGGCGCGCCCAGCGGGGCGGCCAGGGTGCCGACCTCGACGCCCTCCGGCACGGCGTAGGAGTCGCCGGGGTAGTACAGCTCGTCGTCCACGAGCACGCCGACGTTGTCGACGAGCGGCAGCGACGAGTGGATCTCCGCGTGCATGCCGCCGAAGAACCGCAGGGTGAAGTCGCCTGCGGTCACCGTGTCGCCGGGCGCGACCTCGATGATGTCGAAGCCGGCTGCCGCGCGAGCGACCCCGGCCGGCGCGTAGACCGGCGTCCCCGGGGCGTCGCGGAGGATCCGGTTCAGGTGCTCCGGCGTCCAATGATCGGGGTGCTCGTGCGTGATCACGACGCCGGCGAGGCGGGCGAGATCGTCCAGCGGCAGGGTGAAGCTGCCCGGATCGATGAGGAGGGTCTGGGCGTGGTCGTCGACGCGGAGGGCCGCGTGCTCATGCTTGGTGACGCGCATGATCCGAGCGTAATCCCGTGCCGGCGCGACACACCCGGGTGTCGGCGAGAGGTCGGCCCGATTTGGCGCGCACTCGGGGCCATGTCATACTTGTACGGTTGTCGCGAGACGGAAACGCCTCGAGAAGACGGCCCCATCGTATAGCGGCCTAGTACGCCGCCCTCTCACGGCGGTAACGCGGGTTCGAATCCCGCTGGGGTCACACGACACGCGAAAGCCCCCGGTCTCCGGGGGCTTTCGTCGTCCCTGGCCGGTCGACGCGGGCCGGCGATCCGGTAGCGTGGCCGCATGTCGTCACGACCGGTCGTCACCCTCCGTCCGCGCAGAGAGGCCGATTTCGACGCTCTGTACGCGATCGCCGCGGACCTGGACAGCTGGGAGGAGCGCAGCCCCGGCCGGCCCGCCGTCCCCACGCGGGAGGCGTTCCTGGCGCGGCTGGCCGAGCGCGACGCCGCCGCGAACGGGAACCTCACCTTCGTGATCGACGTCGCAGGCGAGGCCGTCGGCACGGTGAACCTCTTCGACATCGACGAGGTCGCCCGGCACGCCGAGGTCGGGATCGCCGTGACGCCCTCGGCGCGCGGCACGGGCTTCGGCACCGAGGCCGTTGCACAGCTCGTCGAGTTCGCGTTCGTGCGCGGCAACCTGCGCCGCGTGCACCTCGAGGCGATCGCCTCGAACGCGGCGGCGCTGCGCGTCTACGAGAAGGCGGGCTTCGTCGTCGAGGGGCGTCAGCGCGAGCACGCCTGGGTGCGCGGCCGGTACGAGGACATCGTGCGGATGGGCCTGCTCCGGACCGACTGGCTCGCCCGCCGCGACGCCCGCGGCGACGCCGGCTGAACCGCGTCGCCGGACACGGCCGACCTGGCGGTTATGATGACGTCATGCGCGTGATGAACTCCTGGTGGTGGCTGCCCTAGCAGCCGCACGCGCACGATCGACCACTCACGCGGGCTGCATGGCGGCCCGCGTTCCTCATGTTCGCGCACCCCTGCAGCTCCTCGGCCCTGGGAGCAGACATGGACACCTTCACCGCCACCGCCGCGCGGACGACGCGGCTGCGATCCGAGATCGCCGCACATCCGGGACGGCATCGGATCCTGACCGGGGAGCGGCCGACCGGCCGGCTGCATCTCGGACACCTCTTCGGCACGATCCTGGAACGCGTGCGCCTGCAGCAGCAGGGGGTGGAGACCTTCGTGGTCCTCGCCGACTACCAGGTGATCACCGATCGGGACAGCCTCGGCGACGTCCGCGAGAACGTCGTCGAGGCGGTCAGGGACAATCTCGCCGCCGGGCTCGACCCCCGGCGCACCACGTTCTTCACGCACTCCGCCATCCCCGAGCTGAACCAGCTGCTGCTGCCGTTCCTCAGCCTGGTCACCGAGGCCGAGCTGCACCGCAATCCGACTGTGAAGGCGGAGGCCGAGGCGGCAGGGCGGGGGATCGGCGCGCTGCTGCTCACGTATCCCGTGCACCAGGCGGCGGACATCCTGTTCTGCAAGGGCGACCTCATCCCGGTCGGGAAGGACAACCTCCCGCATGTGGAGCTGACCCGCACGATCGCCCGGCGCTTCGACGAGCGGTACGGACCCGTGTTCCCGGTACCGGAGGCGCTGCTCACCGACACCCCCGAGCTGCCGGGACTCGACGGCCGGAAGATGTCGAAGAGCTACGGCAACGCGATCGCGCTCGGCGCGACCGAGGACGAGACGGCGGCAGCGATCCGCCGGGCGCGCACGGACTCGGAGCGGCTCATCGCGTTCGATCCCGAGCACCGTCCCGGCGTGTCCGGTCTGCTCGCGACGGCCGCCGTCTGCCGTGGCGTCGCGCCGGAGGATGTCGCGGCGGAGATCGGCACCGGAGGATCCGCCGCCCTCAAGCAGGTGACCGCGGAGTCGGTCAACGGGTTCCTGCGCGCGCACCGCGAGCGCCGGGCGCGGATCTCCCCGGACGAGGCCGCCGAGGTGATCCGCGCCGGCAACGCGCGGGCGAGGGAGATCGCGATCGCGACGCTCGACGAGGTCAGGGCAGCGATGGGCATGCGATACGGCTTCTGACCGGACCGCCGCTCAGCTCTGGGCAGAGGACGCCGTCTCCGTGGCGGCCGTCGCGCGCGCTCGACGGGCGCGGCGCAGGCGCAGGATGCCCCAGACCGCCAGCACCACCACGAGCGCGACCGCCAGCCAGGGGAGGAGGAAGCCGATCGCGATCACGAGCGCGTTCAGGGAGACGATCAGCCCGTGCCACCCGGCGGCGATCCCGTCCCCGAAGCCGGCGGGATCGGCGGTGGCAGGGGCCTCGCGCACGAGCGTCACCTGCACCGAGGACATGTCGACCTGCGACTCGAGGTCCTTGAGCTGCTGCTGCGCGGACTGCAGCTGCGCCTGACGATCGGTGAGCGCGGTCTCGGCGGCCAGCAGGTCTGCGACCGAGGAGGCCTGGGACATCAGTTGGGTGAGGCGGTCCACCGACGTGGTCAGGGACGACACCTGGGCGCGCAGGTCCGTGGTGGTCGCCGTCACGTCGTTCTGCCCGATCGAGGTCGACAGCACCGTGCCCTGGGTGCGCAGCGCGTCCATCACGGCGGTGAGATCGGCAGCAGGGACCCGCAGCGTCACCCAGCCGTCCGCCGGCGTCGGAACGATGCCGTCGCCGCCCCTGGCGGCCTGCGCGGATCCGATCTGCTGGCTCTCCACGAAACCGCCGTGCTTCTCGGCGAGGGCGCGGAGCCCGTCCGCGGCGGCGCGGACGTCCCTGACCTGCACGGTCGCAGAACCGGTCCGCACGATGTCGCGGGGCGTGGTGGCCGAGGAGGCGGAGCCGCCGGCCGTGGACGACGCCTGCGTCCCGGCGTCCGAGAGCGACTTCAGCGACGGCTGCGGCGCGCCTGCCGGCGCGGAGGAGACCGCGGACCCGGACGACGAGGAGCCCGTCATCGACAGCACCGACGGCGTGACGAGGACGCCCACGACGAACGCGGCGGCGATCCCTCCCGCCGTCAGCCAGCCGCGGCGGCGGGAGCGACGGCGTGCGGCGCCGCGGGCTCGGACGCCCGCCCGCTCGTCGGCGATCTCGGCGAACACGTCCTGCTCGATGCGGGCCACGACGTCGTCGGACAGCTCGGGGAGCTCCGGGGGAGTGGAAGAGCGGGTGGCGGTCATGATGCGGGTTCCGTTTCGGTCACAGCGCCGCGCAGACGGGTGCGTACGCGGGAGAGACGGTTGCGGACGACGCCGTGCCCGACGCCGAGCTCGGCGGCCGCGGCGCGGTAGTCGTAGCCCTCGGTGGCGCAGAGCCGGAAGATCTCGCGATCCAGGGCGCTCAGGCCACCGAGCTCCTGCGCGATCCGCGCCGCGAGCTCAGCGGTGATGACCTGCTGCTCCACGTCGATCAGCGACGGGATGCGCTCATCGGCCTCGTCGGTGGTGTGCGCGAGCTCGCGCTGCCGCCGGCGCAGGCGGTTGGCCGCCTGGAACCGGCAGATCGTGGCGAGCCACGGCAGCAGCGACTCCCCGGCCAGTTCCAGTCCGGGCAGCTTCCGCCACGCCACGACGAACGTCTCCTGGGTGACGTCCTCCGCGTCGGGGGCGCTGCCCAGGATGCCGTGCGCGATCCAGTAGACGGGGCGGGCGTATGCGCGGTACAGCGTGCGGAAAGCGTGCTCGCTCCCCGACGCCGCGCGCGCGACGAGCGCCGTGTCGCCTCGTGTCTGTGCCATGCGGGCTCCGTTCGGTGTCTCTCACTGTAGGAGTGTCGGCACCGCCGGATTCGTCTCAGGATCCGCCTGCGACGGATCCCGGCCTCAGCCCTTGCTGACGATCGGGACGTGCGGCTCGCGCTGATGGCGCAGCCAGATCGTCGACAGCGCCGGGATGGTCAGCGTCGCCTGCGGGGAGCCGTTCTCGATGTCCTTCGCGTACACCAGGCCGAGATTGCCCTCGCCGTGCCCGCCGAACTCGTGGGCGTCGGTGTTCAGCACCTCGGTCCAGCCCCCTGCGAGCGGCAGGTCGAGGCGCACCCCGTGCCGGGTGACCCCCGAGAAGTTGCTGACCACGGCGAGGTGCCCGCCGTGCGCGTCCCTGCGCACGAACGCGACGATGTTCGGATCCCAGTCCGGAGCGCCGATCCGCGTGAACGAGGAGCCGTCGTGATCGCGCTCCCACAGCGGCGCGTTCGCCCGGTAGGTGCGGTTCATCGCGCCGACGAAGTCCAGCAGCTGCCGGTGCGAGGGCTGGTCGAGAAGCCACCAGTCCAGGCCGCGGTCGACGGACCACTCCGAGAGCTGGCCGAACTCCTGCCCCATGAACAGCAGGTTCTTGCCCGGATGGCCCCACATGTAGCCGAGGTAGGCGCGCACGTTCGCGAGCTTGGCGGCGTGATCCCCTGGCATCTTCGACAGCAGGCTGCCCTTGCCGTGCACGACCTCGTCGTGGCTGATCGGCAGGATGTAGTTCTCGCCGAACGCGTACACGAACGAGAACGTCATCTCGCCCTGGTGGTGGCCGCGGTACAGCGGGTCGCGCTCGATGTACACGAGCGAGTCGTTCATCCAGCCCATGTTCCACTTGAACCCGAAGCCGAGGCCGCCGTGGCTGGTGGGCGCGGTGACGCCGGGGAAGCTGGTGGACTCCTCGGCGACCATCACGATGCCG
The DNA here is from genome assembly GCF_052045495.1 of Microbacterium sp. 22242. Taxonomy (NCBI): domain Bacteria; kingdom Bacillati; phylum Actinomycetota; class Actinomycetes; order Micrococcales; family Microbacteriaceae; genus Microbacterium; species Microbacterium sp. 22242. The sequence continues at coordinate 144,817 of NZ_JBQEOZ010000005.1, read as the reverse complement.
GGGTGCGTGCGGTAGGCGGTCGCGTTGACCTCCTGCAGGAACCGGATCGCCTCGAGGTTCTCCCGGCCGCCGTGCACGTTCGGCTCCCACTCGCCCTCGTTGCGCGAGTAGTCCAGGTACAGCATCGACGCGACGGCGTCGACGCGCAGGCCGTCGGCGTGGAACTGGTCGAGCCAGTACAGCGCGTTCGCGACGAGGAAGTTGCGCACCTCGTTGCGGCCGTAGTCGAAGATCAGGGTGCCCCAGTCGCGGTGCTCGCCGCGGCGCGGATCCGGGTGCTCGTACACGGCCTGGCCGTCGAAGCGGGCCAGTGCGAACGAGTCCTTCGGGAAGTGCCCCGGCACCCAGTCGATGATGACGCCGATGCCGGCCTGGTGCAGCCGGTCGATCAGGTAGCGCAGGTCGTCCGGCTCGCCGAAGCGGTGCGTGGCGGCGTAGTAGCCGCTGACCTGATAGCCCCAGGATCCGCCGAACGGGTGCTCGGCGACGGGCATGAACTCGACGTGCGTGAAGCCGGTGGCCTCGACGTGCTCGATCAGCTCGTCGGCGATGTCCCGGTAGCCCAGCCCCGGCCGCCACGACCCGAGGTGCAGCTCGTAGACGCTCATCGGCTGCGCGACCGCGTGCGTCGCGGCGCGACGGGTCATCCAGGCGCCGTCGTTCCAGGTGTACTCGGACCGGGTCACGATCGATGCGGTCGCCGGCGGCGTCTCGGCGAGCTGCGCCATCGGATCCGCCTTCAGGATCCAGTCCCCGTTCGGCGTGAGGATCTCGTACTTGTAGTGCGCGCCGACGTCGACGCCCGGCAGGAACAGCTCCCAGATCCCGCTCGAGCCCATCGAGCGCATGGCGTCGAGGCGGCCGTCCCAGCCGTTGTGATCGCCGACTACGCGGACGGCGGCGGCGTGCGGCGCCCAGACGGCGAACGCGGTGCCGCGGTCGCCGTCGATGGTCCGCGGATGCGCCCCGAGCACCTCCCAGAGCCTTTCGTGCCGCCCCTCGCGGATCAGGTGCAGGTCGAGCTCGCCGACGGTGGGGAGGTGCCGGTACGCGTCGCCGGTCGACCAGTCCGGCGCGTCCTCGTAGGTGGCCTCGATGCGGTACGCACCCACCGGGCCGAGCACCTCTCCCTCCCAGATGCCGTTCGCGACGTGGGTGAGGGGCACGTCGATCCCGCCGTCCATCAGCACGGAGACGGTCTTGGCCAGCGGCCGCAGCGCGCGCACGATCGTGGAACGTCTTCCGCGGTCCTCCGGCTGCGGATGGGCGCCCAGCACGGAGTGCGGGTCGTGGTAGGAGCCCGAGGCCACGGCCTCGAGCACAGCGGAGTCGATCGCAGTGGTGATCATCGCTGCCCCTTCACATGGAGGATGTGCACCGGCTCGGTGAACGAGTCGAGGCGCACGAAGTTGTGATCCGTCCAGGTCCAGACGGATCCGGTGACGAGGTCTTCGACCTCGTACGCCGTCCCTGGCTCGACACCCCAGGCGAGGGTGTCGAGATGCACTGTGGTCTGCCGCACCGAGTGCGGGTCGACGTTGGCGACCACGATGATCGTGTCGCTGGTGTCCGTGCCGGTGAAGGGCGCGTCCAGGTGCTTCGAGAACACCATGATCGCGTCGTCGTCGCTCCAATGCACCCGCAGGTTGCGCAGCTGGCGCAGGGCCGGGTGCGCACGGCGGATCTCGTTGAGCCGGGTGAGGTACGGCGCCAGCGACCGGCCCTCCGCCTCCGCGGCGGCCCAGTCGCGGAACTTGTACTCGTACTTCTCGTTGTCGATGTTCTCCTCGGACCCCGGCCGGGCGACGTTCTCGAACAGCTCGTAACCCGCGTACACGCCGTACAGCGGCGCGCCGGTCGCCGCGATGGCCGCGCGGATCTTGTAGGCCGGCCGCCCGCCGAACTGCAGGTACTCGGTCAGGATGTCCGGGGTGTTCACGAACAGGTTCGGCCGCATGTAGTCGGCGGTCTCGTGCGCGACCGAGAGCAGGAACTCCTCCAGCTCGGCCTTCGTGTTGCGCCAGGTGAAGTAGCTGTAGCTCTGCTGGAAGCCGACGGCCGCGAGGCCGCGCATCGGCGCCGGCCGGGTGAACGCCTCGGCGAGGAACACCACGTCCGGGTGCTTCGTGTTCACGGTGCGGATCAGCCATTCCCAGAACCGCAGCGGCTTGGTGTGCGGGTTGTCCACGCGGAACGTCTTCACGCCCTGCGAGATCCAGTGCTCCACGATCCGCAGCACCTCGGTGTACAGCCCCACCGGATCGCGGTCGAAGTTCAGCGGGTAGATGTCCTGGTACTTCTTCGGCGGGTTCTCCGCATACGCGATCGTGCCGTCCGGCAGCTCGGTGAACCACTCCGGGTGCGCCTGCACCCACGGGTGGTCCGGCGCGGCCTGCAGCGCCAGGTCGAGCGCGACCTCGAGGCCCAGGCCGTTCGCCCTCTTCACGAAGGCGCGGAAGTCCGCGAGCGTGCCGAGGTCGGGGTGGATCGCGTCGTGGCCGCCCTCGGCGGCGCCGACGGCCCAGGGCGAGCCCGGGTCGCCTGGCTCGGTCGTGAGCGTGTTGTTGCGGCCCTTGCGGTTCAGCCGGCCGATCGGGTGGACGGGCGGCAGGTAGATCACGTCGAAGCCCATGCCGGCCACGCCGGGGAGGCGCTCGGCGGCGGTGGCGAAGGTGCCGCTCGCGACCGTGCCGTCCGCGTTCCTCACCGCGCCCTCGGAACGCGGGAAGAACTCGTACCAGGCCGCGGCGCCCGCGAGCGTCCGCTCCACGAGGATGCTCTGCCACGGCGTCGCCGAGTCCAGGGAGGCGATCGGCCGGTCCTGCAGCAGCGTCGCGAGCTCCGGGTCCGTCGCGATCGCGAGCGCCTCGTCGGCGGATCCGTCCTCGTCGGCCAGGGCGTCGGCGAACGCGGCCAGGCGCTTGCGCTCGGGCTTCGGCCGGTCCTTGTCCTTCGCGGCGCGTGCGAGCAGCTGAGCGCCCAGGGTGCGCACCAGCGGGACGTCGACGCCGGCCGGGATCTTCAGCTCCGCCGCGTGCGCCCAGGTCGCGAACTCGTCGGCGAACGCCTCGAACCGGAAGGTCCAGGTGCGCGTCTCGTCGAGCGCGACATCGACCTGCCAGCGGTCGCTGCCGTCGTTCAGCGGGGTGAGCCGGTGCAGGCTCTCCTCGCGCTGCGGGGTGCGCAGCCGCAGGTGCACGCCGATCAGGTCATGGCCCTCCCGGAAGGCGACCACCCGGAACGGCACGACCTCGCCCGCGAACGCCTTGGGGTGGAATCCCTCCGGAGCCGCGGGGGACGGATCCGCCAGCGGGATGCGCGTGGTCTGCGCATCCGCGGCGTCGGTCGTCGGCAGCGCGCGCACGGGGATCTGCGCGGTGCTGCGGAGAGCATCGGACCTGGACTGAGTGGCAGATCGATCGGACACACCCCGAACCTACCGCGCTTGGGCCGCGACGGAGGTAACAGCCACGTCACTCCGCGCGGAACAGCCTCATCGACGTCCCGGGAAGGGGCACCACGTCGCCGGGCTCGTGCACCGTCTCGACATCGCCCGGGCGCTCGTCGCCGCTCGACCACAGCGACACGTAGCGGGTGACGCCCTCGATCGCCGGCAGCGTGACGTCGACCGGGCTCTCGATGCCGTGCACCATGAGCAGGATCCGGTTGAACTCCTCGGTGTCCGGCGTGGACGCGGCGACGTACTGCAGGGTGCGGTTGCGCGGATCGTTCCACTGCTCGACGTCCATCGTGTCGCCGCGCTGGTCGAACCAGTCCATCACCGACGCGTTCGGGATGTGCTCGCCGAGCCGGGCGTACTTGAGGGGGCGCAGCGCCGGGTTCTCGGCGCGCAGTCGGGTGAGCCTCGCCACGTGCGCCTGGAGGTCCTGCTGCCACGACTCGTGATCCCAGTTCAGCCAGGTGAGCGGCGAGTCCTGGCAGTAGGCGTTGTTGTTGCCTCGCTGGGTGCGGCCGAACTCGTCGCCGGCGGTCAGCATCGGCACGCCGGCGGAGAGCATCAGCGTGCCGAGCAGGTTGCGCATGGCCTTGCGCCGCGCGGCGAGCACGAGCGGGTCGTCGGTCGGTCCCTCCACGCCGTGGTTGAAGGACCGGTTCATGTCGGCGCCGTCGCGGTTGTCCTCGCCGTTGGCCTCGTTGTGCTTGACGTCGTACGCGACGAGGTCGTGCAGGGTGAAGCCGTCGTGCGCGGTGACGAAGTTGATGCTCGCGAGCGGACCGCGCTCCTCGCTGTAGGTGTTGGCGGATCCGGCGAGCCGGTTCGCGAAGCCGCCGATGCCCACCGGCGCCGAGGCGCGCCTGGCGTAGTCGATGTCGCTGAGCCAGAAGTTGCGCACGCGGTCGCGGTAGCGGTCGTTCCACTCGCTCCAGCCGGCCGCGAAGTTGCCGGTCTGCCATCCGCCGAGGCCGAGGTCCCACGGCTCCGCGATGATCTTCGCGCCGGCGAGGGCCGGATCCGTGCGGATCGCCTGCAGCAGCGGGTGGTCGCGGTCGTACTCGTGCTGCGCGTCGCGGCCCAGGGCGACGGCGAGGTCGAAGCGGAAGCCGTCCACCTGCATCTCGTTCGTCCAGTACCGCAGCGAGTCCAGCACCAGGCGCGCGGCGGCCTCGGTCGACGTGTTCAGGGTGTTGCCGCACCCGGTGGTGTCGATGTACGCGCCGTCGGCCTGCTGCCGGTAGTACAGCGCGTTGTCGATGCCGCGGAAGCTGGAGCGCGGTCCGCCGATGCCCTCCTCGCTGGTGTGGTTGTACACGACGTCGAGGATCACCTCGATCCCGGCCTGGTGCAGCAGCTTGACCATGCCCTTGAACTCGGCCAGCACCGCCTCCGGGCCGCCCTTGCGCGCCGCCTCCGTGGCGTAGGCGGTGTGCGGGGTGAAGAAGTTCAGGGTGTTGTAGCCCCAGTAGTTCGTGAGACCGCGCTCCAGCAGACGCGGCTCGGGGACGAAGGCGTGCACGGGCAGCAGCTCGACGGAGGTGATGCCGAGGGACTGGAAGTGCTCGATCATCGCGGGGTGGGCGAGCCCGGCGTAGGTGCCGTGCAGGGCCGGGGGCACCCCGGGGTGGCGTTTCGTCAGTCCCTTGACGTGGCCCTCGTAGAGGACCGTCCGGTCCAGGGGGATGCGCGGCTTGACGATGTCGCCCCAGTCGAAGCCGTCCGCGATGACGACCGACCGCCATTCCTCGTACCCGTCGCCCTGGGCGAGCCCGCGGGCGTACGGGTCGAGCAGGAGGGTCTCGGAGTTGAACGTGTTCCCCGAGGCGTGCGGTCCGTCCACGCGGAGGGCGTAGCGGGTCCCCTGGCGGAGCAGCTCCGTGCTGACCTCCCACACCCCGGCCGAGGTGCGCTCGAGGGGCAGATGCGCGGTCTCCCAGTCCAGGTCGGTCTCGTCGAAGATCACCAGCTCGATCGAGCCCGCGTTCTGCGACCACACACGCAGGGTGGCGACGCCATCGTGCAGACGGACCCCGAGATCGTCGAACTCGGGGCTGCAGAGGGTGCAGGCGATGTCGGCGGTCGGGCTCTCAGCCACCGTTCCATGCGGACACATGAGGGACAGGATACGCGGAGCCGGGCGGTCTTGACGCGACCGGGTTCCGCGATCCCCGCGACCCAGTCCCAGAAATGGGCGAAATCGGCGATCCGGCGGGGGTGCGACGCCCTTCCGGAGGCACGGCCCGAGACCACTCGGGGGGTGGGAGAGTGGAGGCGTGCACTACCTCGACCACGCCTCGACCACCGATCTGCACCCCGCAGCGGCGCAGGAGTGGGCGCGCGTGGCGGCGGAGACCGGGAACGCCTCCTCGACGCACGGCGCAGGTCAGCGTGCACGGCGGATCCTCGAGGAGTCCCGCGAGCGCCTGGCGGTGCTGCTCGGCTGCGACCCGATCGAAGTCGTCTTCACGTCGGGGGGCACGGAGTCCGTCAACCTCGCGATCCAGGGCCTGTGGCGCTCACGTCCCGGGGATGCGGACGCGATCGTGCTGCCGGACGGAGAGCATCACGCGACGCTCGACACCGTGGCCGCGCTCGCCGCGGACGGCGCGCGGGTGCTGCCGGTCCCGCTCGACGCGGTGGGGCGGATCCCGGTGCCGGGCTTCACCGCGGCGGTGACGGGTCCGCGGGTGGCGCTCGCGACGGCCCTTGTGGCGAACAACGAGGTCGGCACGATCAACGACGCCTCCGCACTGGCCGCTGCGGCCGCGACGGCGGGTGTCCCGCTGCACTTCGACGCGGTCGCCGCGTTCGGGCACCTGCCGCTGTCGTTCTCCGCGCTCCGCGGTGACGCCGGACCCGGGACGGGGCTCGTCGCGCTCAGCGTCGCCGGCCACAAGGTCGGCGCCCCGGCGGGCACCGGAGCGCTCGTCGTCGCGCGCACCGCCCGGCTCTCCCCGCTGCTGCACGGCGGCGGACAGCAGCGCGGTCTGCGCTCCGGCACGCAGGACGTGGCGGGGGCTGCGGCGTTCGCGGTCGCCGCCGAGGCCGCGGAGAGGCAGCGCGGCCGGGAGAGCGCGCGCCTCGCGGCGCTGCGCGACGAGCTCGTGGCCGGGGTGCGCGCGCAGGTGCCCGGTGCGGTGCTGCTGGGGGACCCGGATCCGGCGGGCCGGCTCCCCGGCAATGCGCACCTGCTGTTCCCCGGTGCGCCGAGCGAGAGCCTGCTGTTCCTGCTCGATCAGGCCGGGATCTCCGCGTCGGCGGGATCCGCCTGCCAGGCCGGCATCGCCGAGCCGTCGCACGTCGTACGGGCGCTCGGCCGCAGCGAGGCCGAGGCGCGCAGCGTGATCCGGTTCACGCTCGGCCGCACGTCCACCGCCGAGGACGTCGGCGCCGTGCTCGCCGTGATCGGCGATGCGTACCGGCGGGCGTCCGGCTCCTCCGCCGGTCGCTGAGCGGGCGAAGCGGGACGAGAAGGTCGATCGCGCCCCGCGCGCGCCCAGCGTCCCGCTCGTACACTGGATCCATGCGTGTGCTGGCGGCGATGAGCGGGGGAGTGGACTCCGCGGTGGCCGCCGCGCGCGCGGTCGAGGCCGGTCACGAGGTCGTCGGCGTGCATCTCGCGCTGTCCCGCGCGGGCGGCACCCTGCGCACCGGCAGCCGCGGCTGCTGCACGATCGAGGACGCGATGGACGCCCGCCGTGCGGCCGACCTGCTCGGGATCCCGTTCTACGTGTGGGACTTCTCGGAGCGCTTCCGCGAGGACGTGATCGAGGACTTCGTGTCCGAGTACCGCGCGGGGCGCACCCCGAACCCGTGCCTGCGCTGCAACGAGAAGATCAAGTTCGCCGCCCTGNNCGAGCTCGGCTTCGACGCGGTGTGCACCGGCCATTACGCGACGCTGGTCGACGGCGAGGGCGGACTCGAGCTGCACCGCGCCTCCGACGCCGCGAAGGACCAGTCCTACGTGCTCGGCGTGCTCACGGCCGAGCAGCTCGCGCACACGTACTTCCCGCTCGGATCCACGCCGTCCAAGGCGCTCGTGCGCGCCGAGGCCGCCGAGCGCGGCCTCGGCGTCGCGCAGAAGCCGGACAGTCACGACATCTGCTTCATCCCGGACGGCGACACCCGCGGCTGGCTGGCCGAGAAGGTCGGAGCGGAGCAGGGCGAGATCGTCGACCGCACCGGCGCGGTGGTCGGATCCCATGAGGGGGCGCACGCGTTCACGGTCGGTCAGCGCCGCGGGCTGCGTCTCGGAGTCCCCGCTCCCGACGGCAAGCCGCGGTTCGTGCTCGAGGTGCGGCCCGTCTCCAACACGGTGGTGGTCGGCCCGAAGGAGGCGCTCGCGATCGCCGAGATCTCCGGAGAACGCCGCTCCTGGGCCGGCTCTGCTCCGACCGAGGACGAGTTCGCGTGCGAGGTGCAGATCCGCGCGCACGCGGATCCGGTGCCCGCGCGCGCGTTCGTGTCGCACGAGGCGGTCACGGTCGTCCCGGATCAGCCGCTGGACGGCGTCGCGCCAGGGCAGAGCGCCGTGCTGTACGTCGGGACCCGCGTGCTCGGGCAGTTCACGATCGACCGCACGGTCTCGGCGGTTCCGGTCGGAGCCTGACGCGAACCCGCCCGCAGCGTGCTGATCGTCGACCGGCTCTCCAACGCGGCGCCCGCACGGAGCTGAGTCAGCCCCGCCCGATCGCGTGCGAGGCCTGGGCGACCGCGAGCAGCCGCAGCAGCAGGCGGGAGTCGGCGTACACGCCACGGGCCACGAAGGTGGCGAGTCGGTCCGCGGTCGGTCCGTCGCCGGAGCCGGGCTCGCCGTCGAGGCCGCGCGAGAGCTCCAGCTCATAGCGGGCCACCGTGTCCGCGGCGCGCGCGTAGACGAGGACGGTCTCCAGGTCGGAGCGGATGCCCCATCGGGAGATCGTGCTCAGGTCGCGGTCGAGCGCCGCGACGGTGTCGGCCGCGGCGGGGGACCAGCCCATCGCGGTGACGACGTCCTGGGCGGTGAGCCGGGCGGGGGCGTCGGAGGCGTCCGCATCCGAGTCCGCCGACGGAGACTCCGGCGTCCGGGACAGCCCGAGCACGGCCGACTGCACCACGCCCATGACGGTGGCCGGATCGGCAGTGCGCACCGCGTCGACGACCTCCCGCACGGTCTCCACGGGCACCCCGACCATCTGCCGCAGTGCATGGATCAGCCCGAGCCGGTCCACATGCGACTGGTCGTACTCGGCGGTGGTGGCGTTGCGCTTCTCACCCGGGTCGAGCAGTCCTTCGCGCAGGTAGTACTTGATCGTGCTCACGGGCGTGCCGCTCCGGGTGCTGAGCTCTTGAAGCTTCACGGCGGCTCCTCGTCGGTCGGGGGGAGAGGCATTGGATAGCGGAAGGGCGGTTCGCTCTCCACGGTGAAACAGATCGGATAGTACGGCTATCTTAGTGAATCCGCCGTCATCGACAAGGAGACCACGTGGTCACGCTTCCGATCCTCGCCATCGCCCTGATCCTGGGCAGGCTGGTGCTGTTCGTCCACCTGCACCTCGCGCACCGCGAGTTCAGCCCGCTGCGCAACACCGTGAGCGACTACGGCACGGGGGCGACCCGGCGCGAGTACACCCTGATGAGCGTCCTCTCGCTGCCCGCGTACGCGCTGGTCCTGACCGCCTGCGCGGTCGCCGCCGTCGGCCCGGCCTGGGCCCTCGTCGCCGGGTGGGTCGGCGTCCTCGCGGGCGCGGCGATGCTGTTCTTCCCCACGGACCTCACCGGAACGAAGATGACCGCCACCGGCGTCGCGCACTGGGTGCTCGCGGTGGTCCAGTTCGCCGGGCTTTTCGTGCTGATGACGAACCTCGCGGTGCCGGGCGGCCTGTCGCCGGTGCCGTTCGAGGTGATCACCTGGATCGTGCGGGTGTCGTTCTACGCCTTCCTCATCACGCTCGTGATCCCGCGCCTGCGCCGCACTCTGATCGGCCTGACCGAGCGCGCCTTCCTCACCGCGACGCCGATCTGGTTCCTGATCGTCGCGCTCTACCTGATCGGGCCGCGATGACCGGATCGGCCGGGCAGGCGCTCTGCACGATGGGCAGAACTCCCCATCGACAGCGGTGGGCCGCTCGATGAGCATGGGGAGCGCACAACCGAACCGGAATCGCCGTGCCGCCGGCGGCCGTGCGGTCCTCGATCGCGTATTGCCGCACGTGGCGGCGCCGTTCCGAGCCGTCGAGGAGGGGGAGCACATGCCACGGACCACCCAGGGACGCCGGAGAGCGGGATCCACATCCCGCAGAGTCGTCGCCGTGCTCGGCCTGTCCGCGGTGATGGCGTGCACGGCACCCGTCGGCGCGTTCGCCGCCGCATCGCCTCCGCCGAATCCCGATATGCCGTATCAGGCCACCGTCGCCTTTCGGGTCAGCGGCATCGACATCGTCGAGGCGAAGTTCACGGTGCTGACCGTCGCACGGATCAAGGGCGCCACCGTCCTGTACTACGCGCTGACCGACGCCGAACCGGGCGGCGACGCCTGGGTCCTGGCGTTCCACGAGCATCTCGGCACTCCGTACCGGCCCGGAGCCGCCTCCGAGATCGGCCTGATCGACGCACCCGATCAGCGGTACTACATGCCGTTGTCCGCCGGACGGGACTGCCTGTGCTCGAGTCCCGGGGACCTGCAGCCGAAGCAGGGCACCGCCGACCCGGTCGTCGGCTATGCGGTGATGCCCGAGCTTCCTGCGTCCGTGCATCACGTCAGCGTGCAGGTCGGGGGCAACGTGATCATCCCGGATGTGCCCGTCGCCGCCACCGCGCCGAAAGGCGGGACGATGAGTCCGCCGGTGCGACTCGGATCCTGGCCCGCCTTGCCCGCGCAGTCCCGGATCGCGAGTGCGGATCCGAAGCTCGTCACCCTCGATCTCGCAGCGAACACCGCCGACCCGCAGAAGTCGGTCTCCACCGACGCCACCTCCACGAGCGTGTCCCTCAACTCCGACGTGCTCTTCGAGTTCGGCAAGCACGACCTGACGGCACAGGCCGGGGCCACCCTGGCCGAGGTCGCGGCCGACATCGACAAGAACGCGACGGGCGAGGTCTCGATCACCGGGTACACCGATTCCGTGGGAACCGACGCGGACAACCAGGTGCTCTCGGAGCAGCGCGCGCAGACGGTGCGCGCCGCACTCGCACCGCTCGTGAAGAACCCGTCGGTCACGTTCACGACGGCGGGCAAGGGGGAACAGGATCCGGTGGCCGACAACGGCACGGACCAGGGCAGGGCGCTGAACCGGCGCGTGACGATCTCGTACGCCACGAAGGGGGAGAAATGAGCCGAGGAGCACTGATCCCGGTTGCGGCCGCCGCGGCCCTGTCGATCGCGCTGGCCGGATGCACATCGAGTCCCGCGCCGAAGCCGTCGCCGACCGCGTCGGGATCGAGCACGCTCAGCGCCGCCGACGTGGCGGCGAAGATCGCCGCGGCCAAGCCGTCCACCGCCTCCATCGCGCACGTGACGGGCACGCTGGCGACCTCGGGCGTCGGCGTGCGCATCGACGTGGAGCAGGTGCGCGCCCTGGCCGACTCCACGATGATCGTGTGGCGCCTGTCGACCGCGTCCGGAACGAAGCAGGACGTGTCGACCTTCCAGTTCGCGGTCGCGCCCGACACCGACGGCCGCAACATCGCCCTCTCCGTCGGCGGCGGCGCCACCACGGTGCGGCCCTACACGTTCCGGTACCAGAACCGCACGGGCCAGGGATCCTCATGCCTGTGCGGCGACATCGGACCGGACACGGACGGCACCGGTCAGCAGCTGTACGCGCTGATGCCGCCCCTGCCCGCCGGAACGAAGACCGTGGACGTGTCCATGCCCGGGTTCGACGTGATGAAGGACGTGCCGGTGTCGCGCTGAAGATCGGGCGGGCGGGGGACTGACGATCAGGCGACTCTGTGATGATGGGTCTCACCCGAGCAGGAGGATCCGCATGACGAGGACGTACATCCGCGACTTCCACGGCGACGATCTCGACCAGATCGTGCGCCTGTGGGGCCAGGTCACGCGCGAGAACGAGTGGCCGATCTACTCGCTCGCCGAGGTGATCGCCTCCTGCCAGCAGGACCACGCGGTGGTCGCGGTGCAGGGCGACGTGCTGGTCGGCGCGGCGGTCGGAAGGGCGGCGCACGCGCAGGGCTGGATCGTGTTCTTCGGGATCGCCGCGGCCGACGGGTCGTCCGACGTGAGCGCGTCCCCGCTGCACGCGCTCGAGCGCCGGATGGCGCCGCTCGGGCTCGCGAAGCTCTCGATCCTGATCCCCGAGGAGGACGGTCTCGACGCGTTCACCGGGAACGGCTTCGAGGTGCACCACTCGGTGCGGTACCTCGAGCGGGACATGCCCATCCAGCGCCGGGAGATCGAGTCCCTCAAGGAGGTGGGCGGACGGATCCTGCCCCCGCACCTGTGGGACCGGGTGGCGGGGATGTCGCACGAGAAGTCGTTGCTCAAGGAGCGCCTGGTGACGCCGCTCGCACGCCCCGAGCTCGCCGAGCGCTTCGGCGTTGTGCCGCCGCGTGCCGTGATGCTGTTCGGTCCTCCCGGCACGGGCAAGACGACGTTCGCGCGGGCCGTCGCCTCCCGGCTCGACTGGCCCTTCGTCGAGCTGTTCCCGTCGCGCCTCGCCGACGGCGGGACCGGGCTCGCGGGAGCGCTGCGGGCGTCGTTCGAGACGATCGACGAGCTCGAGCACGCGGTCGTCTTCATCGACGAGGTCGAGGAGATCGCCTCCCGCCGCGGTGGCACACCGCCCTCGCCGACCCAGGGCGTGACGAACGAGCTGCTCAAGCTCGTGGCCGACTTCCGCGACCGCGAGGGGCGGATCCTGATCTGCGCCACCAACTTCATCCGCGCTCTCGACGCGGCGTTCCTGCGGCACGGGCGCTTCGACTACGTGATCCCGATCGGCCTTCCCGACGCCGAGGCGCGCCGGGCCATCTGGGCGCGGTACATCCCCTCGGAATCCGCCGTCGGGGTGGACCTCGACCGGCTGGTCGCGGCCAGCGACGGCCTCACCCCGGCCGACATCGAGTTCGCCGCCCGTCGCGCCTCGCAGGAGGCTCTCGCACGCGCCCTGCGCGAGGGCGATGAGGCCTCCGCGCTCACCACCGACGACTACGCCCGAGCGCTCGGCGGCACCAGGGCGACGGTCTCGGCCGCGGAGATCGACGAGTTCCAGGCCGACATCGAGACTCTCGCCCGGCTCTGATCCGGTATATCTCGACCCGCGACCTATCCGGGGCCCGAAGGGCGGGTCTACGCTTCGGCCATGAACCCGATCCGCTTTTCCGGGCGCCGCCGGCTGCTGGCGCTCGCCGCAGCCGCCGTCGCCCTGCTGACGCTCCCGCTGGGAGTCGCGTCGGCCGCTGCGGCACAGCCGCAACCGGTCGCCAGATACGTCGCCCTCGGCGACTCCTATGCGGCCGGGCAGGGGACCGGGGACTATCTCGACCTCGCCTGCTTCCAGAGCACCGAGGGCTATCCGGCGCTGCTCGACGCGACGCCCAGGATCAGTCTGCTCCGCGACTCGTCCTGCTCCGGATCGACCATCGCCGAGGTCGCCGCGACCCAGCTGGGCCAGCTCAACCGCGGCACCACCCTGGTCACGATCACCGCGGGGGCCAACGATCTCGGCATCGCCCAGGTGTACGCCGCCTGTGCTGCGGACATGACCTCGCCCGGCTGTCAGCAGGCGATCGCCGTGGCTCGGAGCACGATCCCGACCGTCGGACCCGCCATGGCCGGACTCATCGCCGCGGTCCAGGCGCGCTCGCCCGAGGCGAGGATCGTCGTCACCGGCTATCCGCTGCCGTTCTCCGGGGTCTACGCTCAGGCGGTGTATCTCGCGGACGTCGTCGATCAGGCCACGACCGCGCTCGACGCCCAGCTCGCCGGTGCCGTGCAGCTGTCTGCCGGCGCGGGTTCGACCGTCCGCTTTGCGACGGTGTCCTTCGGCGACCACGCGATCGGCGGGGCCTCAGAGCCGTGGATCGGGGGCGACGTGACGGTTCCGGTCGATTTCCTGCACCCGACCGCGGCCGGCTACCTCGCGTACCGGGACGCGATCCTCGCGACGCTCGGGTAGGTCTCAGGACGACGGGGCCGGGATCGGGTGGATGACGCCAGACCCCGGCCCTTCGCACGCCGACTCGGGATGTCGCACCCCGCTCGTAGACTCGACACGTGCCGGAGAACATCTCGCTGGAAGCCGCCCGTGTCGAGGCCGAGGAGCTGACCACCCGCATCCTGGGGGCCAAGGACGCCTATTACGGACGCGACACCTCGCTCGTCGACGACGCGACCTACGACGGCTGGATGCGCCGGCTCGAGGAGCTCGAGCGGCTGCACCCCGAGCTGCAGGGGCAGGACTCGCCGACCCAGATGGTCGGTGCGGCCGAGGCGACGGGGCTCGCGACCATCGAGCACGCCGAGCGGATGCTCAGCCTCGACAACGTGTTCTCGGTCGACGAGCTGCGCGAGTGGGCGGCGAAGACGCGAGCGGCGGCGGGGCGCGACGTGGCCTGGCTCACCGAGCTCAAGATCGACGGGCTCGCGATCAACCTGCGCTACGAGAACGGGGTGCTGACCTCCGCGGCCACCCGCGGCGACGGGCGGGTCGGCGAGATCGTGACCGAGAACGCCCTGCGCGTCGCGGGGATCCCGGAACGGCTGAGCGGATCCGGTCACCCTGCGCTCGTCGAGGTGCGCGGAGAGGTGTTCATCCCGGTCGCGGCGTTCGAGCGGCTCAACGCCGCGCAGGCGGCGTTCCGCGACCGTGCCTACGTGGAGGCGCGGGAGCGCTTCGAAGCGCGCGGAGGGGCGAAGAAGCCGTTCGACGACGAGAAGGCCCGCACCGCGGCTGCCCGGCGCTTCCCGTCCTTCGCGAATCCGCGCAACGCCGCGAGCGGCGGCCTGCGTCAGCAGCTCGACAAGAAGACCGGGATGGAGCTCGAGGCGGGGCTGCTCCGGATCGAATCGCTGGCCCTGTACGTGCACGGCGTGGGAGCGTGGCCGGATCCGCCCGTCGCCGCGCAGAGCCAGGTCTACGAGCTGCTGTCGACCTGGGGGCTGCCCACGAGCCCGCACACGAAGGTGTGCGCCACGATCGACGAGGTCACGGAGTTCGTGGCCTACTTCGGCGAGCACCGGCACGACATCGAGCACGAGCTCGACGGCATCGTGGTCAAGGTCGACGAGCTCGAGCTGCACGACGAGCTCGGTGCGACCAGCCGCGCGCCGCGCTGGGCGATCGCGTACAAGTACCCGCCCGAGGAGGTGCAGACGAAGCTCCTCGACATCGTCGTCTCGGTCGGCCGCACGGGCCGCGCCACGCCGTTCGCGGTCATGGCGCCCGCACAGGTGGCCGGCAGCGTGGTGCGGCAGGCGACCCTGCACAACAAAGACGTGGTCAAGGCCAAGGGCGTGCTGATCGGCGACACGGTCGTGCTGCGCAAGGCCGGGGATGTGATCCCCGAGGTGCTCGGTCCCGTCGTCGAGCGGCGTGACGGCACCGAACGCGAGTTCGTGATGCCGGAGCGGTGCCCCGAATGCGGTTCGGTCCTCGCCCCGGCCAAGGAGGGCGACATCGACCTGCGCTGCCCGAACACGCGCTCCTGCCCGGCGCAGGTGCGCGGCCGGGTGGAGCACATCGGATCCCGCGGGGGGCTGGACGTCGAGGCGCTCGGCGAGGTCACCGCCGCGGCGCTCACCCAGCCGAGCCATCCCGCCGTGCCGCCGCTGGAGACCGAGGCGGGGCTGTTCACGCTCACGCTCGACCAGCTCGTGCCGATCGAGGTCGTCGTGCGCGACGCCGAGACCGGGCTGCCGAAGGAGGACGACGACGGGATCGTGAAGACCCGCGCGCCGTTCCGGCGCAACCCGACCGCCGCCGAGAAGAAGGACGGGATCGACGGCCCGCAGCCGTCGTCGCAGGCGGTCAAGCTGCTCGCGGAGCTCGAGAAGGCCAAGACCAAGGAGCTGTGGCGGCTGCTGGTCGCCCTGAACATCCGGCACGTCGGGCCGGTCGCGGCCCGTGCCCTGGCGCAATGGTTCGGCTCCCTGGACGCGATCCGCGCGGCGACCAGGGAGGAGCTCGCCGCGGTCGAGGGAGTCGGCGGCATCATCGCCGACTCGCTGCTGGACTGGTTCGAGGTGGACTGGCACCAGGACATCGTGCGCCGCTGGGCGGACGCGGGCGTGCAGTGGGCGACGCCGGGACACCCCGGCCCCGGCGCCGCAGCGGCCGCAGGAGGCGTGCTCGACGGGCTCACGGTCGTCGCGACCGGCTCGCTCGAGGGATACACCCGGGAGGGCGCTCAGGAGGCGATCATCAAGGCCGGGGGGAAGGCCGCGTCGAGCGTCTCGAAGAAGACCGATTTCGTGGCCGCCGGTCCCGGCGCGGGATCCAAGCTGGCGAAGGCTGAGGAGCTCGGGCTGCGGATCCTCGATGCCGCCCAGTTCCACGTTCTCGTGACGGAAGGGCCGGAAGCGCTGGGCTGACAGATCCTCGAGCGGATCAGCCATTTCCTTTCGAATCGGTCCACTATTCTTCGAATATATCTGCTAAACTGGAGATATGAGATCCACCGGCAGGCAGCGGCGCGAAGAGGCGCTCCCGAGCGCTGATGTGCGTCGGGGGACGGTCGATGAGACCTTCGTCGCGGCGCGACTGCGGGAGCTCGTGTGCGAGGACGAGGCGGCGCTCAACCGCCGTGCCGTCTGGCGCGCCGAGGGGATCTGCGAGGTGATCGCGCACACGCGGCGGCACCCGGAGATCTACACGGTCGGCGAGGCCCCGGACGACGTCGATCACGCCGTGCGCGCAGCCGTGTTCGATCTCTCGCTTCGGCTGCAGACCTCCGAGGACGAGGTGCGCCGGCTGATCTGCACGGCCGACACGGCACGCGAGTCGCTGCCGCTGCTGTGGGATCGTGCCAGGAGCGGCCTCGCGCCGATGCGGTTCGTGGACGCCGCGGTCGGCTCCGCCCTGCGGCTGCGCGCTCGCGTGGGCGCCACCGAGGAGCAGCAGGACTACGCCGCAGAGGCGACCGCGCTGATCGACCGGGCGAGCGCGGAGTGGGCGCTGTCCCTCCCGCTGACGGCCTTCCGGCGTCGGCTGAAGACGCTCACGGAGCGGCTCGATCCGGCTCCGGCCGAAGAGCGCCACGTCCGCGGCTTGGCCGATCGCCGCGTGGTCGTGGAGGACGCCGAGGACGGCATGTCCTGGATCATGGCACTCGTCCCGACCGTCAAGGCGGTCGCGATCCGGCGTCGGCTGACCTCATCCGCCAAGCATCTGCAGAAGGATCGGCGAGAAGGGCGGACCCGGGACCAGATCCGGTCCGACCTGCTCAGCGACTGGCTGTGCGGCGTGGGCACGACGACCGCGGTGAAGACGACGGTGTTCGTCACGGTTCCCGTCGGTCTGCTGGCGGGGGAGTGCACCGGCCTTGCCGGTGACGCGGGTGGCGCAGCGGGCCTGGCGCGGCTGGTCCCGGGGGAGGCGCTGAACCCGATCACGGCTCTCGACCAGGCGCAGCTTGTCGGCCACGGTCCGATCGATCCCCTCACGGCCCGGCAGGCGTTCCTCGACGCGCCGGCTTTCCGCCGGGTGATCACGGATCCGGTCCATGGGGTCGTGCTCGACATGGACCGGCGCACCTATCGCCCCACCAAGGCGCAGCGGGACTGGCTGGTGCTGCGGCACGGCACGTGCGCGCGGGACGGTTGCACGCGCCTGGCACTCGACGCCGATCTCGATCATGAGTGCATGTGGGCGCATGGCGGCCGCACCGATGTCGGCAACCTCCGCCCGCTCTGCCCCGCCGACCATGTGCGCAGTCACCGCACGCGGATCCGCTACCGCAGCAGACCGGAGCGCTCGGTCGAGGTGGTCATGCCCACCGGCTTCCGCACGACCGTCCCGCCGCCGTTCTGATCGGCTCGCCGCACGATCGCCGTTGGCCTGGGCCTGGGCCTGGGCCGGATGCCGCTCGTCGAGGTGCCGGGCTCCGGCGTACGCGGCGCGTAAGGTACCCGAGGGAGGAGACGCGATGACGGGCGGGATCGAGCTTGTGCCGACAGTGATCGGCGTGCTCGTGCTCGCCGCGATCGCCACCGCGGCGCTGATCGCGTTCCGGGTCCCCGGCCGATGGACGCCCGCGCTCGCGATCCTGCGCGGCGCGGTGCAGCTGGCCGTGATCAGCGTGATTCTCACCGGCATCGTGTCCCAGCCGGTCTGGATCTGGGCCGCGCTGCTGGTCATGTTCGGGATCGCCACCGGCGTCGCGGTGCGCCGGACGGGCGGCGGACGGCGCACGGTGCTGATCATGGCGACCTCGATCGGCGCCGGGGCGGTCGTCTCGATCGGGACGGTGTTCGCGACCGGCGCCCTGCAGCCCACGGCGCGCTATCTGCTCGCGATCGGGGCGATCCTGATCGGCAACTCCATGAGCATCGCCACGCTCGCCGGGCGCCGGTTCACCGCGTCGGTGGTCGATCGCTGGGAGGAGGTCGAGGGCTGGCTCGCGCTCGGCGCCACACCGCGGCGGTCCACCCTGGATCTCGCCAGGCGCGCCGTGCGTGAAGCGCTGATCCCGTCGATCGACCAGACCAAGACCACCGGGCTCGTGGTGCTGCCCGGCGCGTTCGTCGGCGCGATCTTCGGCGGTCTCTCACCCCTCGAGGCCGGTCGGTTCCAGATCGTCGTGCTCGCGGCGATCATGG
Organism: Microbacterium sp. 22242; assembly: GCF_052045495.1. Taxonomy (NCBI): domain Bacteria; kingdom Bacillati; phylum Actinomycetota; class Actinomycetes; order Micrococcales; family Microbacteriaceae; genus Microbacterium; species Microbacterium sp. 22242. The sequence continues at coordinate 126,602 of NZ_JBQEOZ010000005.1, read as the reverse complement.
CGGCAGGTGCCGTCACCGCCGTGCTGATCGCGACCTGGCTCGGACCGGTGCGCACGAAGCCGGTCGTCGCTGCCTGACACAGCACCGGGCGTGAGCGAGGCGCGGTGCGCCCGGATCGCCTCGGTCTCGGACGTCGAGGGGAGGCGGCCCGAGCGTCCTCAGTCCTTGTGGCGGGGCTTGCGAGCGGGGCGGTCGTCGGACGGACGGTCTTCACGGGGGCGGTCGTAGCTGCGATCGTCACGGCGGGGGCGATCCCCGGCTCCGCGATCGTCCCGACGCGGGCCGCGGCCGGGACGTCCGCTGTCGCGCTGGATCTCGATCAGGCGTCCGGAGATGCGGGTGTCGCGCAGCTTGTCCAGGACGGACGAGTCCAGATTCGCCGGCAGCTCGACGATCGAGAAGTCCGGGCGGATGGTGATCGCGCCGAAGTCGTCACGGCCCAGCCCGCCCTCGTTCGCGAGCGCTCCGACGATCTGGCGCGGCTCGACGCGGTGCCGGCGGCCGACCTCGATCCGGTACGGCGTGTAGTCGCCGCGGCTGCGCCGCTCCGGACGTGCGCCGCGCTCATCGCGGTCGCGGGAGCCGACGCGCCCGCCTTCGCGGGGCGTCCGCTCCGGCCTGTTGTCTGCGGCGACGGCGCGGGAGAGCGGGTCGTTCTGCGGATCCAGCAGCAGCGGCGTCTCGCCCTGGGCGACGATCGCGAGCGCGGCGGCGACATCGCCCTCTGGCACGTCGTGGTTGCGGACGTAGTGCGCGATGATGTCGCGGAAGCCCTCGATGCGCGAGGTCTCCTCGAGCGCCGCGGTGATCGCGTCGTCGAAGCGCGCCAGTCGCGTGCTGTTCACGTCCTCCGTGGTGGGCAGCTGCATCTGGGTCGGCTGCTGCCGGGTGGCACGCTCGATGTGCTTGAGCAGGTACCGCTCGCGCGGCGTGATGAAGCTGATCGCATCGCCGGAGCGGCCCGCGCGGCCGGTGCGGCCGATGCGGTGCACGTACGACTCGGTGTCGGTCGGGATGTCGAAGTTCACGACGTGGCTGATCCGCTCCACGTCCAGACCGCGGGCTGCGACGTCGGTGGCGACGAGGATGTCGAGCTTGCCGTCCTTGAGCTGCCCGACGGTGCGCTCGCGCTGCGGCTGCGGAATGTCGCCGTTGATCGCGGCGGCCGAGTAGCCGCGGGCGCGCAGCTTCTCGGCGAGCGTCTCGGTCTCGTTCTTGGTGCGGACGAACACGATCATGCCCTCGAAGTTCTCCACCTCGAGGATCCGGGTGAGGGCGTCCACCTTCTGCGCGTAGGAGACGACCAGGTAGCGCTGCGTGATGTTCGCGGCGGTCGTGGTCTTGCCCTTGACCGAGATCTCCTCGGGATCGTGCAGGTACTGCTGTGCGAGCCGGCGGATGGTGGCAGGCATGGTCGCCGAGAACAGTGCGACCTGCTTGTCCGCCGGGGTCTGCGCGAGGATCTGCTCCACGTCTTCCGCGAAGCCCATCTTCAGCATCTCGTCGGCCTCGTCGAGCACGAGGTTCTTGAGCTCCGACAGGTCCAGGGTGCCCTTGGCGAGGTGGTCCATGATGCGGCCGGGGGTGCCGACGACGATGTGCACGCCGCGGCGGAGGGCGGACAGCTGCACGCCGTAGCCCTGGCCGCCGTAGACGGGCAGCAGGTGCACGCCGGGGATCTGCGCGGCGTACGACTCGAACGCCTCAGCGACCTGCAGCGCCAGCTCGCGGGTCGGGGCGAGCACGAGCGCCTGCGGCTTCTTCTGCTGCAGATCCAGGTTCTCCAGGATCGGCAGGGCGAAAGCGGCTGTCTTGCCGGTGCCGGTCTGCGCGGTGCCGAGCACGTCGCGTCCGCCCAGCAGGAGCGGGATGGTCTCGCGCTGGATCGCGGAGGGCGACTCGTAGCCGAGGGCCTTGATCGCGGCGAGGACGGGCCCGGTGATCCCCAGTTCTTCGAATCCGGGGGTGGGGAGGTCTTCGGGGGCGTCTGCGGGCGTCACGGCATCATCGGTCACTTCCCAACCGTATCGCCTCGGGCCTCGCCGAGTCTGCGGGGAAGCCCGGAGGCGCGGGCCCTGGGGCGGAGGATCCGGGTCCCTCAGCGGCCCGTCGTCAGCGCCAGCAGCCTCTCCCTCACCTGGCGGCGCAGCACCTTGCCGATCAGCGAGGTGGGCAGCTCGTCCACGACGAAGATCCGCCGCGGCACCTTGTACGGTGTGAGGATCCCGCGGGCGAACTCGCGGATCGCCTCGACGTCGACGTCCTTCGCGCCGTCGACGACGATCGCGGCGACCACCTCCTCGCCGGAGTGCTCGCTGGGCAGGCCCACGACGGCGGCGTCGAGCACGTCCGGGTGCTGGCGCAGCGCCACCTCGACCTCGGTCGGCGCGACGTTGAAGCCGCCGGTGATGATGAGCTCCTTGATCCGGTCCACGATGCGCACGAACCCTGCGTCGTCGATCGTGACGATGTCGCCGGTGCGGAACCAGCCGTCCACGAACACCGCCTCGGTCTCCTCCGGCTTGCCGTAGTAGCCGGAGAACACCTGCGGACCGCGCACCACGAGCTCGCCGGGCCGGCCGGGTTCGACGTCCTTCGTCGGCTCGTCCGGGTCCACCACGCGGCACTCGGTCCCGGGAAGCGGCAGTCCGACGGTGCCGGGGACGCGGTTCTCCGCGACCGGGTTGGCCATCAGCACCGGGGAGCACTCGCTGAGGCCGTAGCCCTCGACGAGGTAGCCGCCGGTCGCCTCCTCGAACGGCACGACGAGCTCGTGCGCGAGTGCCATCGCGCCCGAGATCGCGATCTCGGTGCCGGCGAGCGACACTCCCTTCGCCTTCGCGGCGGACAGCAGCCGGTCCGCGATCGGCGGTACGAGCGGCAGGAACGTCGCGGGGTGCTTCTTCGTGACCTCGAGCACGAGATCCGGGTCGAACTTGGGGAACAGCACGAGCCGCGCGCCCATCGACATCGCGAAGGTGAGGCAGAGGGTGAGCCCGTACGCATGGAACATCGGCAGCACCGCGTAGACCACGCAGCCGTCGCCGCGCGTGATCGAGGGCACCCAGGCCTGCGCCTGCGCCGCGTTGGCGAGCAGGTTGCGGTGCGAGAGCGCGGCGCCCTTCGGGGTGCCGGTGGTTCCGGACGTGTACTGGATGATCGCGAGGTCGTCGGTCTGCGGACGCGGGTGCGCGGAGGGGAGAGGGGCGTAGCCGACGACCGTCTCCCACGCCGTGGCGCCGCGCACCCTCGTGGTGAGGGCGCCGCGGGACTCGCGCGCCTTCGCGACGGGCAGCCGCAGCGCGAGCCGGGTGAGCGCGGGCATCGCCCGGGTGACGTCGACCGAGATCAGCGTCGTCACCGCGAGATCCGCGGGGAACTCCTGCACGGTCGCCACGACCTTGCTCCACACGATCGCGTGCGTGGCGCCGTGGTCCTCGAACTGCTTGCGCAGCTCCCGCGGGGTGTACAGCGGGTTGTGCTCCACGACGACGGCGCCGAGCCGCAGCACGGCGTAGAACGCGACGATGTGCTGCGGGCAGTTCGGCAGCACGATCGCGACCGGGTCCCCGGCCTTGACCCCGAGCGCCTTGAGCCCGGCGGCGGTCCGCTCGATCGCGGACTGCAGCTCCCGGTACGAGGTGGTGCGGCCGAAGAACTGCAGGGCGGGCGCGTCCGGATAGTCGCGGGCCGAGGCCTCCACGATGTCGACGAGGGATCCGGTCACCTCGTCGAGGTCTTCCGGCACGCCGTCGGCGTAGCTGGCGGTCCAGGGGCGCGGAGGAACGGGGGACGTCGTCACGGCCTCAGCCTATTCGCGGCCGGCGCGGCTGCTGCTCGGCGATCACCGACCAGTCGTCGGCGCCGCGCCCTGCGGCGATGGCGTCGTCGAAGACCGTGCGCAGAAGCTCTCCGACAGGCAGGGTGAGGCCGTGCTCTGCGGCGCTGTCCAGGGCGAGGTGGAGGTCCTTGCGGCCGAGGACCGTGGTGAACCCGGCGGGCTGATACGACCGCCGCGCGACGAGGGTGCCGTAACCGTCGTAGACAGGGCCGGGGAACAGGGTGCTGCTGAGCAGCTCGACCAGCATGCCGGGATCGACGTCGGCCTGTTCGGCGAGGCTCACGGCCTCTCCGAGCGACTGGATGGCGCACGCGATGAGGTAGTTGCCGAGGATCTTCACGACGTTGGCCTGCTCGGGGCGTTCGCCCAACGGCCAGGTGCGGGATCCGATCACGTCGAGCATCGGCTGGACCCGTGCGAGAAGCTCGGGAGGCCCCGCGGCGAGGACGTTCAGGGCCCCGGCCTCAGCTACCGGCGCTCGGCCGAACACCGGAGCGGCGACGTAACCGAGCCCGTGGGCGGCGTGCGCGTCGGCGGCGCGGCGGGCGAGCTCTGTGCTCACGGTTGCCAGGTTCACGTGCACCGTCCCCGGCGCCGCAGCGCCGAGGACCGCGGGATCGAGCAGCGTCTCCTGCACCGCCCGGTCGTCGGCGAGCATCGAGAACACCACGGGGGCCTGGAACGCCTCGGCCACCGTTGCGGCGGCGTGCGCACCATCGGCGACCAGAGCGCTCACCGGGCCGGAGGAGCGGTTCCAGACTGTGACCGCGTATCCCGCCTTGATCAGATTCCGCGCGATGGGCGCGCCCATCGCGCCCAGGCCGACCACCGAGATCCTGTCCATCGTCATCCCCTCTGAACCCGTCCGACGGCTTCCAGCCTGCCACGGCGGGGACGAGGTCACCGACGCTGCTGCTCGCTGCCGGACAGCTTCTGCGCCAGTGCGATCGGGACGATCGACACGAGCACCAGCACGATCGCGATCACCGAGACGATCGGCGCCTGGTTCGGTCGGGCCACGTTGTCGATGATGAACATCGGCAGCGTCTTGACCCCGGATCCTGCCGTGAAGGTGGTCACCACGATCTCGTCGAACGACAGGGCGAACGCGAGCAGACCGCCCGCGAGCAGTGCCGAGCGCAGCTGCGGGAAGGTCACCAGGCGGAACGTCGTCCAGATCCCTGCGCCGAGATCCGCCGAGGCCTCCTCGAACGAGGCGCCCATCCTCCGCAGCCGGGCGACCGCGTTGTTGAACACCGTGACGATGCAGAACGTGGTGTGCGCGATGACGACCGTCCAGATCGACAGCGGCACGCCCAGGATCGTGCGGAACAGGTTGTTCAGCGCGATGCCGGTGATGATGCCCGGCAGTGCGATCGGCAGGATCACCAGCAGATTCACGGTGCTGCGCCCGAAGAAGGCGAAGCGCTGCAGCGCGAACGAAAGCATCGTGCCGAGGACCAGCGCGAGCACCGAGGAGACCAGTGCCAGCACGACACTCGTGCCCACCGCCTCGAGGGCGCCGTCGCTGCGGAACGCCCTGCCCCACCACGTCAGAGTGAATCCCGGCGGCGGCCAGGTCAGCGAGGCCGAGGTCGAGAACGAGTTGATCAGGACGACCAGGAGCGGCACGTACACGATCGCGAGGATCAGCACGGTCGCGACACCGAGCGTGACGCGGGTTCCGAACGAGATGCGCATGACGCCTCCTACAGGTTGTCCAGGGCGCCGGTGCGGCGCACGAGGAACAGGTAGCCGAAGATGATGACGATCGGGATCAGCGCGATCGCCGCCGCGAGCGGCAGGTTGTTCGCGGCGCCGATGTCCTGGAAGACGAGCGTGCCGAGCATCTGGCTGCCGCCGCCGACGATCCCGATCGTGATGTAGTCGCCGAGCGACAGCGAGAAGCTGAAGATCGTCCCGGCGATGACCGCAGGCAGCACCAGGGGCCACACCACGAGTCGCAGCGTCGCCCATCCGCGTCCGCCGAGGTCGCCGGACGCCTCCAGCAGCGAGCTCGGCACGCGCTCGAGACCCGCGTAGATCGGGAGGATCACGTACGGCAGCCACAGGTACGAGAGCGTGATGATCGTCGCCGGGATCCCATAGCCCGGGGTGTGCCCGCCGAGCGGACGCAGCAGCCACTCCAGGATCCCGTCGCTGGAGAGCACCGAGCGCCAGGCGAACGCTTTCACGAGGTACGAGGCCCACAGGGGCGTGAGCACCAGCACCACGAGGGCGCGTTGAAGGGCCGGGGAGGCGACCATCGCCATGTAATAGGCGATCGGAAGAGCCAACGCGACGTCGATCACGGTCACTGCCAGGGCGATCCCCACGGTGCGCAGCGTGATGCCCTGGTAGAACGCGTCGGTCACGACCGTGATGACGTTGTCGAGCGTGAAGTCGGTCCGGATCTGCCCCGTGTAGGTATCGGTGGTCCAGAACGCCGTCACCAGCAGCAGCGCGAGCGCGACGACGTACACGGCGGCGAGCCAGAACAGCGGCGCCGAGAGCAGCAGGCCCAGGCGGGCCCGGGGGTGGGCGGCGAGGAAGGCGGATCCGCTCCGCGCGGCGGTGCGGCGCGGGGAGGGGACCGGAGTGCGCGGCGGCGACGGCGGCGAGGCGATGACGGTCATGATGGTCCTTTCGAAACCGGTGCCGGTCGTCCGGAGCGCGGGCTCCGGACGACCGTGCCGAGTCAGTTCCGGATCTGCTGCCAGGCCGTGGTCCAGGCGGAGTAGTCGACGCACTTCACATCCGTGCGGCCGTCCAGGCACTTCGAGATCGGCGTCGTCCAGTACCAGATCTTGCTCGCGTAGTCGGCGTCGCCCGCGTGGTACGAGGCGCAGTCGGAGCGGTAGTCGCAGGCCTTGGCGCTCGACGGCGCCTCGCCGAAGAACTCGGTCGCCTGCGCGTTCGCCTTCGGGCTGGAGATGTAGTCGAGCCACGCATACGCGCAGTTCGGGTGCTTCGCCTTGGACGAGATCATCCAGGTGTCGCTCCAGCCGGTCGCGCCCTCGCTGGGCAGGGTGACCGCAGTCTTGCCGCCCTCGCCGGCGAGCGTGTTCTGGATCACCTGCCAGGTGGTGCCCACCACGCTGTCGCCGGACTGGAACGACTGCACCTCCTTGAGATAGTCGCCCCAGTACTCGCTGACATTGCCGCGCTGGTCCTTGAGCAAGGACACCGCGGCGTCGAACTGCTTCTGATCCAGGGCGTACGGGTTCTTGATCTTCAGTTCCGGCTTGTGCGCCATCAGGTAGACGGCGGCGTCGGCGATGTAGATCGGCGAGTCGTAGGCGGTGACCTTGCCGGCGTGCTCAGAGGCCTTGTCGAACACCACGTCCCACGACGTGGGCGCGGTCGGGAACGTCTCGGTGTTGTACATCAGGAGGTTGGCGCCGTAGCCGTGCGGGACGCCGTAGTGCTTGCCGTCCACGGTGTTCCAGGCGCGGTCCTTGAGGAAGGGGTAGATGCCGTCGTAGTTCTTCAGCAGCTTGGTGTTGACCTCGGAGACGTCGCCGGAGGCGATGAGCCGCAACGAGGCGTCGCCCGAGGCCGAGACCACGTCGTAGTCGCCCGTCTTCATCAGGTTGAGCGCCTCGTCCGAGGTGCCGAACGTCTTCGCGTCGACCTTGCAGCCGGTCTCCTTCGTGAAGGTCGATACCCAGTCGACCTTCGGGTCGTTGGATCCGTTCTCGACATAGCCGGGCCAGGCGAGGATCGAGACGGAGCCTTCCTTGGCGCCGAGCTTCGGCATCGGGCCCGCGGTCGATCCGCCGGATGCTCCCGCAGTGCCGCAGCCGGTGAGGGCGGCGACCACGGCGGCCGAGAGGCCGATTGCCGCGAGGGCTGTGAGGGTGTTCTTTCGCATGGGATACTCCTTCGTTCTGATGCGAGATCTGTGCTGGTGCTGAGTGGTGCCGCCGGGTCAGCGGGCGCCGACCGTGCGCAGGGTGCGCGATGGCGTCTCGTCCTGCGCCGCGACGGAGGCGTCCCCGAGGGCGACGACGTCGGCGTCGCGCCAGGACAGGAACACACGGTCGCCGTGGTCGCCGTGGTCACCGTGCGCCCGGCCGCCGACGTTCTGCTCCAGGACGGTGACGCGCGGTCCCTGGTCCAGATCGACGACGACGCGGACGCCCGAGCCGAGGTAGATCGCCTCGGCGACCACCCCGGGGGCAGAACGGAAGCCGGGCTCCACGGTCGGCGCGGGGGAGACGACCAGCTTCTCCGGACGCAGCGAATGGTGTCCGCTCCGCCCGAGCACGAGCTCGCTGGTCGCTTCGTCGAACAGGTTCGAGGTGCCCACGAAGTCGGCGACGAACCGCGACACCGGCCTCTCGTAAAGCTCGAACGGGGTGCCCAGCTGCTCGATCCGGCCGGCGCTGAAGACTGCGATCCGGTCGGACAGCGTCAGGGCCTCCTCCTGATCGTGCGTGACGAAGATGAAGGTGATGCCGAGTTCGCGCTGGATCTGCTTGAGCTCGACCTGCATCTGTTCGCGCAGCTTCAGATCCAGCGCGCCGAGCGGCTCGTCAAGGAGCAGCACCTTCGGCTCGACGACCGTGGCGCGGGCGAGCGCGACGCGCTGGCGCTGGCCGCCCGAGAGTTGCGTGGGGCGGCGGTCGGCGACGTGGTCGAGCCGCACGCTCGCCAGCGCCTTCATGGCGCGCTCGCGGCGTTCTCTCCGCCCCACTCCGCGCACGCGCAGGCCGTAGGCGACGTTGTCCAGCACGCTCATGTGCGGGAACAGCGCGTAGTCCTGGAAGACCGTGTTCACGTCCCGGTCGAACGGCGCCTTCTTCGTGACGTCCTCGCCGAACAGGCTGACGGTCCCCGAGGTGGGCTGCTCGAATCCGGCGATGAGTCGGAGCACCGTGGTCTTGCCGGATCCGGACGGACCGAGCATGGAGAAGAACTCTCCCTCGGCGATCTCGAGATCCACACCGTCCACGGCGGTGACGGATCCGAATGCGCGGGTGAGTCCGGTGAGTCTGATCGCGACGGGCCTGTCGGTCATCACATCCCCTTCGATGCGAGGACTAATCCTCTGTTAGTAGATGAATAGAATCATATGGGTTCAGATGATTCTGTAAAGCCCCGCGTGTTACGGTCGTGTCACGAGCGGAGAGGAGCGCGGCGTGGCACAGGTGTCGGCTGGGGTGGACCCCGCGAGGTCGGCCGTGTTCGCGCCGCTGTCGGACATCGGCCGGGCGGAGCTCGTGGAGCGCCGGCTGCAGGACGCGATCACCTCGGGTGTGCTGCACGACGGCGAGCGGCTGCCCAGCGAGGCCCAGCTCGGGCGACGCCTCGGCGTCGCCGTCGTGACGGCCAGGGAAGCGCTCGAGGCGCTGCGCGACGCCGGGCTGATCCGGACCCGGCGGGGCCGGGACGGCGGGAGCTTCGTCACCTTCGATCCGGACACCGCCCGCCGGTTTGCGGACGAGCGCGTCCGCGCCATCAGCCGGGTCGAAGTGCGCGACGCCTCGACCCACTACTCGGCGATCGCGGGCATGGCGGCCGAGCTGGCCGCCGATCGGGCGGGCGAGGACGACGTGAACGGGCTGCGCGAGCTGGAGGAGCAGGCCGATCTGGCCACTGAGGGCGGAGCGCGTCGTGCCGTCGCGCGGTTCCAGCTCGAGGTCGCCGCGCTCAGCCAGTCCCCGCGACTGGTCCGCGAGGAGCTGCGGCTCCAGGGCGAAATCGGCGCACTCATCTGGCTGGGCCTGCGCGAGGAAGACGAGCGCCTGCGCAGCAGAGCCGCCCGTCACGCGGAGCTGGATGCGATCGCGGCCGCCGACGCCGAGGGCGCCAGGGCGATCGCGGTGCGCCGCATCGCGGCGGGTGTGGAATGGCTGCTGGACGAGAAGTCACGACTGGAGGCGGCGGTGGAGCCCGCGATGCGGGTCGCTCCGGCGCTGCCCTGACACCGAAGGACCGGGAAGATGAGCGGCATCGTCGCCGAACATGAGGAGCGCATCGCCGAGCGGATCGAGGGCACGTTCGCCCCGATCCTCGCGCTCGTTGAGAGCTGGCGCACTGCGGTGCAGGAGGAGTTCCGCGCCTTCGCGGCGCAGGGAGCCGCGCCCACCGCCGCGATTCTGGATCCGTTCATGGAGACGATCGCGAGACCCGCGCTCGCGGAGCCGGGCGGCCTCGTCACCGGTTCGGGCTTCGTGGCCACACCAGGGGTGCTGGCCGACGCGCCGTGGCACCTGGCCTGGTGGCTGCGCGAGATCCACGGACTCGACCGCGGGGACCGCGGCGCGGTGCGCCGCCTCGAGGCCGTCAACGACCCCGGTTCCGACCAGTTCCGCGACTACCGCCAGCTGGAATGGTGGAAGATCCCGGCGCGCACCGGGCGGCGGCACGTGACCGGACCGTACGTCGACTACCTGTGCACGGACGACTACACGGTCACGGTCACATCGCCGGTCGAGCACGACGGGCGGATGATGGGCGTGGTGGGGATCGACGTGCACGTGTCGCGGCTCGAGCGTGCGATCCTGCCGTTCCTGCGCGACGTGGAGGGAACCTGCACGGTGGTGAACTCCTCCGCGCGCGTGGTGGCGTCGAGCGACTCGCACCGCGTCACCGGGACGCTGCTGCGCGAGAATGACGTGCGCGAGGCCCTGGCAGCGTTGCAGGAGTCGGACGCGGCGGTGGCGGGTGCCACGAGGGCCATGCGGTGCGGTGACAGCTCCCTGATCGCCGTGTTCCAGGGCTGAGCGGGAGCCGACCAGGACAGGACCCTGCGCACCCGCTGGCTAGACTGGGCGGGTGTCTGAAATCACCCCTGATCTTGTGCGCCATCTCGGCGTGCTCGCGCGCATCCAGCTCTCCGACGACGAGGTGACGCAGCTGACCGGTCAGCTGGACGCCATCGTCGACAACATCGCGAAGGTGTCCGAGGTCGCGACTCCGGAGGTCGTCGCGACGAGCCACCCGATCCCGCTGCACAACGTGTTCCGTCCGGACGTCGCAGGGCAGACGCTGACCACGGCGCAGGCGCTGCAGAACGCGCCCGACGCCGACGGCGACCGCTTCCGGGTGACCGCGATTCTCGGCGAGGAACAGTGATGGGAGCTGCAGTGGGCGAGATCATCCGCTGGACCGCCGCCGAGCTCGGCGCGAAGCTCGCGAGCGGGGAGGTGTCCAGCGTCGAGGCGACGCAGGCGCACCTCGACCGCATCGCCGCCGTGGACGGCGACGTGCACGCCTTCCTGCACGTGAACGAGACCGCCCTCGACGCCGCGGCCGACCTCGACCGCCGCCGTGCCGCAGGGGAGACCCTGGGCGAGCTGGCCGGAGTGCCGCTCGCGATCAAGGACGTGCTCGTCACGACCGACCAGCCGTCCACGAGCGGATCGAAGATCCTCGAGGGCTACCGGTCGCCGTTCGACGCGACCGTCGTCGCGCGATCCCGCGCGGCCGGCCTGATCGGCATCGGCAAGACCAACATGGACGAGTTCGCGATGGGCTCCTCGACCGAGCACTCCGCGTACGGCCCGACGCACAACCCCTGGGACCTGGACCGGATCCCCGGCGGCTCCGGCGGCGGCTCGGCCGCGGCGGTCGCGGCCTTCGAGGCGCCGATCGCGCTCGGATCCGACACCGGCGGATCGATCCGCCAGCCGGCCCACGTCACGGGAACGGTCGGCATCAAGCCCACCTACGGCGGCGTCAGCCGGTACGGCGCGATCGCCCTCGCGTCCAGCCTCGACCAGGTCGGTCCGGTCGCGCGCACCGTGCTCGACGCCGGTCTGCTGCACGACGTGATCGGCGGGCACGACCCCAAGGACTCCACCTCGCTGACCGACGCCTGGCCGTCGTTCGCCGCCGCCGCGCGCGAGGGCGCGAGCGGCCAGGTCCTCAAGGGACTCAAAGTCGGCGTGATCAAGGAGCTGCCCGACTCCGGCTTCCAGGCCGGCGTGGCGAGCTCGTTCCACGCGGCCCTTGAGCGCATGCAGGATCAGGGCGCGGAGATCGTGGAGATCTCGGCCCCGCACTTCGAGTACGGCGTGGCCGCGTACTACCTGATCCTCCCCGCCGAGGCGTCCAGCAACCTGGCCAAGTTCGACTCCGTGCGCTTCGGTCTGCGCGTCACCCCGGAGGGCGGCGGCACGGTCGAGGACGTCATGTCGCTCACCCGCGAGGTCGGCTTCGGCCCCGAGGTCAAGCGCCGCATCATCCTCGGCACCTACGCGCTGTCGGCCGGCTACTACGACGCCTACTACGGCAGTGCGCAGAAGGTGCGCACGCTCATCCAGCAGGACTTCGACAGGGCGTTCGCGCAGGTCGACGTGATCGCCACCCCCTCGGCGCCCACCACGGCGTTCAAACTCGGCGAGAAGATCGACGATCCGCTGCAGATGTACCTGAACGACCTGACCACGATCCCGGCGAACCTCGCGGGCGTGCCGGGCATCTCGATCCCGTCGGGCCTGGCGGAGGAGGACGGGCTGCCGGTCGGCATCCAGTTCCTCGCCCCCGCCCGCGAGGACGCCCGGCTGTACCGGGTCGGCGCCGCGCTCGAGGCGCTCCTCGTCGACGCCTGGGGGGGACCGCTGCTCGACCGCGCCCCCGCACTGCTCGAGAACATCGCACTCGGAGGAAACCGCTGATGGCCGCCGCGAAGCTCATGGACTACGATAAGGCTCTCGAGCTGTTCGAGCCGGTGCTCGGCTTCGAGGTGCACGTCGAGCTGAACACTGAGACCAAGATGTTCTCGGACGCGCCGAACCCGGCCAACCAGCGCAACCACGACGCCGCGCCCAACACGCTCCTCGCGCCGGTGGACCTGGGCCTGCCCGGGTCCCTGCCGGTCGTGAACGAGACGGCTGTGCGCTCCTCGATCAGCCTCGGGCTGGCCCTGGGCTGTTCGATCGCGGAGTCGTGCCGGTTCGCGCGGAAGAACTACTTCTACCCCGATCTCGGCAAGAACTATCAGATCTCGCAGTACGACGAGCCGATCGCGTTCGAGGGATCCGTCGAGGTCGAGCTCGAGGACGGCACGATCGTCACGATCCCGATCGAGCGCGCCCACATGGAGGAGGACGCGGGCAAGCTCACCCACTTGGGCGGCGCCACCGGACGCATCCAGGGGGCCGAATACTCGCTCGTGGACTACAACCGCGCCGGCGTGCCCCTCGTCGAGATCGTCACGAAGCCGATCTTCGGCGCCGAGGACCGCGCGCCGGAGATCGCGAAGGCGTACGTCGCCACGATCCGCGACATCGTCCGCGGACTCGGGATCTCCGAGGCGCGACTGGAGCGCGGCAACCTGCGCTGCGACGCGAACGTGTCGCTGCGGCCCCGCGTCGCGCCGGGTGAGCCTGCCGAACCCCTCGGCACGCGCACGGAGACGAAGAACGTCAACTCGATGCGCTCGGTCGAACGCGCCGTGCGCTACGAGATCCAGCGCCAGGCGGCGATCCTCGCCGACGGCGGCACGATCACGCAGGAGACCCGGCACTGGCACGAGGACACCGGCACCACGTCGCCGGGACGCCCGAAGTCGGACGCCGACGACTACCGGTACTTCCCGGAGCCCGATCTGCTGCCCGTGCAGCCGGACCGCGCTCTCGTCGAGGAGCTGCGCGCCGCGCTGCCCGAGCAGCCGGTGGCGCGCCGTCGCCGGCTCAAGGCCGACTGGGGCTTCGCGGACATCGAGTTCCGCGGCGTCGTGAACGCCGGCCTGCTCGACGAGGTCGAGGCGACCATCGCGGCCGGCGCGACGCCCGCAGCCGCCCGCAAGTGGTGGATGAGCGAGATCAGCCGCATCGCGAACGCGGAGGAACGCGACGCCGCCGAGCTGATCAGTCCGGAGAACGTCGCCGCGCTGCACCAACTCGTCGACGCGGGGACCCTGACGGACAAGCTCGCCCGGCAGGTGCTGGAGGGCGTCATCGCCGGCGAGGGCACCCCGCAGCAGGTCGTGGACGCCCGCGGGCTCGCGGTGGTCTCCGACGACGGTGCGCTCGTGGCGGCGATCGACGAGGCGCTCGCCTCGCAGCCGGACGTCATGGCCAAGATCAAGGACGGCAAGGTGCAGGCCGCCGGCGCCGTCATCGGCGCCGTCATGAAGGCCATGAAGGGCCAGGCCGATGCTGCCCGCGTGCGCGAGCTGATCCTGGAGCGCGCCGCGCAGTAGCGGATCCCGNACCCGTGGCCGCGTTCGCGTGCAGCCCGGCGCCGAGCAGCCGGGCGATCGCACGCAGGCTCCCCGGCGCGTGCAGCACAGGCCCGTGCAGCACGGGCTTTCCGTCGGCCCTCTCCTCCGACGCGGACTCGAGCGGCCGCGCGGTGATCGTCGCCGACCAGGCGTCGGCTGCAGCGCGCACGGCGCCGCGATCGATTCCCGTCGGGAGGCAGGCGACGAGCGCGCGCTCGACGGCGTCGTGCAGCGCGCGGCGATAGCGCGACAGGGCGGCGGCGACCTCGGGGCGCACATGCGACTCGTGCCAGACGATCTCACGGAGCACGCCTGACGCCGCCTGCTCCCGGAGCACCCGGTCGCCGACGTTCAGCAGCGTCTGCACCGGATCGCCGTGCACGCTCAGCGCGACAGGGTCGAGCGCGGCGGCACCGAACCGCTCGCCGATCAGCGCGGTCAGGATGTCGGGCTTGGCCGGGAAGTAGTAGAACAGCAGTCCCTTCGGCACCTCCGCCACGCGCGCGATGCGGGCGGTGGAGGTGCCGTCGAACCCGTGGCGGGCGAAGAGGGCCTCCGCGGCGTCGAGGATCCGCGTGCGCGCATCGGCCGGGTCCGACCGCAGCGTCATCGTGCCTCCTCACAAGGGTGCGGGGCGGTGGTCTCCCGCCGTCCCGCACTGTGTGCGCCGTGACAGGTCACGCGTGCGCCGTCCGGCCGCCGTGCGTCGCGCGATGCGCCTTCTCGGCAGGCGCGAGCGCCCACAGCCCCGCGACCGCGCACACGACTCCGCAGATCCACGAGGTCCAGGCGGGGCCCGCATCTCCGGCGTAGGAGCCGATCCACGGGGAGATGAACAGCAGCGCACCGATCACGGCGAGGATCCACTCCATCGACACGAGACCGGGAGCTGCCAGGCTCCACACCCCTGCGGCGATCATCAGGACGCCCAGGACGATCATCATGGACATCGACATCCCCATCCCGGGTGCCATCCAGATGCCCGCCAGGGCCGCGTACAGGCCGGCGGCGATCGCCACCCAGTCCTGCCAGCGTGTCCACCTCTTCATAGAACTCATCCTCCTTGCAGTCAGAAGGCTCCCGAATCGGGGGTCAATGCCCACTCTACGCCCCTGATTGACCGACCGGTCAAAAACTGGGGATGTCCGTGCCGTCGGCGAGAATGGATCCATGGGACGAGGCGACGGATCGGGGCGGATCGTCTCGGCGTCGGACGCGGACGACACCGGTGCGGGGATCCTGCACGTCGACATGGACGCGTTCTACGCGGCGGTCGAGGTGCTGCACGATCCGACGCTGCGCGGGCTGCCGCTGATCATCGGCGCGCCGGACGGGCGCTCCGTCGTCTCCAGCGCGTCCTATGAGGCACGGCGTTACGGGGTGCGCTCCGCGATGCCGGTGTCGCAGGCGCTCCGGCTGTGCCCGACCGCGCGCATCGTGCCGCCCGACTTCATGAGGTACCGCGAGGTCTCGCGGAAGGTCATGGACATCTTCGAGCAGGTCACACCGCTGGTCGAGCCGCTCTCGATCGACGAGGCGTTCCTCGACGTGCGCGGCGTGCGTCGGCTGTGGGGGAGCCCGGCACGGATCGGCGCGATGATCCGCGCCCGGGTGCAGGACGAGGTCGGGATCACCTGCAGCGTCGGCGCCGCGGCGACCAAGCACGTCGCCAAGATGGCGTCCACCATGGCCAAGCCCGACGGGCTGCTGGTGGTCCCGGAGGCGGACACGCTCGACTTCCTCGCGACGAAGCCGGTGCGCGCCATGTGGGGCGTCGGCCCGAAGACCGCCGAGTCGTTGGAATCGCGCGGGATCCGGCTGATCGGCGACATCCGCTCCACCCCGCAGTCCGCCCTCGAGCGCGCGGTGGGACCGGCGCTCGCGGCACGCCTCAAGGAGCTCGCGCTGGGGCGCGATCCGCGAGGCGTGGAGACCGCGCGGGTGGAGAAGAGCGTCGGACATGAGGAGACCTTCGACGTGGACGTCACGGATCCTGAGATGCTGCGTTCCGAGCTGCTCCGCCTCGCTGACCGCGTCGCCGCGCGACTGCGGCGCGCCGGCTGGGAGACCTCGACGGTGGCGATCAAGATCCGCTTCTCCGACTTCACCACCGTGACCCGCTCGCAGACGCTGCCTGAGCCCACCTCCGTCGGACAGCGCATCGGCGAGGTCGCGCGCGGGCTGTTCGACGCGATCGACCGGAAGGATCCGGTGCGGCTCGTCGGCGTCCGCGCCGAGCGGCTCTCCGATGCCGGCGGGGCGCTCGGTCTGTGGGACGACGACGCGGACTGGCGGCGCGTGGAGGGCGCGCTGGACAGCGCCCAGGAGCGGTTCGGGTCCGCGATGATCACGCGCGCGAGACACCTCGGTGCCGCCGGTGGCAGAGGGTCGGCACCGCATCCGCGGGCGCACGGGCTGGACTGAACCGGCGCGGGCTGGACTGACCAGCGCGCGGACCGGTGGTCCACACCCGTGGTCTGGGCTAGCGTGGAGCCATGCCGAACATCGCACTGGAACTTGGCCGGAATGCCGCCTCTCTCGGCGTGAAGAGCGCCTACGGCGAGACCCAGGAGGTCGACGGCGCGCAGTTCGCGCCGGTCGCCCTGACGTTCTCCGGATTCGGCGGTGGCGACGTCGACGCGAAGAACATCGCCGATGCGAACGGAGACGCGAGCGGCGGCGGGGGCGGCGGTTTCGCGATCCCCCTCGGCGTCTACGTGCGCCGTGAGGAGGGCCTGCGCTTCGAGCCCAACCTCGTCGCGCTCCTCGCCGTGGGCATCCCGTTCCTCTGGGTCGCCGGTCGCGCGTTCTCCCGCATCATCCGTGCCCTCAAGAAATGACGATCCGCTCGCGCGGGCGCTCGATGAGGCGGTCGCGCGGGTCGCTGCGGCCGTCAGGGCCGTGCAGGCGTCGAACCCCGTCGTCCTGATCGACGGGCGCAGTGGAGCCGGGAAGTCCACCCTCGCACGCCTGCTCGCCGAGCGCTGGCCGTTGCGCGCCGCGCCGCAGCTGGTCGCCCTCGACGAGATCTATCCCGGATGGGACGGCATGGACGCCGGCGCCGAACGCGCGTACGAGCAGATCCTGCGGCCGCACGGACGCGATCTCGTCGGGACCTGGCAGCGATACGACTGGGTGGCGGGGAAGTATGCCGAGAACCACGCCGTGGACCCCGCCCGGGGCGTGATCCTGGAGGGCTGCGGAGCGCTCACCCCCCGCAGCGCGCGGATCGCCGACGTCCGGGTCTGGATGCAGGCGCCGGAGCAGAGCCGCAAGCGCCGTGCCCTCGACCGCGACGGGGAGCTGTTCCGGCCGCACTGGGACCGCTGGGCGGCGCAGGAGGTGCGGCACCTCCGCCGCGACGACCCGATCGAGCTCGCGACTCTCATCGTGACGGTACCGTGACCGGCGGGAGGTTCCGATGCGCAGAGTGACGTACTCGCTGGCGTTGTCGCTGGACGGCTATGCGGTGGATCCGCACGGCTCGATCGACTGGGGAGACCCCGGCGAGGAGACCTTCCGGGTCGCGGCGGGCGAGGTCGACGGTGTCGGCGTGCACCTGCTCGGGCGGCGGCTGTACGAGACGATGCGGTACTGGGAGGCAGCCGAGGAGGACCCGAGGCTGAGTGAACCGCAGCGGTCCTTCGCCGCGGCCTGGAACGCTCTGCCGAAGGTGGTCTTCTCCCGGACGCTGACCGAGGTCTCCGCCGGGGCGCGCCTGGCCACCGGAACGCTCAGCGAGGAGATCGAACGGCTGCGTGCCCAGTCGGAGGCGGGGGACATCGCGATCGGCGGCGCCACCCTCGCCGCCCAGGCCGCCACCGCGGATCTCATCGACGAATACCGGATGCGCATCTGCCCCGTGCTGGTCGGCGGCGGCCTGCCGTTCTTCCCCGAGCTCGCGAGGCGGACGGATCTGGAGCTGATCGAGAACCGCACGCTCGATGACCGGGTCGTCTACCTGCGCTATCGGGTGCTCCACTGAAGCAGGGATCTCCGGTCTCCGCCGTCTCCGCGGATCAGGATCCCGGCTGCTCGTCGTCGAGCGCGTCCGCGGTCTCGATGAGCAGATCCAGCCGGTAGCCCAGCCAGTCGTACACGCCGAAGCGCGGATCCTCCGGGTCGTGCGCGTCACCGTCCTCGATCCCCAGCCGGGACGCGATCACGAGCCGCAGGGACGTCAGCGTGCGCAGCCAGGCGTCGAGCTCGCCGGCCGGGACGAGCAGCTCGAACTGGTCCGGGACGCCTCCGTCGACGGACGGCTGCAGGCTCGCCCGCACCACCCGCGCATCGGCGGCTCTCCGGTCGAGCAGTTCCGCGCTCGTCGCCTCGGCGAACTGGGCCGACGCCGCGGGATCCTCCGGATACACGGCCGGGGTGAGCCGGTCCAGCGGGCTCGGACCCTGAGCCTGTCGAAGATCGCCGATCGCGGTCTCCTGCAGCAGCTCCAGGAACTGGTCGATCAGTGCGACGAGGTGCTGGCCCTCCACGCGGGCGAGCCGCATCGGAACGGCGGGTCCGGTCGTCATTCCCGCTCCCTCATTCGCGCTCCCTCATTCGCCGGCCTGGCGCACGGTCGCCCACAACCCGAAGTCGTGCATCGCCTGTGCGTGCACCTCCATGGTCTCGCGCGGTCCGGTCGCGACGACGGCGTGTCCTTCGTTGTGCACGGCCAGCATGAGCCGCGTGGCCCGATCCTTCGGATATCCGAAGTACGTGCGGAACACCCGCACCACGTAGCTCATCAGGTTTACGGGGTCGTCCCACACCACGAGCTGCCAGGGCACGTCGGGAGCGGCCTGCAGGTCGAGCTGCTCGTCGATGCCGGGGGTCGCGATCGGGGTGCTCATGCCCACCCCATCTCATGCAGCTGGGCGTCGTCGAGCCCGTAGTAGTGCGCGATCTCGTGCACGAGAGTGGTGTGCACCTCGTCCCGCAGCTCCTGCTCGTCGGCGCACTGCGCCAGGTGGGGCTCGCGGTAGACGATGATCCGATCCGGCAGTTCCCCCATGCCGTAGTTTCCGCGTTCCGTGATCGCCAGGCCGTCGTACAGCCCGAGCAGATCCAGGGAGCCGTCCTCGGGCCTGTCCTCGACCACGAAGACGAGGTTCTCGAGCCCGTCGACCATATCGTCGGGCAGACGGTCCAGCTCGTCGGAGACGAGTTCCTCGAACGCCTCGGGATCCATCTCCATCCCGCCGCCCAGGTCGATCGACATGTGCACGCGCCTTCCCAGGTCGTCCAGGCCGAGGCGCCGCTCGGCGTCGAGCAGCCGGCGGTAGAACGGCAGGTCCGGTGACGGCGCCTCGGCGAAGCCGAGGGACGCGTAGAACGACGCGTTCCAGGGGACCTCCGCGAACGTGCGCAGCGTCACCGCGCCGTGCCCGCGAGCGAAGGCCTCGTCCAGCGCGGCGTCCACGAGCGCGCGCCCGTGCCCGCGCCGGCTGTGTGCGGACAGCACCGACAACTGCTCCAGATGGGCGACCCCGTCCTTCTCGAGGACGTGCGCGAACCCGACCGGTGCGGCGTCCGACTGCTCCGACACCACCAGCACGAAGCCCGGCTCGGCCGCACGCTCAGCGCCGGTCGGAGCGGGTTGCGTGGGCCACGCGCCGAACAGGTCTGCGAAGACGCGATCGGCCTCCTCTTCGATGCCGGCCAGCTGCGTCAGGTCGGCATCGGTCGCGGTGCGCACGAAGGAAGCCATGTCTCGATGCTATCCGCGGACATGCGACGAGGTCCGGATCCCTGGGGATCCGGACCTCGTCCGAATGGGGTGAGTAACGGGACTTGAACCCGCGACATCCGCGACCACAACGCGGCGCTCTACCAGCTGAGCTATACCCACCATGCGCCCACCGGAGCGGGCAACCAGAACAGTCTATTACACGTTCGGAGTGAACTCTGACACGACGGCGGCGGCGACCGCCGTGGCGTCCTCACTGGTCGGGCCGGGCTCGGCCACGAACACCGCGCGGCGGTAGTACCAGAGCTCGCGGATCGATTCGAGGATGTCGGCGAGGGCGCGATGGCCGCCGTCCTTGAGCGGCGCGTGGAAGAAGACCCGCGGGTACCAGCGCCGTGACAGCTCCTTGATGCTGGACACGTCGACGTTCCGGTAGTGCAGGTACCGGTCGACCTCCGGCATGTACTTCGCGAGGAACATCCGATCCGTCCCGATCGTGTTCCCCGCCAGCGGCGCCTTGCGCTCTTGCGGCACGAAACGACGGATGTACGCCATGGTCTGCTCTTGCGCCTCGGCGAGCGAGACGCCGTGAGGGATTTCCTCAAAGAGTCCCGAGGTGCGGTGCATCTTCGTGACGAAATCGTTCATCTGCGCCATGGCGGCGTCGCTCGCGCGTATGACGACCTGGAAGCCCGGATCCAGCGGACGCAGTTCGAAATCGGTGACCACGACCGCGATCTCGACGAGCTCGTCGATCTCGAGATCGAGTCCCGTCATCTCGCAGTCGATCCAGACGAGCCGGTCGTTCTCGGACGAAGAAACCATGGGGCCATCCTAATGATGCCGTCCGACACGGCCGGCGGAGTAACCTGGAGTGCAGTGCGCCTCCGTAGCTCAGCGGAAGAGCAGCGGCCTTCTAATCCGCTGGTCGCAGGTTCGAATCCTGCCGGGGGCACCCTCAGGAGATCGTCTGTCGGCTCCGCTCGCGCTTCGGCGCCACCCGCGCGGCGATCAGATCCACGATGATCCAGCGCACGGCCGCAGCAGTGGCGAGGGACCAGATGATCGAACCGAGCACGTCGGTCGGGAAGTGCAGCCCGTCGCTCACCACGGCCAGGCCGACGACCACCGTGCCGAGCACGCCGAGCACGATCGGCAGCCAGGCGTAGCGGGTGTCACGGAGCAGGAACCAGAACGCGAACGCCAGCGCCACGACGTACGCGGTGTGGCCGCTGGGGAACGAGCCGTCCGTCTGCAGCGGCGAGAACGGGTAGGTGAACAGCGTCGCGTCGGGCCGCGGGCGATCCACGAGGATCTTGATGGCGGCGACCGGCAGCCAGGTGAGGGCGACGGTCAGTCCGAACAGGATCGCCGTGCGGAGCGACCGCGATGCCATCCACACGATCAGGGCGATCACCACCGTGATCACCACGGCCGGAATCGGGTTGATCGCCTGGTACACGGCGCTCGCGAACACGCCCCACGCGCCGGTGTGCAGATTGTTCACCGCGACCGCGAGGCCCTGGTCGGCCTGGCTCGACTTCATCACGAATCCGAGCGCCACCACGACGATCGCGCCGATCACGGCGAGCAGCACGGCGACCAGGGGCCGCCGCGTCGGGTGGTCGATCCCGGTGAGGGCGCGGGTGCGCGTGCGTCGAAGTTCAGTCATGTCGGTGGATCCTCATCCGTCGCCGTCCTCGCGGTGACGACACCGGAGGTCGGGCGCTCACGATTCCGCGGGCGTCCGAGACCATGTTCCCTGGAATCGGCTAAGGATTCGCCAAGAAGCGGCCAGGACGCCCAGCGACGAGAGCCACCGGCTCACTGGCGGAGCGCGGCCACGGCGTCGTCGGCGCTCCAGAAGTCGCCGACGATGCGGAACACGCCGGAGGGGAGGTGCAGGCGTTCCGCCCGGTACCGGAGACCGAGGTCGTGCGGCACGATCCGCAGGNACCCTCCAGAGGCGCTCGCCGGCCGGTTGCAGCACCTCTGTGGCGCGCCGCAGCGACGGCGTCGCCCAGCGGATGGTGGGTGCGGGAGAGATGTTCGTGGTCATGGATTCCTCCTTCTGATTCGAACATAGGGACGACCACCGACATTGGCGCACGACGGGCCCGTTGGATTCCCTACACTGTGCTGGTGACCGCGACCGTCTGGCTCTCCCTGGTCGCGGCCTGCCTCGTCATCAGCCTCACGCCCGGCGCCGGTGCCATCAACACGATGACCAACTCGCTCAACGAGGGATGGCGGCGCTCGATCTGGGGGATCGTCGGGCAGCAGCTCGCGCTGGTGGTGCACGTGGCGATCGTCGCGGCAGGCGTCGGCCTGCTCGTGGCACGCGTGCCCTGGCTGTTCGAGACGGTCCGCTATCTCGGTGCGGCCTATCTCGTGTTCCTCGGGATCCGGCTGATCGCGGCGCGGGTGCCGGAGGTCGTCGCGGACGACGAAGAACCCAAACCTGCGGAGGGGCGCTGGCCGATGCTGCGCCGCGGATTCTGGGTCAACCTGCTGAACCCGAAGGCGATCGTGTTCTTCCTGGCGTTCGTCCCGCAGTTCATCCGGCTCGACCGCGACCCGTGGCCGCAGTACCTGCTGCTGATCTCGACGGTGGTGGTGATCGACGTCGTGGTGATGTGGTTCGTGTTCGCGGCGACCGCTCGCACGTTCCGGCGTCTCACCGCGAGCGCCGGCGGCCGGCGGACGCTGAACACCGTCTTCGGCGCGCTGTTCATCGCGGTGGCCGCGCTGCTGCTGTTCGTGCATTGATCCCGCACAGCCGCGGCGCCGCGCGGGTTCTGCACCGGGTTCACGTCGCGGACTCCGTCGCATGGTCCGCCGCGCCACGCTGACGGCAGGAACGGAGCCGCCGCAGGCTCCGGCGAACATGCAGAGGAGCACGTCATGGCCGACAACATCACCGTCGTGGGGAACATCGCATCTGCGCCCGAGCCCGGGCGCACGCCGACCGGCATCGAGACGCTGACCTTCCGGCTGGCGAGCAACAACCGGCGCCCGGACCCGAAGACCGGCACGTGGGTCGACACCGGCACCAACTGGTTCACGGTGCACGCGTACCGGTGGCTCGCCGAGAACGCCATGGCCTCGCTGAGCAAGGGCGACAGCGTGATCGTGACCGGGCGGCTCCGGCTCCGCGAGTGGGAGACCAAGGAGGGCAAGCGCGGCATGGCGGTGGAGATCGAGGCCGACAGCATCGGCGCGGACCTGCGCTGGGGGCGCAGCACCTTCCACAGGGTGTCCCGTGCGCCGATGCCCGGTGCGGCGAACGCGACGGAGCCGGCCACCGAGACGGATCCGGGTCCCGTACCGGTGGGCGCGGGCGAGCCGGGACCCTCCGACGGCTGGGCACCGGAGGGGGAGAAGGAGACGCCGTTCTGAGCCCGGATCCCGGTGCCGGCACGGGGCCATCCCGCGGCCGTGGCGGACCCGAGCGAGGCCGGATTCGAGGCCCTTAGACTCAGGGGGTGAGGGGATCGAGAACGGCAGTGCGACGGCATCGCCGTGCGGGGCTCCTCGCGTCATTCGTGCCGGCGGTCCTGCTCGTCGTCGTGCTGACCGGGTGTGCGCCGGGTGCGGCGACGTCGACGGCACCGTCCCCGTCGGGCTCGACCGCCACGCCGAGTTCACCGGCCGCGCCCGCGCCGACCGGATCCGCGCCCTCGGCGCCGTCGCTGCATCCGGACGGGTCCGCAAAGGACAATCTGCCGTACTTCACGGCGATCGTCGCCAAGGTGTGGGCCTCGGGGGAGCGCGCCTCCAACCGCGCCTACATCGACGCCATGGCCGCCGCGGGCTTCGCTCGCGCGGACATGCAGATGACCGCCGACACCACCACCGTCGACAATCCCGCCGAGAGCTTCCAGTTCTCCGTGCGGTGGGGATCGACGGAGTGCCTGGTCGGCCAGGTCGGGCCCTCCACCGGCGATCCGGTCACCGCCGTTCTGCCGCAGCTCGCCGGCGGACGGTGCCTGATCGGCAGCACCCCGCCCGTCGGCGGGTAGCGGTCGCAGGTAGGCTGGAGTGTCGATCCCGTGGGCCTCCGGCCCGCGGGCGACCCGCAGCTTTCGCAATCGTCGTCCCGCACGACAGAAGGAGTGCCCTGGTGGCTGAATACATCTACTCCATGGTCCGCGCCCGGAAGGCCGTCGGCGACAAGCTCATCCTCGACGACGTCACGATGGCGTTCCTGCCCGGCGCGAAGATCGGCATGGTCGGCCCGAACGGCGCCGGAAAGTCGACGATCCTGAAGATCATGGCCGGCCTGGACACACCGTCCAACGGCGAAGCCAAGCTCACCCCGGGATTCAGCGTGGGCATCCTGATGCAGGAGCCCGAGCTGGACGAGACGAAGACCGTCCTGGAGAACATCCAGGAGGGGGTCGCGATCAAGGCGAAGGTCGACCGCTTCAACGAGATCTCGGCGCTCATGGCCGACCCGGACGCCGACTTCGACGCGCTGCTCGCCGAGATGGGCGTGCTGCAGGAGGAGATCGACGCGGCCGACGGCTGGGACCTGGACTCCCAGCTCGACCAGGCGATGGATGCGCTGCGCACCCCGCCGGGCGACGCCAGCGTGCAGAACCTGTCCGGTGGCGAAAAGCGCCGAGTGGCGCTCGCGAAGCTCCTGCTGCAGAAGCCCGATCTGCTGCTCCTCGACGAGCCCACCAACCACCTCGACGCCGAGAGCGTGCTCTGGCTCGAGAAGCACCTGCAGGCGTACAAGGGCGCGGTGATCGCGATCACGCACGACCGGTACTTCCTGGACAACATGGCCGAGTGGATCGCCGAGGTCGACCGCGGTCGCCTGATCGGCTACGAGGGCAACTACTCGACCTACCTGGAGAAGAAGGCCGAGCGCCTCGACATCCAGGGCAAGAAGGACGCCAAGCTCGCCAAGCGCCTCAAGGACGAGCTGGAGTGGGTGCGCTCCAGCGCCAAGGGCCGCCAGACCAAGTCGAAGGCGCGCCTCGCCCGGTACGAGGAGATGGCGGCCGAAGCGGAGCGGACCAGGAAGCTCGACTTCGAGGAGATCCAGATCCCGGCCGGTCCGCGGTTGGGCAGCGTCGTGATCGAGGCCAAGAAGCTGAAGAAGGGTTTCGACGGGCGCTCGCTCATCGACGGCCTCAGCTTCAGCCTGCCGCCGAACGGCATCGTCGGCGTGATCGGCCCGAACGGCGTCGGCAAGACCACGCTGTTCAAGACCATCGTCGGTCTCGAGCCCCTGGACGGCGGCGATCTGAAGGTCGGCGAGACCGTCAAGATCAGCTATGTCGACCAGTCGCGCGCGAACATCGACCCGGACAAGACGCTGTGGGAGGTCGTCTCGGACGGTCTGGACATCATGATGGTCGGCAAGACCGAGATCCCGTCCCGCGCCTACGTCTCCAAGTTCGGGTTCAAGGGCCCGGACCAGCAGAAGAAGGCGGGCGTGCTCTCCGGTGGTGAGCGCAACCGCCTGAACCTCGCGCTCACGCTCAAGGAGGGCGGCAACCTGCTGCTGCTCGACGAGCCGACCAACGACCTCGACGTGGAGACCCTGGGCTCGCTCGAGAACGCCCTGCTCGAGTTCCCCGGCTGCGCCGTGGTGATCACGCACGACCGGTGGTTCCTCGACCGCATCGCCACGCACATCCTCGCCTACGAGGGCACCGACGAGAACCCCGACCAGTGGTACTGGTTCGAGGGCAACTTCGAGTCCTACGAGGCCAACAAGATCGAGCGCCTCGGCGCGGACGCCGCCAACCCGCACCGCTCCACGCACCGCAGGCTCACGCGTGACTGAGCCTGCGGGCTCCGCCGTCGTCGGCGATACGCCGCCGACCGGGGAGCGGCTGCACATCCCGATCCATCTGCGCTGGGGCGACCTGGACGCCTTCAACCACGTCAACAACACCTCCATGCTGAAGCTGCTGGAGGAGGCGCGGGTGCGAGCGTTCTGGCGCCCTGGCGAGGGAGAGCACGGGCCGAGCACCGCCGTGCTGAACTCCGGGATCGACGCGGGCGTACTCACACTCGTCGCGCGGCAGGAGATCGAGTACCTCGCCCCCGTGCCGTACCAGCGCCATCCGCTCGAGGTGCAGCTGTGGTTCGGCAAGCTCGGCGGATCCAGCGTCGAGGTCTGCTACGAGGTCTACAACAACGCCGCGTTCGAGGAGCGGGTGCTGTACGCGCGCTCGACCGCGGTGATCGTGCTGGTCGATGCGGCGACCGGCCGTCCGACCCGGATCAGCCCCGAGATGCGCGAGGCCTGGGAGCCGTACGCGGGTCCGTCGATCGTCTACGCGCACCGCTGAGCCGGATGGTCCCTGAGCCTGTCGCAGGGCCGGAGCACGCGGTTCACGCCTCGGGAACCCGGACCGTGATCTCCTGGGCGACGCTCGCGATCAACGTCCCGGCGCGGTCGTAGATCCGGCCGCTCGCGAGGCCGCGGCCTCCGCGGGCGTTCGGCGACTGCTGCACGTACAGCAGCCAGTCGTCGACCCGGCCGGGTCGATGCCACCACATGCCGTGGTCGAGGCTCGCGACCTTGAGGCCCGGCGTCGCCCAGCTCAGACCGTGCGCGCGCAGGATCGACTCCTGGATCGTCATGTCGCTGAGATAGGCGAGGGCCGCGCGGTGCAGCGCCGGGTCGTCAGGGAAAGGGGCCCGCATGCGCATCCACACCGCCTGGTGCGGCACCTGTTCCTGGCCCGCGCCGAGGTAGATCGGCCCCTCGACGTGGCGCATGTCCACCGGGCGGTCCGCGAGCATCCTCCGCGACAGCGGATGGATCCCTTCGGAGAGCTCCTCGTCCGTCGGAAGATCCTCCGGCCCGGGGATCCCCTCCGGCATCGGCACGGCATGCTCGATGCCGGGGTTGTCGTCCTGGAAGGACGCGATCATCGAGAAGATCGGCACGCCGTTCTGGAAGGCCTGGCAGCGCCTGGTCGAGAACGACCGGCCGTCGTGGATCCGGTCCACCGCGAATGTCAGTCCCTGTGAGGCGTCCCCGGCGCGCAGGAAGTAGCCGTGCATGGAGTGCGCGACGCGTCCCGCCGGCAGGGTGCGCTCGGCGGCGACGAGGGACTGCCCGAGCACCTGCCCGCCGTAGATCCGCCCGGTCGGCATCGGGTGCGAGGTGCCGGTGAAGATGTCCTCGGTGGTGCGCGCGTCAGACGAGTCTAGATCGAGGATCTCGAGCAGCGTCCTGACCGACCTGCGGGCGTCCTTGTCCGAGCTCATGGGATCCTCTCCGCCGGCGGTGCGATGACGCCGGCCGGAACACGCCAGAGGCGGGCCGTCGGCGGTTGCTAGTTTAGGGGGCGTGCCCACGCCGCTGATCCTCGCCGACCCCGACACCGCGCGCGACGCGCTGACCTTCGTGTCTCGTGCCGCCCGCGCCTCCGACGACGGCGTGCGGCTGCAGGCGGACGGCGGGATCCTGGCGATGACAGCGGCGGCCCTGGCCCCGCAGAGCCTGTTCGACGCGACGCCGACGATCCTCGCGATGCGGATCGTGCGGGCGGATCCGGAGCTGCGCTGCGACATCGTGATCGACGAGCTCGGAGCCACGGACGACCCGGCCGCGCTGGCTCTGCCCGACACCGGGCGCAGCCCTGCCTGGGCCGGTGTCGCCCCGCCGCGCGGGGGCTGGACCGCCGCGGGGGTGCTGGGCAGCGACGTCATCGCGCAGCGCGCGCAGTGGGGCATCTCCGCGGTCGCACACGGTTCGCCCGCCGGTGCGGGGGAGGACGCCGTCCGGGCTCTGCGTGCCGCGATCTGGGGCGAGCCCGACGCGGAACTGCTCGGCCTGCCCCGCGGCGTCGCCTTCGCGGCGCACGCCTTCGGCTTCATCTCCGGCGCCGAACAGGTGCCGATCACGGTTTCCGGCCGCTGGACGCGTCTCGCGTTCGCCCGCGGCCACGTGCTCAGCCGCGGCCCTGCTGCCGCGGGTCTGACGGCCGTTCGTCCGACGGGTCGACCCACACCGGCCTGACGAGCTCGTCCAGCCCGATCCCGAACGTCGCGGACAGTTTCAGCCAGGTCTTCAGATCTCCGTAGTGCCGCCCCTGCGAGAGATTGATCAGGGTCTGACGGCTCACGCCCGAGCGTTCGGCGAGCTGTTCGAAGGTCAGACTCGCCGCGTGCCGGGCCCGGTTGAACGCGACGCGGAGCTGATCCAGGTCCGGCTCCGGCGGCTTGTTGTGCACTCCTCCAGTCGACCTGGGAGTTGTTTATGAGTCAGCACAGAATCTTGTACTATCAGTACAGAAAACTGTGATGGAGCGGTAGTGCGCTCCCGGATCTCTACTGGGGGAGACGAATGAAGAAGCCATCGATGCTGCTCGCGCTGGGGACGCTCGCGGTGGTGCTGAGCGGATGCAGCGTCGCCTCGGCACCCACCACACATCAGACCGTCGAAGCGTCGGACGCGGCCACGCCGAAGGCCGCGACCAAGAGCATCACACCGAAGGACTTCAACAGCAGCCAGCTTCTCGGCGGTTCGGTGAAGCCTTCCTTCCCCGAAGGAGATGCGGGCAAGGTGTCCGTTGTGGCACAGGGGCAACTCTCGAAGACGGAAGGGATGGGCAGCGGAATGCTGCTGATCGCGTTCCGCAACAACACCGCCGATGCCGTCTCGCACGTCGACTTCAGCGTGGCGGCGAAGGCCGGCGGCAAGGTCGTCGCAAGCGGGAACAGCCAGACCGGCTCCATTCCGGCGCAGGTGCAGCCGGGCGAGGTCGCCCTCGACTACATCTATTTCGACAATGTGGCTTCGGTCCCGGACACGGGCGTGACATACGAGTTCACGACCCAGACCCTGCCCGCGGATACGTCCTCCTATAACACCGCTGCGCTGAAGGTCACGCAGGCCGACAACAACGGCGAGGCGATCATCGGCTCGGCCACGAACACCAGCGACAAGACCCTGATGGGACCGTACGGGGTCTATGCATACTGCTTCGACGGAGACAACCTCTCGATGCTGCTCCAGGACTATGCGACACCGGGCAGCGAGCTCGGCGCCGGCGACCAGGTCGCCTTCACGGTCAACCTCTACGACCGCACGTGCGACGTGTTCGCGCTCGGAGTGTCCGGCTACTTCAAGTAGGCGATCGATCCCGCCGATGCGATGCGGGCTCACACGATCGTCGACTCGAGCGCGAAGCTCACATTCGAATTCCCCCCATGACCGTCTCTACAGTGAACGAGCACATCGTGAGTGACAAGAAGACCCAGCGCGAAGCGGCAGCACCATCGATCGCGTTGCCCGACGATTTCCAGGACAGGGTGTTCGCGGCGATCGCGGTCCAGCGTCCGGCCGCGACCGCGTACATCAAGGAGATCCGGCGCAAGAGGCCGAACGCCACCCCGGTCGAAGTCATGAAGGTCATCGAAGCGCAGTACGTCGCGACGACGACGACCGCGAGTGCTGCCATCGGCGCCTCAGCCTCCATCCCCGCCGTGGGCGTCCCGATCGCCATCGGCCTGGGCGTCGGCGACCTGCTGTTCTTCTATGAGACGACCGCGCTCTTCGCTCTGTGCATGGCCGAGCTTCGGGGAATCGCGATCGACGACCCGGAGCGAGCCAAGGCGGTGGTGCTGGGCGCGCTGCTCGGTGAGAAGCGGAAGAGCAAGATCGCCGCGACGATCCTGGGGGCCCTGCCCGCCGGCGCGACCGTCGCGGGCGCGCGGTACGCGGCCGGTGCTGCGGCGGCCGGCGCAATGCCCAAGTGGGGTGACCTGCTCGCCGAGCAGCTTCCCGACTCGGCCCTGGTCCCCGTCACGATCGTGCTGGCTCGGCAGGCGATCGCGCAGGGCGCCCTGATGGGAACGGTCAAGATCAGCTCGAAGGCGATTCCGGTGATCGGCGCCATCGCGGGTGGCGCCACCAGCTTCTACTTCGGCGGCAGCGTCGTGAAGGCGTGCCGTGAAGGGTTCTCGGGCCCGGCGGAGACCTGGCCGGAGTGGCTGGAGCTCACAGATGCGGACGGCGATGGCGTGCCGGATCCGTCCAAGGCCGTGCTCGCGATGCGCGCGGCGTCGGAGTCCGCGAAGGAGTTCGGCGAGAACATGTGGGAACGGGTCGTCGATGCGACCGAGGTCTTCCGCAGCGTGGACCTGGACGGAGACGGGATCCCCGACGCTCCTGCCGCGCTCACGGCCGTCAAAGGCGCAGCGACCGCGGTGGGCGACGCCGCGGGAGGCGCGGCGCGCACAGTCGGCGTCGTCGCGTCCGGAGCCGCCACGGCCCTGGCAGCCGCTTTGAAGCGTCGCAAGGGCGGCGAATCCGACGGGGAAGCTGCGACGTGACCCCGGAGACCGCGCGGTGGATCCCGGCGCGCGGTCAGACCTGCACGAACTCTCACAGAACAGGCCCCATCACATGACCCGCACGTCTGCATTCGCCGCTGCCGCCCTCGTGGGCGTGCTGGCCCTCTCCGGGTGCTCCGCGCCGTCGAGTGGACCCGCTCCCGCCGCGCAGAAGCCCAGCTCGTCGCCGGAACAGCCCAAGCCCGCTGACCTCGTCGGGGAGTGGGTCGAGGAGAAGGCGGGCGACTCGACGCAGTCGGCGACGATCACCGCCGACAGCATCTCCGTCAACTGGGTCAACGCCAAAGACGGCACGACCGCGGTCTACTGGGTGGGTACGTACCAGGCGCCGACGACGGCCGGCGACTTCGTGTGGACCTCGACGCGCGACGAGGCCGCCACCGATTCGGCGCTGCTCGCTTCCACCGACCCGACCAAGGAGTTCACGTACTCCGGCGGCAAGCTCTCCTACAAGGTCACCGCGATGGGCGTCACGAAGACCATGGAGCTCGTCCGCAAGTGACGCCGGTCACGACCGCCGCCGACGTTGTCGGGGGCCGGCGATCCTCAGCCGCGCCGCCCGACCGCCGGGGTCAGACCGCGCCCGCTGCCGCCCGGCCCGCCTCGCGTCCGGAGAAAAGACAGCCGCCGAGGAACGTGCCCTCGAGCGCACGGTAGCCGTGCACGCCGCCGCCGCCGAAGCCGCTCGCCTCGCCGGCCGCATAGAGCCCGAGGACGGCGGATCCGTCGGCGCTCAGCGCACGGCCCTCCAGATCCGTCTCCATGCCGCCGAGCGACTTCCGGGTGAGCACGCGGAGCCGGACAGCCACCATCGGACCGGCGGAGGGGTCCTGCAGGCGATGCGGGGTCGCGGTGCGGATCAGGCGGTCGCCGCGATAGGCGCGCGCCGAGCGCAGCATCGCGACCTGCGCGTCCTTGGTGAAGTCGTTGTCCATTTCGCGATCCCGCGCGACGACCTCCTCGCGCACCCGGTCCGGATCCAGCGCCTCGCCGCCGGGCAGCTCCCGCATGCGTGCGATCAGCCGCGCCAGATCCTTCTCGACGACGAAGTCCTCGCCCCGGTCCAGGAACGCCTGCACCGGGTCGGTCGGGCCCTTGGCCAGCCGCGAGCGCACCAGCAGCGGAACGTCCTTGCCGGTGAGATCGGGGTTCTGCTCGCTGCCGGAGAGCGCGAACTCCTTCTCCACGATCTGCCGCGTCGTAACGAACCAGGAGTGGCCGTGCCCGGTGGTGCGCAGGTGCGCGAGCGTGCCGAGCGTGTCGAACCCCGGATAGAGCGGCACGGGCAGGCGCCGTCCGGTCGCGTCCAGCCAGAGGGAGGACGGGCCGGGCAGGATCCGGATCCCGTGCCCTGGCCAGACCGGATCCCAGTTGCGAATCCCCTCCACGTAGTGCCACATCCGGTCGCCGTTGATGAGCCGAGCGCCGGCGGCGGAGGCGACGGACTGCATGGAGCCGTCCACGTACGCGGGCACCCCGGTGAGCATCTCGGCGGGCGGCGTGCCGAGGCGCTCCGGCCAGGCGGCCCGGACCAGGTCGTGGTTGCCTCCGATGCCCCCGGCGGCGATGATCGTCGCCGCGGCGTCGATCTCGAAGCCGCCCGCGACCTCCCGGCCGCTCTGCTCGCCACGGGCCGCGGCGGAGGACGTGAGGATCTCGCCCTCCGCGCCGGTGACGGTGCCGTCCTGCGTGCGGAGCGCGGTGACGCGGTGGCGGGGGAGGACGGTCAGCCGGCCCGTCTTCTCCGCTTCCTCGACGGCCGTCTGGAAAGGCGCCACGATACCCGGCCCGGTGCCCCAGGTGATGTGGAACCGGGGCACGGAGTTCCCCGGCCCGAGAGCGCCGTATCCGCCGCGTTCGGCCCAGCCCACGATCGGGAAGAACCCGACGCCGCGCTCGCGGAGCCAGGAGCGCTTCTCGCCCGCGGCGAACTGCAGATACGCCTCGGCCCAGCGCCGCGGCCAGGCGTCCTCCTCGCGGTCGAAGCCGGCGTTGCCGAGCCAGTCCTGCCGCGCGAGGTCGTACGAGTCCCTGACGCCCATGCGGCGCTGCTCGGGCGAGTCGATGAGGAACAGCCCGCCGAACGACCACCACGCCTGACCGCCGAGATCGGTGCGCGGCTGCTGATCCACGATCACCACCCGTCGCCCCGCCGTGATCGCCTCGGCGGCCGCGACGAGCCCGGAGAGGCCCCAGCCGATCACCAGGACGTCGGTCGAGTGGATGCTGGTCTTCGCCGTCATGAGGTCTCCGTCGATCTCTCGGGGTGATGCGCGCGGCTACAGGGTCGGGCGCCCGCCGGCGTCCGGGCCGATCCCGGACGGTTCGAACGTGTTCACCATGGCATGAGCCGCACGCTCGAGGTAGTCCCATAGCGTGGCCTCGTGGATCGGCGGCAGCTGCGCCTCATCGACCGCGATCCGCATGCACCGCAGCCAGCGGTCGCGCGCGTCGGGGTCGACGTGGAACGGCACGTGGCGCATGCGCAGCCGAGGGTGTCCGCGGCGTTCGCCGTACGTGGTGGGCCCGCCCCAGTACTGCTCCAGGAACATCGTGAGGCGCTCGGCCGCAGGCCCGAGGTCCTCCTCCGGGTACATCGGCTTGAGCACCGGATCCTGCGCGACCTCCCGGTAGAAGGCGCCCACGAGACGCTGGAACGTCTCATGCCCGCCCACCTGGTCGTAGAAGGAGACGGGGGCGTCGTCGTCGGCGGTGCTCATGAGGGACTCTCTCCCGGCTTGTCTTCGGGCTTCGCTTCGGGGGTGGCGTCGGGCTCCTGCGCCGGCTTCGCGGGCTTGGCGGGGCGCTCGCCCTTCGACGGCGGCGCGGGCGGAATGCCCTCCGCGTCCGGCCTGATCACCGGGATCGTGCCGGGACTCTTCGGCGGCTTGGCGGAGGGGGCGGGCTTGGCGGAGGGGGCGGGCTTCGCGGTGGTGACCGCGGGGGTCTTCTCGCCGTCCGTCTTCTTGCGTCGCCAGAAGCCGCGTTCCGGGACGACCGGAACCCCCGTCACCGGGTTGGGGCGCGTGCGCGGAGGGTTCGCCCCGCGCACGCGGCGGGCGCCCTCCGGTCCGCTGAGCGTGACCGAGTTCATGCTGGGCACCGCGAGGTCGAGCTCGCGCATCGTGTCGCGGAGGCGCTTGCGCAGCTCCTGAGCCACGTCGTCCATGGTGTTGCTGCGGGTCTTGATGACGACCCGCACGACCAGGGCGTCGCCGGACACCGACTCCAGGCCCCAGAGCTCGGGCTTCTCGATGATCCTGGTGCGCCACTTGGGATCCTTCGCGAGACCCTGCGCGGTCGTGAGCACGGCGTCCTCGACCGCGGGCAGGTCGGCGTCCACGGGCACGCCGAGGTCGACGATCGCGCGCGCCCAGCCCTGCGACATGTTCCCGATGTGGGTGACCTCGCCGTTGCGGACGTACCAGAGCGTGCCGTTCGCGTCGCGCACCTGGGTGATCCGGACGCTGACGTACTCCACGACGCCGGTGGCATGGTTCGCGCCCATGGCGAGGTCGACGACGTCGCCGATGCCGACCTGGTCCTCGGCCACGATGAACATGCCGTTCAGCACGTCCTTGACGATGTTCTGCGCCCCGAAGCCGAGACCGGCGCCGACGGCTGCGGTGAGCAGGGTCAGCGACCCGAGCAGGGTGGGCTCGACGATGTTCACCACCAGGACGATCGCCACGATCACGAACGTGACATTGACGATGTTCTGCAGGATCGAGCCGAGGGTCCTGGTGCGCTGCACCAGTCGCATGTCGGCGAGCGGCGAGCGCTCCAGCGCCTGGGTGTCGTCGACGTTCGCCTTCGACTTCGCTCCGGAAACGATCCGTCGCACCACGCGACGGATCACGAACCGCAGCGAATAGGCGATCGCGGCGCAGACGGCGACCGCGATCACGCAGCTGAGCGCCTTCATGCCGATCACGCCCAGGACTTCGAGCGTGTCCGTCCACAAATCGGCCGCTTTGGTCGCAGTGATCGCGGAGGAGAGCATGTTCATCGCCTTCGATCCTAGTTCGGACGCGCTTGGCGGACCCTGACCGGGCGCGAGGTCTCGGCCAGGGCACGCAGAGGGCCCGGACGATCGAAACCGTCCGGGCCCTCGCACACGGTGGGACTCAGGCCTGGGCCGGCTCCTCGTGGACCTCCGCGTCGCGGGCCTGCGCGGCCAGCGCCCGCTCCACATCCGCGAGGTTCTCGAAGACCAGGCGACGCAGCGCGGGCGCGGCGTCCTGGTTGGCGGACAGCCAGGCGCGGGTCGCGTCGCGCAGGGCGGTGTTCGCGAGGCACTTCGGGTACAGGCCGACGATCAGGTAGTTCGCGACCTGGAAGGTGCGCTGCTCCCAGAGGGGGAGCAGCCGCTCGAAGTAGAGCGGGACGAACTCCTGCAGCAGGGCGGCGCCGGCCGGGTGCGTGAAGCCCAGGGCGGCCGAGCGGACGATCGTGTTGGACAGATCGTCGTGGTCGACGAGCGACGCCCACGCCGCCCGCTTGTCCTCGGGCGTCGGCAGGGCGGCACGCGCCTGTGCGGCGAACTCGGCGCCCTTGGCCGTGTTGTCGCCCGCGAGTGCGGAGTCGATCGCGGCGCCGTCCACCGCGCCGACCGTGGCGAGGCCGACGAGTAGCTGCCAGGACAGGTCGGTGTCGATCGTCAGTCCGTCCAGCACGATCGAGCCGTCGCGCAGGCCGCGGAGGGTCTCCGCGTGCTCGCCCGTCGTGAGCGAGTTCGCGAACGCGGTGACGAACTGCAGCTGGCTGTCGGATCCCGGCTCCGCGGCCTGGGCGAGCGCCCACAGGCCGTCCGCGACCCGGGTGCGTGCGGCACCGCGGTGCTCGGGCGTCACGTACAGCGCGGCCGCGGTCTGCAGCTGGCTCAGCGTGGTGCGCACCGTGGTCGACTCCGTCTCCCGGCCGATGTTGCCGAGCACGAGGTCGATGTAGTCGCTCGCGGCGCTCTCGGCGTCGCGAGTCTGGTCCCACGCGGCACCCCACACCAGCGAACGCGCCAGCGGGTCGGTGATGTCCGCGAGGTGCGCGCCGGCGGTGGCGAGCGAGCGGTCGTCGAGGCGGATCTTCGCGTAGGCGAGGTCGTCG
The DNA here is from genome assembly GCF_052045495.1 of Microbacterium sp. 22242. Lineage (NCBI taxonomy): Bacteria > Bacillati > Actinomycetota > Actinomycetes > Micrococcales > Microbacteriaceae > Microbacterium > Microbacterium sp. 22242. Next base: position 91,460 of record NZ_JBQEOZ010000005.1, on the reverse strand, counting down.
TCGTTCAACAGCACCAGATCGGGCCGGCGCAGACCCTGCAGCTGCGGGAGATCGGTGCGGTCCCCGTCGACGTCCACCTCGACCTGGTGCGTGCGGACCAGTGCGCCCGACTCGTCCAGGTTGTAGAAGCCGATGCCCAGCCGGTGCGGGCGGATCGTCGGGTAGTCCGCCGGCGCCGTCTGCGTCACCGCGAAGCGCGAGATGGTGCCGTCGGCGGCCTCGGCGATGACGGGCGCGAGGGTGTTCACGCCGGCGGTCTCCAGCCACTTCTTCGACCACGTGGTGAGGTCGCGGCCGCTGGTCTTCTCGAGTTCGACCAGCAGGTCGCTGAGCTCGGTGTTCTGCCAGGAGTGCTTCTGGAAGTACTCGGACACGCCCGCGAAGAAGGCGTCGATGCCCACCCAGGCGGCGAGCTGCTTCAGGACGGATCCGCCCTTGGCATAGGTGATGCCGTCGAAGTTGACCTGCACGTCGTCGAGGTCGTTGATCTCGGCGACCACGGGGTGCGTCGAGGGGAGCTGGTCCTGGCGGTACGCCCAGGTCTTCTCCATCGCGTTGAACGTGGTCCACGCCTCGGTCCACTCGGTGGCCTCGGCGGTCGCGATGGTCGACGCCCACTCGGCGAACGACTCGTTCAGCCACAGGTCGTTCCACCACTTCATGGTGACCAGGTCGCCGAACCACATGTGCGCGAGCTCGTGCAGGATCGTGACGACGCGGCGCTCCTTGACGGCGTCCGTCACCTTGCTGCGGAACACGTACGTCTCGGTGAAGGTCACCGCTCCCGCGTTCTCCATCGCGCCGGCGTTGAACTCCGGCACGAACAGCTGGTCGTACTTCGCGAACGGGTAGGGGACGCCGAACTTCTCCTCGTAGTAGGCGAAGCCCTCGCGGGTCTTGTCGAAGATGTAGTCGGCGTCGAGGTGCTCCCACAGGCTCCTGCGGCCGTAGACGCCGAGCGGGATCACCCGGCCGGACGCGCTGGTGAGCTCGGAGAAGGTCTCCTCGTACGGACCCGCGATGATCGCGGTGATGTACGACGAGATCCGCGGGGTGGGCTCGAAGCCCCAGGTCGCGACGGCGCCGTGCCGGTCGGATCCGTTCGACGCGTCGTGGTGGATCGGCTCGGGGGTGGGCGAGTTCGAGACCACCTTCCACGCGGCCGGCGCGGTGATCGTGAACTGGAACGTCGCCTTCAGGTCGGGCTGCTCGAACACGGCGAACGCGCGCCGCGAGTCCGGCACCTCGAACTGCGAGTACAGGTACACCTCGCCGTCGACCGGGTCGACGAAGCGGTGCAGGCCCTCGCCGGTGTTGGTGTAGAGGCAGTCGGCGTCGACGACCAGCACGTTCTCCTCGGCCAGTCCGTCGAGCACGATCCGCGCGTCGGCGTAGGCCGAGGTCGGGTCGATCGACTCGCCGTTCAGGGTGATCTCGCGCACGTCCCGCGCGATCAGGTCGATGAAGGTCGAGGATCCGGGGGTGGCGGCGAAGCGCACCACGCTGCGGGATCCGAACACCTCCGCACCCTTGGTCAGGTCGAGCGCGATCTCGTACGACTCGGTGTCGACGATCGCGCGGCGCTCCTGCGCTTCGATGCGGGTGAGGTTCTCTCCAGGCACTGCTCAGACTCCCAGGGGTGAGGGTTTCGGCCGCAAGGTCCGCGCTGCTGGCGCCGGCGGCAACCCTCCCACCCTACGCCAGCGGCCCTGCTGCGCCGTGTCATGGCCGGGGAGGCGCGGATCCAGCCGCCGGGACCGCCCCTTCGGCCCGGGCAAAGGCGGAACGCGGCAGGATGGAGGGGTGACTGCCCGAGAAGCGCCTGAAGCACCCGTTCCCTTCGCCTCCGCCCCGGCCGCCGCCGGCCCCGAGTACGTGGAGACCCCTGTCGCCTACGACGGGATCCTCCTGGCCGGCTTCGGCGGGCCCGAGGGACAGGACGACGTCATCCCGTTCCTGCGCAACGTCACACGCGGCCGGGGGATCCCGGACGAGCGGCTCGAAGAGGTGGCGCACCACTACCGGCACTTCGGCGGCGTGAGCCCGATCAACGCCCAGAACCGCGCGCTCAAGGCGGCGCTCGAGGAGGAGCTCGCGCGGCGCGGCATCGACCTCCCGGTGTACTGGGGCAACCGCAACTGGGCGCCCTACCTCGCCGACGCCGTGACCGATGCGGCGGCGCACCAGGACACCGCCCTGCTCGCCTTCGCCACGAGCGCGTACAGCTCGTTCTCCAGCTGCCGCCAGTACCGCGAGGACTTCGCCCGCGTGCTGGAGGAGACCGGACTGGGCGAGACCGTGACGATCGACAAGATCCGTCCCTTCTACGACCATCCCGGCTTCGTCGAGTCCTTCGTCGACGGGGTGCGCGCCGCGGTCGAGGGGTTCACGGCGGACGGTGCAGCGCCCTCGGCGATCCAGGTGCTGTTCACGACGCACAGCGTGCCGACCGACGATGCGCTGCGCTCCGGCCCGCGCGACGTGGACTGGGGGCCCGGCGGCGCCTACGCCGCGCAGCACGAGGCTGTGGCCGCCTGGGTGATGAGCCGCGTCGCCGAGCTGCTGCCCGCCGCCGCGGAGGTGCCGTGGGAGCTTGTGTACCAGTCCCGGTCCGGCCCTGCATCGCAGCCGTGGCTCGAGCCGGACATCTGCGACGTGATCGCGGAACTCCCCGCGCGCGACCGCACCGCGGTCGCCGTCGTCCCGCTCGGCTTCGTGAGCGATCACATGGAGGTGCTCTGGGACCTCGACACGGAGGCGAAGGAGGCCGCGGCCGAGGCCGGGCTGGCCTTCGTGCGTACGCCCACGCCCGGCGTCTCCCCATCGTTCGTCGCCGGGATCGTCGACCTGATCCAGGAGCGCCTGGACGGGCGCCCCGCGGCGGAGCGCAAGCACGTCACCGCGCTGGGCCCCGCCTTCGACGTATGCCGCCCCGGCTGCTGCGAGAACATCCGCGCCGGCTTCAAGCCGGCCGCAGCGGGCATCGCTCCCTGAGCGCCGCCGTCATCGCCGCCCGCCCCGCTCCCGCCGCTCCCTAGGATTGAGACATGCGCATCCACATCGCCACCGATCACGCCGGTCTCGAGTTCTCCACGCAGCTGCAGCACCACCTCGCCGAGGCGGGGCACGACGTCGTGGACCACGGACCGGTCGAGTACGACGCGCTGGACGACTACCCGGCATTCTGCATCCGCGCGGCGCAGGCGACGATCGCCGACCAGCGTGCCGGCGTCGAGGCGCTCGGGATCGTGTTCGGCGGTTCCGGCAACGGCGAGCAGATCGCCGCGAACAAGGTCGAGGGGATCCGCGCAGCGCTGGTGTGGAGCATCGCGACCGCCGAGCTCGCCCGCGAGCACAACGACGCGAATGTGATCGCGATCGGCGCGCGTCAGCACAGCTTCGAGGAGGTCACGAGCTTCATCGACCGCTTCATCGCGACGCCGTTCTCGAACGAGGAGCGGCACGTCCGCCGGATCGCTCAGATCGCCGACTTCGAGCGCGACGGTTCCCTGCTCCCGGACCCGCGCGCCTGATGCCCGAGGGCCACTCCGTCCACCGGATCGCCCGGCAGTTCGCCCGCAACTTCGTCGGCAGGCCGGTCTCCGCGTCGAGCCCGCAGGGGCGTTTCGCGGAGGGCGCCGCGCTGCTGGACGGACGGGAGATGCTCGCGGCCAGGGCGGTCGGCAAGCAGATGTTCCTCGGGTTCGAGGACGACCTGTGGCTGCGCGTGCACCTGGGCCTCTACGGAGCGTGGGACTTCGCCGGCGAGATCCTGGTCGATCCGACGATCGCCGCGTCGAACGGGCGGATGGGGCAGACCAACCAGCGGGGCACGATCCTGGACGAGGAGTCGGCGCCCGGCGAGCCCGCGGACGACGAGCCGGCCTCCGGCGAGCCCGCGGACGGCGGCAGCTCGCGGCCCGTGCGGGATCCGGACGCCGCGCGGATCCTGGATGCCGCGGGGGAGAACTCGCTCGCCTCGATCGGCGCGCCGCGTCGTGCCCGCGGGCATGTGCGGATGTCGGAGCAGACCAGCAGCCTCGACGAGCGGGACGAGCAGTGGCCGCCGCCGGTGGTCGGCCAGGTGCGCCTGCGCCTGCTCACCGACGTCACCTGCGCCGACCTGCGCGGACCCACGGCGTGCGTGCTGCAGAGCCCGGACGAGATGCTCGCCTCCGTCGCGAAGCTCGGGCCGGATCCGCTGGTCGGGGATCCTGAGCAGGGCGAAGAGCGCTTCGTCGCCGCCGTGCGCAAGAAGAGCACGCCGATCGCGTTGCTGCTGATGGATCAGGCCGTCGTCAGCGGCATCGGGAACGTGTACCGCGCCGAGCTGCTGTTCCGCGCGCGGCTGAACCCGCACACGCCGGGCCGCGAGGTGCCGGAGGAGACGGCGCGCGGGCTGTGGCGGGACTGGGTGCGCCTGCTCGCGATCGGCGTCGAGACCGGTCAGATGATGACGATGGACGATCTCACGCCGGAGCAGTACCGCGCGGCGATGGCGCGCCGCGACGACCGGCACTGGGTGTATCACCGCACGGGACTGCCCTGCCGGGTCTGCGGCACGAGCATCGTGCTCGAGGAGATCGGCGCCCGCAAGCTCTACTGGTGCCCGCGCTGCCAGGCGTGACGCTTCGGCCCCTCGGCTGCTGAGCCGGCGAAGCGGGACGGACGGCGCTCCGGAGCTGCCCGGCGATCCTAAGCTGATGCCATGCGTCAGAATCCGAGCTTCGCCATGACCGACGTCCAGGAGCTGCGGCGCGTGATCGCCGCGAACCCGTGGGCGACGCTGGTCGGCCGCGACGAGAAGGGCATGACCGCCTCGCACTACGCCGTGCTGCTGGATCCCGATCGCGACGACCTCACCCTCGTCGCGCACGTGGGACGACCGGACGAGAGGATCCTGGGCCTCGGCGAGCAGGAGCTGATGGTGATCTTCCAGGGCCCGCACGGCTACGTCTCGCCGGGCTGGTACGGCGACGCGGCGGCGGTGCCGACGTGGAACTACGTCGCGGTGCACCTCTCCGGCGTCCCGGAGCTGCTGGACACCGAGGAGAACCTGCGCGTGCTGGGCCACCTCGTCGACCGCTTCGAGGCCGCCCTCGAGCATCCGCGCGGCATGTGGGCGCCGCCCAACGACGAGGCCTTCGTACGCCGGCTGGAAGCGGGGACGGTCGGGTTCCGGCTCACGCCCACCCGGGTCGAGGCGAAGCGAAAGCTCAGCCAGAACAAGCCGGATGACGTGATCGAGACCGTGATCCTCGAGCTGCGGGGCGAGGGCGTGTACGCGAACCCGGCCCTCGCCGCCGAGATGCAGCGCGCGCACGATGCCCGTCTCGCCGCGCGGGCGGGCGCGGAGTGACGGCGGCCCAGGTCGGCACGGTCGTCGGCGCCCTCCGCGGGGTGCGCCTCGCGACCGCCGACCGCCGGCTGCTCGCGATCGACGGCCCTGTCGACGTCCTGCTCGAAGGCGGCAGGATCGCCGACATCGCCCCGACCGGAGCGCTGCGGCTGCCCGGCGAGGTGCTCGACGGAGACGGCGCCTGGCTGGTCCCCGGACTCTGGGACCACCACGTGCACACGGTGCAGTGGGCACTGGCGGCGCAGCGGGAGGATCTCGCCGGCACGGCGAGCGCGGCCGAGGCGGCGGCACGGATGTCCGACGCTCTCGTGCTGGGTGACGGGCGTCGCGTCGGCACGGGGTTCCGCGACGTGCGCTGGCAGGATCGTCCCGGCCTCGCGCTGCTCGACGCGCGCACCGGGGAGACGCCGACGTACCTGATCAACGCCGACGTGCACAGCGTGTGGATGAACTCCGCGGCCTTCCGCCGGGAGGGCTTCCCGGCGCCGGCGGACGGCGTGCTCCGCGAGGAGGACGCGTTCGAGATCTCCCGCCGGCTCAACGCCGCGGATCCGGCGGTAGCCGACGTGGCGGTGCGTGCAGCGGCGGAACGCGCGGCGAGCCGGGGCGTGGTCGGCCTGGTCGACTTCGACATGGCGTGGAACGCCGAGGCGTGGACCCGGCGCCTCGCGGCGGGCTTCGACAGCCACCGGGTCGAGTTCGCCGTCTACCCGCACGATCTCGAGCGGGCCATCGCCGAGGGGCTGACGACGGGGGAGACGCTGCCGGGCGACCGCGCCGGCCTGGTGCGGATGGGCCCGCTGAAGATCATCTCGGACGGATCCCTCGGCACCCGCACCGCCGCGTCCAGCCAGGCGTACGCGGACGATCCGCACAACCACGGCGTGCTTGCGGTGCCTCCCGCCGAACTGCAGGAGCTGCTGCTGCGCGCCACCGCCGCCGGCATCGGGATCGCGCTGCACGCGATCGGCGACGTCGCGGTCACGGCGGCGCTGGACGCCTTCACCACGACCGGCGCGACCGGGACGATCGAGCACGCCCAGCTGGTGCGCCACGCCGACCTCGCCCGGTTCGCCCGGCTCGGCGTCGCCGCGAGCGTGCAGCCGCAGCACGCCCTGGACGACCGCGACGCCGCCGACGCGCTGTGGGCGTCGCAGACCTCGATCGCCTACCCGCTCGCGTCGCTGCACCGCGCCGGCGCGATCCTGAGGTTCGGATCCGACGCCCCCGTGGCGCCCCTGGACCCGTGGCAGGCGATCGCGGCAGCCGTCTTCCGCAGCGACGACGAGCGCGAACCCTGGCACCCGGAGGAGCGGCTCGACATCCAGACAGCCCTCGCCGCGAGTGCGCACGGCGGGACCGGCGGCGACGCCGGCCTCCTGCCAGGGGCGGTCGCCGACCTGGCGATCGTCGGCGCCGATCCCGCGACCGCGGATGCCTGCACTCTCAGCGAGATGGCGGTGCTCGCGACCCTGGTCGCGGGGCGTGTCACCCACCGCGGCTGACGCACCGCTCCGCGGACGTCGAACGGCCCCCGTCCCGGTCGGGACGAGGGCCGTCGCAGCGGCGCGTCGGATCAGGCGGCGATGTGCGAGACGAGGAACCAGCGGTCCTTCTCGAGACCGCGCTGGATCTCGATCGCGACGTCCTGGCTGGTGAGGTCGATCTCGTCGAGGCCTTCGACCGCGGCCTTGACGTCGACGAGGATCGCATCGATGTCGGCGATCACGGCACGGACCAGGTCGTTCGAGTCGGTGAACCCGGCGGGCACGCTCGTCGCGGTCGTCTTCTCGGCCACGACGGAGGCACGGGCGTCGATCGGCAGGCCGAGGGCCACGATGCGCTCTGCGGCGGTGTCGGCGAAGTCTCCGGCGTGGTCGACGATCGTGTCGAGCAGCTCGTGCACGCCGACGAAGTTCGCGCCGCGCACGTGCCAGTGTGCCTGCTTCCCGTTCAGCGTGAGCGCCTGCAGGCCGAGCACGACCGGGGTGAGGAACTGCGCGGCGCCGGCGGCGACGGTCGGGTCGACGGAGGTGGTGGTGACGGCGTCGGTGCTGCTCATGTGTGTCTCCTCGATGACATCGGCTGGTTCCGGTGGGGTGTCCTGTCACAACGCTACTCAGCGCAGAATGTTCCGCAAGCAAGCTGAGGCAACGCTAACCCGCAGATCACACGCCGTTTCGGCAAGGTTTGCCTTCCCGGATCGGCCTCATCGCCGCGTGGAGGGCGGGAAGAGCGGCGGATCCGGGATACCTTCGTCTGGTGGCTTCAGCAGGTACCTCCTCCCGTGCGGCTCTGCGCCGTTCCCGCACCTCGGCCGCCGCGCCGGCGACGAGCAAGGTCGGGGCGAACTTCATCCCGCACGTGCAGGGCCTGCGTGCCATCGCCGTGCTCGCCGTGGTGCTCTACCACTTCTGGCCCGGACGCCTGAGCGGCGGATACGTCGGCGTCGACATCTTCTTCGTGATCTCGGGGTTCCTGATCACCGCCCACCTCGCCCGCGAGCTGGACGCGACGGGCAGGGTGGACCTCGGCCGCTTCTGGGCGCGCCGCGCCCGGCGTCTGCTGCCGGCGTCGCTGCTCGTGCTGCTGTTCAGCGCGATCGTGGCCTCGGTGCCGCTGCTCTCGCCGATCTCGCAGCTGCCCGCGCAGCTCAAGGAGATCGTCGCCTCGACGTTCTACGTGGAGAACTGGTATCTCGCCCTGAACTCGGCCGACTACCTCGCGCACTCCGGCGACCCGACCATGGTTCAGCACTACTGGTCGCTGTCGCTCGAGGAGCAGTTCTACGTGCTCTGGCCCCTGATCATGCTGCTGGCGGCATGGATCGCGGTGAAGTACTTCCGCGGCTCCCGGCTGCGCGCCGCCGCCATCGCGATCGGCATCGTCTCGGTCGCCTCGTTCGTGTTCTGCGTGGTCTACACGCTGACCAACCCGGCTCCCGCGTACTTCGTGACGTTCGGGCGGATGTGGCAGTTCGGCGTCGGCGCCGTGCTGGCGCTCGTGCCCCGGCTGCGCGTGCAGAACGCGGTCGGCAGTTTCATCCTCGGCTGGGCCGGCATCATCGTCCTCCTCGTGGTGATCTACCGCTTCGACGGGCAGACGCCGTTCCCCGGCTACATGGCCGCCATCCCGACCGTCGCGGCCGCGGCGGTGATCTCCGCCTCGAACACGCAGAGATGGTGGTACCCGACGCGGATCCTGGCGATCCGTCCCATGCGCTTCACCGGCGACATCTCGTACAGCCTGTACCTCTGGCACTGGCCGCTGATCATCATGGCGCCGTCGGTGCCGTTCTGGGGCCTTACGATCTACCACCGGATCGCCCTCGTCGCGATCTGCTTCGTGCTCGCCTGGCTCACCAAGCGCTTCGTCGAGGATCCCGCCCGCACCTGGAAGCCGCTCACCGCGCGGCGGCCCCGAGTGTCGCTGTGGGCGGCGCTGGCGGCGATGGTGGTCGTCGCGGGGGTGTCCGGCGCCGGCTGGGCGGCGAACGCGTCGACCTACGATGCCGGCGTGACGGCGATCGCGCAGCTGCGGGCGGACCCGCCGACCTGCTTCGGTGCGGCCGTCGTGCTCGACCGGTCCTGCGCGGGGAAGAAGACCGACGAGATCCTGCCCGCCCCGGGCTTCGCCGGCGTCGACCGGCCCAGCGAGTCGGACTGCTTCGTCCAGCTCAACGACGCGCGTGCGGTGTCCTGCGAGTTCGGCTCGAAGGATCCCGCGGCGAAGCAGGTGGCGCTGATCGGCGACAGCCACGCCTTCCAGCTGCTCACGACGTTCCAGGGGATCGCCGAGAGGGAGGGCTGGCACCTCACCACGTTCTTCAAGGGCGCCTGCCCGTGGAACACCACGCCGCTGTCGACCGGCGGCGCGTTCGGCGACGCCTGCACGCAGTACCGCGCGGCTGTCGCGCACAAGCTGCAGCAGAAGCACTTCGACGTGATCTTCACCGCCGCGCTGTCCACGACCCCCTATGCGGCGAACGGCCACGCGTCCTCTAATGCGGCCGCGGTCGCGGGCTACAGGGACGCCTGGGCCACGCAGACCGCCAAGGGCACGCCGGTCGTGACCGTCGTCGACAACCCGGTGTGGGAGACCGATCCGAACAAGTGCCTGCGCACCCGTGCGCAGAGCTCCTGCGACGGCGCTCGATCCGACGTGCTGACCGAGAAGGATCCGCTGCGCGAGGCGGCGGCCGGCGCGAAGGACGTGACCCTGCTCGACTTCACCGACGTGTACTGCGACACGCAGGACTGCCGCGCCGTGGTCGGGGGAGCGGACATCTACCGCGATCAGGACCACCTGACCGTGACGTTCGTGAACACGCTCGCCCCGCAGTACACCGCCGCGCTGAAGAAGGCCATGGGGCTGGCCGGCTAGCAGGGCGAGGCCGGATTAGAGTCGCCTCATGAGCGCAGAAGCCACTGTCCTGTCCCTGCCCGGCCGCACGCCCGAGATCGACGCCTCGGCCTACCTGGCCGCGGGTGCGCGCGTGATCGGCGCCGTGACCGTCGGCGAGGGCTCCAGCGTCTGGTACAACGCGGTGCTGCGGGCCGACTCCGACACGATCACGATCGGCCGGGGCAGCAACGCGCAGGACAACGTGTCGGTGCACGTGGACGAAGGGCATCCGGTGGTGATCGGGGACGACGTGTCGATCGGGCACAACGCGGTCGTGCACGGCTGCACGATCGGCGACGGCTCGCTGATCGGCATGGGGGCCGTGTTGCTCTCTGGCGCGGTGATCGGATCCGAGTGCCTCATCGCCGGCGGGGCCCTGGTGCTCGGCGGCACCGAGGTGCCGGACGGATCCCTGGTCGCGGGCGTCCCGGCGAAGGTGCGCCGCGAGCTCACGGCCGCCGAGCGCGAGGGGCTCCGCACCAACGCCCGCATCTACCGCGGTCACGTCGGAACCCACCGCGGCGCGACCCCGGCCTGAGCGGAGACGCCCCATCGCACCCGGTATTCTCGAGAGTCCGGGGCGGTGGCCAAGCTGGTTAAGGCAGTGGGCTCATAACCCAACGATCGTCGGTTCAAGTCCGACCCGCCCCACTCAGGCTCTCCTTCTCTCCCGCGAAGGGTCGGCCGGGCGATCTCCATCCGCCCGCCGACGCGGCCCGGACGGGCCATCGCGCCTGGCGGGTCCTCGGCGCCCGGTTGGGCGGGAAGCCCGTGAACCCGGCGGAGAGCCCGTGGCACAATCCGGAGTCCTGCGTCAAGCCCCTCGCCGTGGAGACCCGGGCGCCATAGCGTGATTCCACTGTCGCACCCGCGACCTGTCGAAGGAGTCCGTCATGAACATCCTCTTCATCGTCATCATCGTGATCGCTATCATCCTGGCCATCACCGGTGGATTCGTGCAGTCCCTGAACTTCCTGCTCTGGGTCGGCCTCGTTCTGCTGGTTCTCGCGGTGATCGCGTGGCTGATCCGGTCGATGACGGGCAACCGCGCCCCCTGACGTCGTCGTCGATTCCCCCAGGTGACGCACGAGAAGGGGGTGGCGGGAAGAACCCGCCACCCCCTTCGCGCGCCCGGTCACTCGTCGAATGCGTCCTTGACGTGGTCGCCGGCCTTCTTCAGATCGGCCTTCGCCTGATCCAGGCGGCCTTCGTTCTCGAGCTTCTCGTCGTCGGTGACCTTGCCGACGCCCTCCTTGATCTTGCCGCCCGCCTTCTCGGCGTTGTGCTTGGCGTCATCAGCTGCACTCATGGGAGCACCTCCTCCTGTCTGGTCGAAGGCCCCACCGTCGCACGCGTCCGAACCCAGTGCCACGGGGTTGACGGGTCGGCGGCGAGCCGCTATCGGATCCGACGGTCGTGCGCGAGTCCGATGAGGCGCTCCAGCACCGGCCCGGAGCGCAGGCCGTTGTGCTCGTGCTCGCTCGTGATCCAGAGGCGCAGCTCCGGCATGAGCGCTGCCGTCTCGAGCGAGAACTCGAGCGGAACGTACACGTCGTTCACGTACACGCTCGCTGCGCCGCGGGCTCCGGAAGCGGCGATCGCGGCCGGATCGTAGATCACCGGCCAGACGTGCTCCGCGAGCGTCAGGGCGACCTCGCGCCACGGCTGGAACGCCGGCACGGTCTCGGTCCAGTCGGCGCGGATGTGCTCACCGGTGAACAGCGTCACATCCTCGGCGAAGTCCGCGGGCTCCACGCGCTCTGCCGACCACCGGGTGGCGTGCCCGCTCGCATAGCTGGACTCGTGGAAGACGTAGTAGAGCGGGTTGCGGCCGCCGAACGGCAAGGCGTCGGCGAGGTCGTACCGGAACGCGTTCGTGGACGGATCCCGCTCCAGCAGCTGCCACAGCGTCTGCCAGCCGTCGTTCGTGCCGAGCACGGAGCCCACGGAGCGCAGCCGCGAGGGCGACACCACCTCGCCGCCGGGAAGGACGATGCCGCCGGCTGCGGCGAGGTCCACGAGGCGACGCATCCGGTCGCGGTGCTCGGGGAAGCGCCGGTAGTAGCGCTCCGACGCGGCGCGCATTTTGTCGTAGCAGAGCGCGTAGACCTCGTCCGGGGTGCGGGTGAGCGTGCTCAGTCCGCCGGTGACGTAGACGCGATCCAGGGATCCCGCGTCCGTGGACAGGTAGGCGAGGGTGGTGAAACCTCCGAAGGACTGGCCGAGCACATTCCAGCGGGCCGCGCCCAGGTGCTCCCTGAGGGCCTCGCAGTCGCGCACGATCGCGTCCGCCCGCAGATGCGTGAGATGCTCCGCGACGGCGTCCGCGCCGCGGTCCAGGATCGTGTCGCCGACCGGGGTGGAGCGGCCGGTGCCGCGCTAGTCGATCATGACCACGCGATAGTGCGCCAGCGCCTGATCCAGCCAGGCGGGGGAGGAGGGAGCGTGCAGCGCGCGCGGCGCCTCGGATCCCGGTCCTCCCTGCAGGAACACGAGGTAGGGGAGACCCTCCCCGCCCTCGCGGGTCACGACCGACGCGAACACGTCGATCGTGCGGGTGTCGGCCGAGTCCGACCACACCAGCGGCACGGTGAGAGCGTGCTCCTCGAGCGTGAGGTCCATCATCCGGCGGCGCACGACAGGGGCTGCGGAGATCGTCGTCATCACATCACGTTCCCGATGTAGGAGTACTTCACGAACACTTCGGCGGCCAGGCCGGACTCCTCGAGCAGGCCCTGCACCGCTCCCATCATGTACTTCGAGTCCCACCCCATGTAGAGGAAGTGGGCCTCATCAAGCTCGTCCCACGGGCCGTTCCACGCCTTCGCATCGTAGATCGGACCGCCGTTCTTCGCGCTGTAGGCCAGCAGGTCCTGACGGGTGTCCGTCCAGCCGCGGTGGAACACGCGGTTGAACAGGTGCTTCACGTCGTACACCTCCCAGTGCTCTCCGCGGTACTCGACGTAGTCGAACTCGCGCTCCCAGCCGGTCGGCCAGCCGCGCCGGCGGACCGCGTCCAGCACCGGCGTGAGTCCGTCGTCGTCGATCTCGGCGAGGCCAGGACGGCGCCAGATCGTCACGAACGCGTCGGTCAGGGCGGCGGTGCGCTCGGCGATCGCCGCGGTCCCCCAGGAGCCGAGACCCGCGAGCGCCGAGTTCTCGTCGACGCGGCTGCGCAGGTACGCCTCGCGCTTGTCGGGGAAGGACGCACCGAACACGCGCTCGGCGAGCGGCTGCTCGAGCAGAGTGAGGTTGCCGAGGGTGCCGGCCAGGGCGCGGTGGCTGTTCTGCTCGTCCTCGCTGTACTCGCTCCAGAGCCGGACGCCGTCTCCCGACCACGCGTCGTACGGGGCCGGCGGCACGAGGTGCTCCACATCGAAGCCGGCGGGATCCGCGACGTCCTGGATGCGGCCGAGCACGTACAGCGCGTGCGGCAGGTCGGTGAACTTCAGCGCCACCCGCACCCGCTCGTCCGAGGGGGTGATCCGCGCGAACGCCCTGCGGAGCGCCTCGGGCCCCTGCGCGCGGGCCCGGCACAGCCGCGCGATCAGGCGGTCGTTCGGGATGCCGACGATCGTCCGGCGCAGCAGCAGCGACTGGATCCGCTCGAGGGTGAGGATCAGCTCGTCCTTGCCGATCGCGCCCAGCTGGTGGTCGCGGTACGCACTCAGCACGAGCGGGTAGGTCGAGCGGCCGAACGTGTTCACGTACCCGAGCTGACGGCGGATCTCCGGATCCTGCTCCTGCGCGGGATCCAGCAGCACCCGGTAGATGTCGGAGAACTCACGCCACACCTGCGCGTGCCGGCGCAGATCGTCCAGCCCCGTGCCGGGGAATTCGCGCCGGAACGCGCCGTACACGCCGTGCTCGCCGTCGACGGTCACCTCGCGGCCGGTCGTCATGATCAGCAGGTGCCGCCAGAACGCGCCGATCGCCTCGCCCGTGTTGTGCTCGATCGGCAGCCAGTACTCCTCCTCGACCCGCTCCTGCTCGCCGTGGGAGAGGCCCATGAGCACGTAGTTGTGGATCAGCTCGTGATCGCGCAGCGGCTCGCCGGTCGAGTTCAGGCTCTCGAAGATCTGCTGCGCGTTGGCGGCGGGTCCGAGCGTGATCGAGACGTGCTCGAGCTTCTGCAGACCGCGCCAGATCCGCGGGGCCTCGTCGGCGTGCACCTGGGAGCGGAAGAACGCGTAGTTGTCGTCGAAGCGCGACTCCTGCGTCGTGCCCCGGTCCAGCACGACCGACTCGAACAGGTCAGCCCACGCGTCGTGCGGGCGCAGCCGGGTGCGGTCCGGATCGTCGGCGCGGACGATCACGCGCTGGAGCTGGGCGGCGAGGGCCGGATCCGTGTCACGCACCGAATGGTGCAGCGCGGCGATCAGCAGCATGAGCGTGGTGACGCGCTGCTGGCCGTCGATCAGGACGAGGTCGGCCTCGGGATGCGCCTCGTCCTCGGCGGAGAGGATCGAGCCGATGAAATGGCGGTGCGCGTCGTCCTCGTCGGACACGGCGCGGATGTCGCTCAGCAGCTTCTCGCAGCCGCCGATGTCCCAGCGGTACTGCCGCTGGTACACCGGCACGACGATGGTCGTGGAGTCCTCGGAGAGCCACTCGATCGTGCTGACTGCGTTTGCCTCGACGTTGGTGGCCGTGCTCATGCTGCTGTGCTGCTCCTCGGATCGGTGGCGTGCCGCTCCAGTCTATTTGCGCGCGATCCGGGGCCGGATATTCACGGCCGCACCTCCAGGGGCGCGCCAGGAGCCGCTGTTAGGCTGTCCTAAGAAGGGCCTGTTAAAACGTGCTGGCCCCTTATGAAAGGACATGACTCGCTCATGGCATACATCAAGTCCGCCGCGCTCGAGGACAAGGGATTCGTCGTCCTCGACAGCTACAACCAGGAGCTCGACCCCAAGGAGTGGCTCGACATCGAGTACAACGACTGGAAGTCCTCCGGCGACACCCGCTTCGCGCCTCTCGCATCCGCCAAGGGCGAGATCGAGTGCAACGGCTTCTGGAACCACGTGCCGCCGCGCACGGACAAGGACGGCGTCTGGATCCCGTCTCAGGTCGCCAAGGCGCCGAACCTCACGCGCCGCGCGCAGGAGCCGGGCGCCAACGTCGGCCGCTGCCGCGTGATCGAGCTGCAGCCCACGCCCTACGGCGAGTGCCTTTACAACCTGCACCAGGACGACAACAACCGCCTGAACCCGGACGGCACCGGCTGGGTCGTGCGCGGCTTCTTCAACCTCTCCGACGACAAGGACAGCTACTTCGTCCTGCGCGAGAACCGCACCGACCCGAGCGTCGAGTACCGCATCGCCCTCCCGGCCGGCGCGCAGCTGATCGTCGACACGCAGCGACTGTGGCATGCGGCGACGCACAACGGCACCGAGCCGCGCTACTGCCTGATCACATCGTGGACCTCGGGACCCGAGCTGGACGCCTACATCGAGAAGTACCACGGCACGGACGAGGTCGAGAACTACCCGGTGGACCAGGCGATCCTGGACGCCGGCTACGAGGAGCAGGCGCGTCGCGACGCCGCCCGCGCCGCGTACTACGCCGCGAAGGGTCAGAAGGAGAAGATCGCGATGAGCGAGGCCTGATCCTCCTCGGACCCTCGATCCGACGGAAGGCCCTAGACGGTCCCCGGTGCTGCGGCGCCGGGGACCGTTTCCTTTTCGCAATGAGTTACACGGTTGTGATTTCCCTGAGGATCGGTGAGAATGGGCGCATAACCGCATACCGCCGTGCTTCGCGGATCAGGTCGTAGGGGAAGACGCACCTGATGAAACGGAGAAACCCATGGCGACAGCACAAGCACGCGGAGTGGTGTACATCCACTCCGCACCGCGCGCGCTCTGCCCGCACCTGGAATGGGCGGTCGGACGCGCTATCGGGCGCGCCGTCAACTTCGAGTGGTCGGAGCAGCCCGTGCTCGAGGGCGCCCGCCGGGCGGAGTTCTACTGGGACGGCCCGGCAGGAACGGGCGCCGCTCTGGCGACCGCGATCCGCGGCTGGGAGCACCTCCGCTTCGAGGTGACCGAGGACCCCACGCCGCGCAGCGACGGCGGACGCTGGCTGCACACGCCCGACCTCGGGGTGCACTACGCGCAGACCGACGCCGCGGGCAACATCGTGATCGGCGAGGACCGGATCCGCTACGCGATGGAGATCGCCGCGGGCAGCGCCGTGGAACTGCAGCGCGAGCTGGACGTGGCCCTCGGCACCGCGTGGGACGAGGAGCTCGAGCCGTTCCGCCATGCGAGCGACGACGCCCGCGTGGTCTGGCTGCACAAGGTCGGATGAGCCGCTGCGCTGGCGGGTGGGATGAGCCGCCGGAGAGGACTCGTGTGATCCGATTCGGACCTGCGACAGGGTGAGGGACCGGATCGGGTCGCACGAAGGGACGAGGACCGGAGGAGGCGCGATTATCGGGGGTCGGAGAGCAGGGACCCGGAACCCGAGAAAGCGAATCCCCGGTCCCGGCCGGAGAGATAACAGAACAGGAAGAGAATCGCCCCGGACCGCGTCGAAGANGATTCTCGTGCGGCGGTCCTCTGCGGCGGCGATCAGCCGTCGTAGGAGCGGAACGCGACCACGGCGTTGTGCCCGCCGAAGCCGAAGGAGTTGCTGATCGCGAGCTGCGGCCCGTCGCCCAGCGGCTGCGGCTCGCCGGACAGCTTGAACGGCACCGCCGGATCCGGCTCCGTCATGTTGATGGTGGGCGGCGCCACCCGGTCGCGCAGTGCGAGGATCGTGAACACGGCCTCGAGCGCGCCGGTGCCGCCGAGCAGGTGCCCGGTGGACGCCTTGGTCGCCGACACCGGGATGTCGTCGATCCGCGAGCCGAACACGTTCTTGAGCGCCTCGTACTCGTTCGGGTCGCCGACCGGGGTGGACGTGGCGTGCGCGTTGATGTGCGTGACCTCGTCGGGCGCGGCGCCCGCCTGGGCGAGCGCCTCCTGCACGGCGCGGGTGGCGCCGGCGCCGCTCGGGTCGTTCGCGGTGATGTGGTACGCGTCGGCGGAGACGCCGCCGCCCACGAGCTCGGCGTAGATCTTGGCGCCGCGGGCCTGCGCGTGCTCGAGCGTCTCGAGCACGAGCGCCGCGCCGCCCTCGCCCATGACGAAGCCGTCACGATCGATCGCGCCGGGACGGGAGGCGTGCTCCGGGTCGTCGTTGCGGCGGGACAGCGCCTGCGCCGACGCGAACGCGGCCATCGTGATCGGGTGGATCGCGGACTCCGCGCCGCCGGCGATCACGACGTCGGCCAGACCGTCCTGCAGATGCTCGTAGGCGTTCGCGATCGACTCCGTGCTGGAGGCGCACGCGCTCACCACGGTGCGGGCGAAGGCCTTCGCGCCGAAGTGCAGGGAGAGGTTGCCGGCGCCCGCGTTCGGCATGAGCATCGGAACCGTGAGCGGCATGACCCGGCGCGGGCCCTTCTCGCGCAGCGTGTCCCAGGCGTCGAGCAGCGTCCACAGGCCGCCGATCCCGGTGGCCCAGTCGATGCCGAGACGCTCAGCGGGGACGTCGGGCGCGCCCGCGTCCTCCCAGGCCTCGCGCGCGGCGATCATCCCGAACTGCACGGACGGGTCGAGCCGCTTGGCCTCATGCCGCGGCAGGACCTCCTCCGGGCGGACGGAGGCCTCGGCAGCGAACGTCACCGGGAGCTGGTGCTCTTCGACCCAGTCGTGCTTCAGGGTGTGCGTGCCGGAGACCCCGGCGAGCAGGTTCGCCCAGTTCTCCGGGGCGGTGCCGCCCAGGGCGGACGTGGCGCCGATGCCGGTGACGACGATGCGCTTGGTCATGCGTGTTCCTTCACAGGGAGCGTTGGGGGAGGCGGAGCCGGAGGATGCCACGCCCCGCGAGATGCGGGGGTGGCATCCGCAGATGTCACTCCTGGCCGGCGACGATGAAGTTCACGGCGTCACCGACGGTCTTGAGGTTCTTGACCTCGTCGTCGGGGATGGTCACGCCGAACTTCTCCTCCGCGTTGACGACGATCGTCATCATCGAGATCGAGTCGATGTCCAGGTCGTCCGTGAAGGACTTCTCCGGAGCGACCTCCGAGGCGTCGATGCCGGTCTCGTCGGTGATGAGCTCTGCCAGGCCGGCGAGGACCTCGTCGTTGCTGAAAGCCATGATTTCCTCTTTCTATGGGGTGGTTTCGGACCGGTGAACAGTCTAGGAGTCGCGGGCGCCCGGTCAGGGGAGCACGACGACCTGCGCGCCGAACACGAGACCGGCGCCGAAGCCGATCTGCAGCGCCAGGCCGCCGCTGAGCTCGGGGTGCTCCTGCAGCAGACGGTGCGTGGCGAGCGGGATCGACGCGGCCGACGTGTTGCCGGTGGTCTCGATGTCGCGGGCGATCACGGTCGTCTCGGGCAGCTTGAGCTGCTTGGCGAACTCGTCGACGATGCGCATGTTGGCCTGGTGCGGGATGAACGCGGCGAGGTCGGACGCCTCGATCCCGGCCTGCTCGAGCGCCTGCTTCGCGACCTTCGCCATCTCCCAGACGGCCCAGCGGAACACGGTGGGGCCCTCCTGGCGCAGCGTCGGCCACGGCGCCTTGCCGTCGCGGAAGTCCGTGAGGGTGTGGTTCATGCCCACGGCGTCCGCCTTGGAGCCGTCAGAACCCCACACCGTGGCCGAGATGCCGGGGGTGTCGCTCGGGCCGATCACGACCGCTCCCGCGCCGTCGCCGAGCAGGAACGAGATGCTGCGGTCGGCCGGGTCGACGATGTCGGAGAGCTTCTCCGCACCGATGACCAGCGCGTGCCGCGCCGCGCCTGCGCGGATGAGCGCGTCGGCCTGGGCGACCGCGTACGCGTAGCCGGCGCACGCGGCGTTGATGTCGTACGCGGCGGCCGGGTTCGCGCCCACGCGGTCCGCGACGATCGCGGACACAGAGGGCGTCTGCTTGGGGTTGCTGATCGTGGCCACGATCACCACGTCGATGTCGGAGGGGGCGACTCCGGACTTCTCGATCGCCTCGACCGCGGCGGCCGTGGAGAGGTCGATCGCGTCGGTCTCCGGGACGGCCCTGGTGCGCGTGACGATGCCGGTGCGCTGGCGGATCCACTCGTCGCTCGAGTCGATCGGCCCGATCAGGTCGTCGTTGGGAACGGCGTTCTCGCCGCGGGCGGCGCCGACCGAGTAGATGCGGGTGTGCGCGGGGCCGGTGGCCTGCTTGAGCGTGGTCATGCTGCTTCTCCGTTCGGGGCGCCGTTCAGCAGCTCCACGGCCGCGTCGAGGTCGTCGGGGGTCTTCACGGCGACGGCGGGTACGCCGCGCAGTCCGCGCTTGGCGAGCCCGGTCAGCGCGCCCGCAGGGGTGAGCTCGATCAGTCCCGTGATGCCGTTGTCGGCGAAGGAGGCCATGCACAGGTCCCAGCGCACCGGCGAGGCGACCTGGGTGACCAGGTTCTCCAGCGCGGTCGCGCCGTCGGGCACGAGGGAGCCGTCCTTGTTGGTCCACAGCGGCACGCGCGGATCGGCATGCTCGACGTCGGCGATCGCGTCGCGCAGCGCGGCGACGGCGGAGGCCATGTAGCGGGTGTGGAAGGCGCCGGCGACCTGCAGCGAGATCACGCGGAACCCGCGCACCGGAGCCTCGGCCAGCGCCGCGAGCGCGGGCAGTGCACCGGCCGCGACGATCTGGCCGCCGCCGTTGTAGTTCGCGGGGGTGAGGTCGAGGTCGGCGAGGAGGGAGAGCACGGCCTCCTCGTCTCCGCCGAGGATCGCACTCATGCCGGTGGGCGTCTTCGCCGCCGCATCGGCCATCGCGCGCCCGCGGATGCCGACCAGGCGCATCGCGGTCTCGGCGGGGATCACGCCGGCGCCGACGACGGCGGCCAGTTCGCCGACCGAGTGCCCAGCGATCCCGTCGGGAACACGGCCCGCGCGGTCCTCGAGCGCGTTCATGGCGATGAGCGAGGCGGCCACGATCAGCGGCTGGGCGATCCTGGTGTCACGGATCGTGTCGGCGTCCGACACCGTGCCGTGCGTCACGAGATCGACCTCCGCGGCGTCCGAATACGCCGCGAGATCCTCGGCGACGCCGTCGAGCTCGAGCCAGGGGGAGAGGAAGCCGGGGGTCTGGGAACCCTGTCCGGGGCAGGCGTAGACGATCACAGGTCCAGTCTGCCAACGATTCGCCGTCATCGGTGGCACAACCCTCACAAGTATCCGCAGATCGGTTGTGCAGTGCACACAGCGGGTCAGCGCAGCCGACGAGGGCGCAGGCCGCGACGGACCGGGTCGGCGATGCCGATCGTGCCCAGCACGAGGGCGGTCTGCAGGATGAACGCCTCGCGGGGGCCGGTCGCATCCCAGCCGATCACCTCGCTGATCCGCTTCAGCCGGTAGCGCACGGTGTTCGGGTGCACGAAGAGCTCGCGGGCGGTGGCCTCGAGCGACCGGCCGTTGTCGAGGTAGCTCCACAGCGTCGTCACGAGGTCCGTGGAGTGGTCGTGCAGCGGGCGGAACACGCGCTCGATGAGCGTCTGCTTGGCCAGCGGATCCCCGGCGATCGCGCGCTCCGGGAGCAGCTCGTCCGCGTCCACCGGCCGCGGGGCGCCGCGCCAGGCGCGTGCGACGGCGAAACCGGCCAGGGCGGCCCTGGCGCTCTGACCGGCGTCCACGAGGGCCGCCACGGCAGGACCGACGACGACATAGCCGGGGCCGAACGAGGGCTCCAGCGTGCGGGCCATGTCGGTGAAGGACACCTCGTCCTGCTCGGGGCCGTCGTCGTCGCGGCTCTCGAGCTTGGCGCGCCCGATCACCAGGACCAGGCGGGATCCCTGCACGCCGATCAGCACGTCGACCGCGAGTTTGCGGGCCGTGCGGCGCACCTGGTCGACGTCGAACTGCGGCGGCGTGGTGCCGACGATCACGCACACCTCGCCATGACCGTGCCATCCCAGCGCGGCGATCCGGCTGGGCAGCTCCTCGTCGGCTTCGCCGGTGAGGATCGAGTCGACCACGAGCGCCTCGAGCCGTGCATCCCAGAGGCCGCGGGCCTCCGCGGCGCGGGCGTACACATCCGCGGCCGCGAAGGCGACGTCGCGCGAGTACAGCAGGATGGCGTCGCGGAGGTGACCGCCCTTGCCGGCGACCCGCTCCTCGGTCACCTCGACCGTGACCCGGATGAGCTGCAGCGTCTGCTGCAGGCTCACGCTGCGCAGCAGCTCTCGCGGCGCCGCCGCGAAGATGTCCGCCGCGATCCACGGCGTCGAGGTCGGGTCGTCGTACCACTGGATGAACGAGGTGATGCCCGCCTGCGCCACCAGCCCGACGGCGGACCGTCGGGCCGGCGGCATCTCGGCGTACCAGGGCAGTGAGTCCTCGAGGCGCTGCAGCGTCGCCGTGGCGAGGTCTCCGGAGATGCGGCGCAACCACGCCAGCGTCTCCTGCTTGGTCATCTCCGGGGGTGTGCTCATCGCGCGGTCAGGGGATCAGCTCTCGCCGCCCGCATTCCCGCTCGTGCCCGCGTTGACGTTGTACAGGTCGTACTTCGCGATGGCCTGGCCGACGACGGAGCGATCGATCCTGCCCTCGTCCGCGAGCGCCTGCAGGGCGCGGACGACCATGGACGGACCGTCGATCTTGAAGAAGCGACGGGCCGCGGCGCGGGTGTCCGCGAAGCCGAAGCCGTCGGCTCCCAGCGTGTAGTACGCGCCGGGGACCCACTGCCGGATCTGGTCCTGCACGGCGTGCATGTAGTCGCTGGTGGCGATGAACGGCCCCTGGGCGTCCCTCAGCTTGGCCGTCAGGTAGGCCGTGCGCGGCTCCTCGTCGGGGTGCAGGAAGTTGTGCTCGTCAGCGGCGAGGCCGTCGCGGCGCAGCTCGGTCCACGAGGTGACCGACCACACGTCGGCGGCCACGCCCCAGTCGTCGCGGAGCAGACCCTGCGCCTCGATGGCCCACGGCACCCCGACGCCGGAGGCGAGCAGCTGAACGCGCTGTCCGTCGCCCTCGCCGACCGAGATCCGGTGCAGGCCCTTGCGGATGCCCTCGGCGTCCACATCCGAAGGCTCCGCGGGCATCCGCATCGGCTCGTTGTACACCGTCAGGTAGTACATGACGTTCGGATCCGGGTGGCCGTTGCCGTCGGGTCCAGGGCCGTACATCTGCTCGATGCCGGCCTGCACGATGTGCGACACCTCGTAGCCGTACGCCGCGTCGTAGACGAGCGTGGCGGGGTTGGTCGAGGCGAGCAGCGGCGACTGGCCGTCCGCGTGCTGCGTGCCCTCACCGGTCAGCGTCGTGCGTCCCGCCGTGGCGCCGATGATGAAGCCGCGGCCCATCTGGTCGCCCGCGGCCCAGAACGCGTCGCCGGTGCGCTGGTAGCCGAACATCGAGTAGAAGATGTAGATCGGGATGAGAGGCTCGCCGTGCGTGGAGTACGCCGTCGACGTCGCGGTGAACGCCGCCGCGGCCCCCGCTTCGTTGATCCCGACGTGCATGATCTGGCCCTGCGGGCTCTCCTTGTAGGCGAGCAGCAGCTCCCGGTCGACCGCGGTGTAGTTCTGCCCGTTCGGGTTGTAGATCTTCGCGGTCGGGAAGTACGCGTCCATGCCGAACGTGCGCGCCTCGTCCGGGATGATCGGGACGATCCGCTCGCCGAAGCCCTTGACCCGCATCAGGTCCTTGACCATGCGCACGAACGCCATGGTCGTGGCGACCTCCTGGTTGCCGGATCCCTTCTTCGGCAGCGCGTAGTCCTTGTCCTCGGGGAGGTTCAGGCTCACGTGCGTGGCGCGCCGCTCGGGCAGGAAGCCGCCCAGCTCGCGGCGGCGCTCCAGCATGTACTGGATCGTCTCGTCGTCCTGTCCCGGGTGGTAGTACGGCGGGCGGTACGGGTCGGCCTCGAGCTGCGCGTCCGAGATCGGGATGTGCATGGTGTCGCGGAACAGCTTGAGGTCGTCCAGCGTCATCTTCTTCATCTGGTGGGTCGCGTTGCGGCCCTCGAAGTGCGGACCCAGGCCGTAGCCCTTGACGGTCTTGGCGAGGATGACGGTGGGCTGGCCCTTGTGCTCCATGGCCGCCTTGTAGGCCGCGTACACCTTGCGGTAGTCGTGGCCACCGCGGCGCAGGTGCCAGATGTCGTCGTCGGAGTAGTCCTTGACCAGGGCGAGCGCGCGCTCGTCGCGGCCGAAGAAGTTCTCGCGCACGTAGGCGCCGCTCTCGGCCTTGTAGGTCTGATAGTCGCCGTCGGGCGTGACGTTCATCAGGTTCAGCAGCGCGCCGTCGGTGTCGCGGGCGAGCAGGTCGTCCCACTCGCGGCCCCAGACGACCTTGATGACGTTCCAGCCGGCGCCGCGGAAGAAGCTCTCCAGCTCCTGGATGATCTTGCCGTTGCCGCGCACGGGACCGTCGAGGCGCTGCAGGTTGCAGTTGATCACGAACGTGAGGTTGTCCAGACCCTCGTTCGCCGCGACCTGGAGCTGACCGCGCGACTCGACCTCGTCCATCTCGCCGTCGCCGAGGAAGGCCCAGACGTGCGAGTCGTTGTCCTTGATGCCGCGGTTGGCGAGGTACTTGTTCGTCATCGCCTGGTAGATCGCGTTGATCGGGCCGAGGCCCATCGACACGGTCGGGAACTGCCAGAACTCCGGCATCATCCGCGGGTGCGGGTAGGAGGGCAGGCCGTTCGGGGCGCCGGACTTCTCCTGGCGGAACGCGTCGAGCTGGGCCTCGCTCAGGCGGCCCTCGAGGAAGGCGCGGGAGTACATGCCCGGCGACGCGTGGCCCTGGTAGAAGATCTGGTCGCCGCCGGAGGGGTGGTCCTGGCCGCGGAAGAAGTGGTTGTGCCCGACCTCGTAGAGCGAGGCGGCCGAGGCGTAGGTGGAGATGTGCCCGCCCACGCCGATTCCGGGCCGCTGCGCGCGGTGCACGGTGATCGCGGCGTTCCAGCGGATCCAGTGCCGGTAGCGGCGCTCGAGGTCCTCGTCGCCCGGGAAGGCGGACTCGTTCTCCGGCGCGATCGTGTTGATGTAGTCCGTGGTCGGGACCATCGGAACGCCCAGGTGCAGATCCTTGGAGTGCTTCAGCAGGCTCAGCATGATCTCGCGGCCGCGGCCGTGACCCTTCGCGTCGACGAGCTCGTCGAGCGATTGCTGCCATTCGCTGGTCTCTTCGGGGTCGCTGTCGAGCGGGCCCTGGGAGTACGGATCCTGGTCGTGAACAGTCACAGGGGGCCTTTCGTCTGTCTGGCTGGTCGAGCCAACGAAGTCGGGATGCGACGCGGGAAGCGTTTGTCGGCTCCGCACAAAGCGCGCGGGAGTCAGCCTATCCCTCCTGGCGGCCGGGGCGGCACAGCCGGCTGCGACGTGACAGTGCGCCCAGAGAGACTCGAACTCCCGACCACATCCGTGTAAAGGACGTGCTCTACCAACTGAGCTATAGGCGCGCTCGCTCCAGCCTAGCGGGGCCCCGTGTGACAGGCTGAGCGCATGGATCTTCCGCACGATGATGTCGACCCCGGCGGCCTGCTGGAGTACTCGGTGGTCTTCACCGACCGTTCCCTGAACCACATGTCCGCGGCCTTCGTCGAGGTGATGCAGGGCATCCAGTCCGGCCTGCGCACGACGTACCGCGCCGCCACGGCTGCCATCGTGCCCGGCGGAGGCACGTACGCGATGGAGGCGGTCGCGCGCCAGCTCGCGACCGGGCGGCGGTGCCTCGTCGTGCGCAACGGGCTGTTCTCCTATCGCTGGTCGCAGATCCTCGACGCGGGAGCCATCTCGCCGAACGTCGTGGTGTGCGCCGCCCGCCCCGAGGACGACTCAGCGCAGTCGGCCTGGGCGCCGGCGCCGATCGACGACGTGGTCGCCGCGATCCGCGCGCAGCGCAGCGAGATCGTGTTCGCGCCGCACGTGGAGACCGCCGCCGGCATCCTGCTGCCCGACGACTACGTGCGCGCCCTCGCCGACGCGGTGCACGAGGTGGGCGGTCTGCTCGTGCTGGACTCGATCGCGTCGGGGGCGCTCTGGGTGGACATGGCCGAGCTCAGGGTGGACGTCTTGCTCAGCGCCCCGCAGAAGGGCTGGAGCGGATCTCCCGGTGCCGGGTTCGTGATGCTCGGGGAGGCCGGGCGCGAGGCGGTGCTGTCGCGCACCTCGTCGAGCTTCGCGATGGACCTCGCCCGCTGGCTGTGGATCGCCGAGGAGTACCAGGAGGGCCGCACGCCGTATCACGCCACGATGCCGACGGACACGCTGCGGCACAACGCGGCCCTGATGGCGGAGACCCGCGCCCGCGGCCTCGAGGAGCTGCGTGCCGCGCAATGGGATCTGGGCACCCGGGTGCGCGCCGTGCTCGCCGAGCACGGCCTGCCGTTGGTCGCCGCCGACCTGTTCGCGTCGCCGAGCGTCGCGGTGGTGCACACCACGGATCCGGGACTCCGCAGCGGGGCGCGCTTCCGTGCCGAGGGGCTGCAGATCGCCGCAGGCGTGCCGCTGCACTGCGGCGAGGGGGAACCGTTCTCGACCTTCCGGATCGGTCTGTTCGGCCTGGACAAGCTCGCGGACGTGGACGGCACCGTGCGCCGTCTGACGGAGGCGCTCGGCCGGATGGGCGCCTGAGTGGCGTCTCGCGCGGCGGCGGACCGCTGTCCGTGCGGCAGCGGCGACGCCTTCGACGCCTGCTGCGGTCCGATCCTGGCCGGACGGCCGGCACCCTCCGCCGAGCGCCTGATGCGCTCGCGCTACACGGCGTTCGCG
This sequence comes from Microbacterium sp. 22242, assembly GCF_052045495.1. NCBI lineage: Bacteria > Bacillati > Actinomycetota > Actinomycetes > Micrococcales > Microbacteriaceae > Microbacterium > Microbacterium sp. 22242. The sequence goes on along the minus strand of NZ_JBQEOZ010000005.1, from coordinate 65,967 downwards.
ACCGGGGATGCCGCGTACCTGCGGCGATCCTGGCACCCCCGCACGCGCCCGGAGCGGGTGGACCTGGCCCCGGAGCTGCGCTGGCTGCGGCTCGACGTCCTGGACAAGGAGGCGGGCGGCCCGTTCGATGTCGAGGGGACGGTGCTGTTCGAGGCGATCCATCGCGATGCGGGCGGACGCGGCGTGCTCCGCGAGCGCAGCAGGTTCGTCCGCGAGGACGGGGACTGGTACTACCTCGACGGCACGGTCTTCTGACGCCGTCGCCGCCGTCGCTGGCGTAGGTTTGATCGCGTGAAAGCCAACCCCGCGCACCAGATCGTGCTCCTCGACATCGCCGACATCGATCGCCGGATCGCGCGGGTGGAGCACGCCCGCACGCATCCTGCGCAGGGGGACCGGATCAACGCGCTCTCGGCTCAGCGGCAGGGGCAGCTGCGCGAGCTCACCGAGCTCTCCGGCGCGCGCGACGACGTGCGGACGGAGCTGAAGCGGCTCGAGTCGGACGTGACGCTCGCCGTGCAGCGGCGCGACCGCGACGCCTCACGGCTCGCGGCCACGCAGAACGCCAAGGACGCGGTCGCGCTCGAGCAGGAGATCGCGAGTCTCGGTCGCCGCATCAGCGACCTGGAGGACGCGGAGCTGGAGCTCATGGCGCGCCTCGAGGAGGCGGACGCCGCGGTCGCCGCGCAGCAGGCGCTCATCGACGAGACCGTCGCCGAGGGCACCCGGCTGACCGCCGAGGCCAAGGGACTGATCGCGGCGGCGACCACGGAGGGCGCGCAGCTGGCCCGCGACCGCGCCGCGCTCGTCGACTCGGTCTCGCCGTCGCTGATGGCCGAATACGAGCGCCGCGCGGGGCGCACCGCCGGCGCGGCACTGCTGCGGCGGGCCACCTGCGAGGGGTGCCGGATGGTGCTCTCCGGCACCGACCTGAACACGATCCGCCAGGCCCCGGCCGACGAGGTCGTGTCCTGCCCGGAGTGCGGCTGCATCCTGATCCGCACCGAGGAGTCCGGCCTGGGCGGCACCGCCGCCGCGGCCGACTGAGTGCTCAGAACTCCTCGTGGGTCGCGGGGTCGGCGCCCCACAGCCGTCCGTCCGGTCGGCCCAGCGCGGTGATCTGCGTGACCTCGTCGTCCGTGAGCGGGACGTCCGCGGCGGCGAGGTTCAGTGCCTGATGCTCTGGCGACGCGGCCTTCGGGATCGCCACGACGCCGCGGGCGGCATGCCAGGCCAGCACCGCCTGCGCGGGCGTGATCCGGTGCGCCTCGGCGACGGCGGCGATGGCGGGATCCTTCAGGATGTCGCCGGCGCGGCCGAGCGGGCTCCACGCCTCGGTGATGATCCCGCGCTCACGGTGGTAGTCCAGCGCTTCCTGCTGCGGGAACCGCGGATGCAGCTCGAGCTGGTTCACCACGGGCCGGACCCCGGTGGTGTCTTCGATCCGCTCCAGATGCTCCGGCAGGAAGTTCGAGACGCCGATCTGCCGCACCAGCCCGCGCTCGCGCGCCTCCACGAGTGCGGCCCAGGCCTCGACGTAGGTGTCCCGGCGGGGGAGCGGCCAGTGGATGAGGAACAGGTCGATCGCGTCCACGCCGAGGCGGAACCGGCTCTCCTCGATCGACACGAGCGCCTTGTCCCTCGCGTGGTGGCGGCCGGCGAGCTTCGAGGTCACGATCAGCTCGCCGCGATCAACGGCGGCGCCGGAGATGCCCCAGCCGACGGCCCCCTCGTTCTCGTAGTTGAAGGCGGAGTCGATGAGCCGGTAGCCGGTCTCGATGCCCGCGCGGACCGCGTCCGCACCCGCCTCCCCGCGGAAGCCGTAGGTGCCGAGTCCCTGCGAGGGCAGGGCGAAGCCGTTGTGGGCGATGAAGGGCGATGCGTCGGACATGGGGGTCTCCTCTCCGGTCCCTCCACGCTAGCCCGCATCGGTGACGTCGGGGTTTCCGCACCGTTACACGCGGACACGAGGCCGAGCGGCACGACGCCCCGGGCGCGGATGCGGGCCCGGAAGCGCCGTGTCACGCGATGTCCGCGGAGGCGCGTAGATTCGAAGGCATGATCGAACCCGGGCCCCCGCACGAGATCGTGCTCGGGCGGAGCGGATCCGCGCACGGCTGGTGCGCCGTGCTCCTGGATCCGGACGGGACGGAGCAGGGTCGCGTGGAGATCGCCGCGCAGGAGCTGGCGAGCGCCGTCGCCGCCTGGGAGTCCGAGACGCGCCCGCGCTGGGTCGTGCGCGCGCTGCGCGACGCGTACCCGCCGCTGCTCGCCGCCGGCGTGCGCATCCGTCGCGCGCACGATCTGCTGCTGTGTCACGCGATCCTCCGCGACACGGCGAGCCTGGCCTCGCCGGTGCCGGCATCGACGCGCTGGGTGCGGACGGATCCGCTCGCGGGGGCGGAGACGCCGGCGCTGTTCTCCCTGCACGAGGAGCGCGACGGCGCCCCGGAGATCGACGAGCTGCTGGCGGAGTACGCGCGGCAGCGGAACGCCCTGACGCATGCGCCCGACAGCCGTCTCGCCCTGCTCTGCGCCGCGGAGTCCACCGGCGCGCTGATCGCCGAGGAGATGACGGCGGCGGGGTTGCCGTGGAGCACCGCGGTGCACGAGGAACTGCTCCGGGAGGCGCTCGGCCCTCGCCCGGTGCCGGGCGCGCGCCCGGTCCGGATGGCCGAGCTGGCGGCGCGGATCGGGGCGGCGCTGGAGGATCCGTCGGTGAACCCGGACAGTCCGCCGCGGCTGCTGAAGTCGCTGCGTCGTGCGGGGATCCTGGTCGACTCGACCTCGCGGTGGGAGCTGGGCGAGGTCGAGCACGCCGTTGTGGAGCCGCTGCTCGCCTACAAGAAGCTCGCGCGCCTGTATGCGGCGAACGGCTGGGGCTGGCTGGCCGAGTGGGTGCACGAGGAGCGGTTCCGCCCGGTCTACCTGACCGGCGGCGTGGTCACCGGGCGGTGGGCGTCGAGCGGCGGAGGAGCGCTGCAGATCCCGCGGAGCCTGCGCCCCGCCGTGCGCGCGGACGAGGGCTGGATCCTGATCTGCGCGGACGTGGCGCAGCTGGAGCCGCGCGTGCTCGCGGCGATGTCGAAGGATTCGGCGATGGCGGCGGCGGCCCGGGGCGCGGATCTGTACGAGGGCGTGGTGCGCTCCGGCGCGGTGCAGACCCGGGAGGAGGCGAAGTACGCGGTCCTGGGCGCGATGTACGGCGCCACCACCGGTCCCAGCGGCCGGCTCGGGCCGCGCCTGCGCAGCGTGTTCCCGCGGGCGATGGCGCTCGTCGACGGCGCCGCGAAGACGGGCGAGGACGGCGGCGTCGTCTCGACGCTCCTCGGACGCAGCTCGCCCCGCCCTGACGCGGCCTGGACCACGGCGCAGTCCCGGGCGAGCGACCCGGATGCCGACGGCGCGGACGAGCGCTTCGCGCGCAGCAGGGCGAGGGACCGCGGCCGGTTCACCCGGAACTTCGTGGTGCAGGGCACGGCGGCGGAGTGGTCCCTGCTCTGGCTCGCCGAGATCCGGCACCGCCTGTCCGCCCTGCCCGACGCGCAGAGGCCGGCCGAGAGATCGGGGCCGGTGTTCTCCCGGCGCGCCCATCTCGCCTTCTTCCTGCACGACGAGGTGATCGTGCACGCCCCGCGCGAGCTCGCGGACGAGGCGGCCCGGTGCGTCCGGGAGGGCGCCGATGCGGCGACCCGGCGGCTGTTCCCCGGCTTCGAGATCGACGTCCCGCTCGACCTGCGCATCGCCGAAGACGCCGGCAAGGACTCGTAGACTGGATCCGAACGGGTCGGCCGGACGGTCGCGTGGCGGGCAACCGCACCGAGGAACGTCCGGGCTCCACAGGGCAGGGCGGTGGGTAACACCCACCCGGAGCAATCCGCGAGACAGTGCCACAGAGAGAAGACCGCCCCGTTGCTTCTTCGCGAGTCGAAGGATCGACGGGGTAAGGGTGAAAGGGTGGTGTAAGAGACCACCGGGGGCCGTGGTGACGCGGCCCGCCAGGTAAACCTCGCCCGGAGCAAGGCCAGACAGGGGATGTTGACGCGGCCCGCCGAGTCCCCGGGTAGGCCGCTGGAGCGCCGCGGCAACGCGGCGCCGAGAGAGATGACCGTCGAAGGGATGCCCCGAGAGGGGCCCCGGAACAGAACCCGGCGTACAGGCCGGCCCGTTCCCCACGCAGAGAGGCCCGGATCCGCAGGCAGCGGATCCGGGCCTCGCGCGTCGGCGGGTCTGAGCCCGGCCGTCAGTCGGCGGCGAGCGATGCCGCGCCGATGATGCCGGAGTTGTTGCGGTGGATCGCCGGGACGATGGGCGTGTTGAGCTCGAGCAGCGGAAGGAAGTCGCCCGCGTTCTTGGAGACCCCGCCGCCCACGACGAACAGGTCGGGGCTGAACAGGAACTCGATGTGGGTGTAGAACGCCTGCAGGCGCTGCGCCCACGCCTCCCAGCTGAGTCCTTCGCGCTCGCGCGCCGAGGTCGCCGCCCACTGCTCGACCGAGTCGTAGCCGCGGAACGTGAGGTGCCCCAGCTCGGTGTTCGGGATGAGCACGCCGTCGTAGAGGAAGGCGGAGCCGATGCCGGTGCCGAGCGTGGTCATGAGGGTGAGCCCGCGCACGTCGCGAGCCGCGCCGTGGCGCGCCTCGGCCACCCCTGCGGCGTCTGCGTCGTTGACGAACACGATGTTGCGGTTCAACCCGTCGCGGAAGAAGCGCTCCGCCTCGAAGTCGATCCATTCCTTGGACACGTTCGCGGCGGAGAGCGTCCGGCCGCGCTTCACGATCGCGGGGAAGGCGACGCCCAGCGGCAGGGTCGACTCGTGCACGTCGAGCCGGCGCAGCACCGTCTGCACGGCCGAGAGCACGTCCTGGGGCGAAGCGCCTTCGGGGGTGGGAACGCGAACCCGCTCGGATTCGAGGGTCCCGTGCTCGAGGTTGACGAGCCCCGCCTTGATGCCGGTTCCGCCGATGTCCACGCCGATCGCTTTTGCCATGCGCAACAGCCTAGCGAGCCCTCAGCACGCCAGTAGGATCGTGACAACGCACAGGAGGAGCAGCGATGAGCGACGCGCAACACGACGGCTACGACGGCGAAGGCTTCGGCGAGGCGAAGTACTGGTTCAACAGCAGGACCGGGCAGGTCGAGCACGGCCTGCTGTCCTCGTCGATCGACCGGATCGGCCCGTTCGACACCGCGGAGGATGCGGCTCGCGCGCCCGAGGTGCTCAAGGAGCGCTCCAAGGCCTGGGCGGAAGAGGACGCCGCCGAGGACCGCTGGGGCGACTCGGACGGCGCTCGATGAGCGGGATGGACAAGCAGCGCGATTTCGTGCTGCGCACCATCGAGGAGCGCGGCGTCAAGTTCATCCGGCTGTGGTTCACGGACGTCATCGGCACGCTGAAATCGGTGGCCATCGCCCCGGCCGAGGTCGAGGGCGCATTCGCGGAGGGCATCGGCTTCGACGGCTCCGCGATCGAGGGCCTCACCCGCAGCTTCGAGTCCGACCTGCTCGCGCAGCCGGATCCGACGACCTTCCAGATCCTGCCCTGGCGCGGTGAGATCGACCCGACCGCGCGGATGTTCTGCGACCTGACCACCCCGGACGGCCGCCCCGCCGTCGCCGACCCCCGCCAGGTGCTCAAGCGCACGCTCGCGAAGGCCGCCGACGCCGGGTTCACGTTCTACACGCACCCCGAGATCGAGTTCTACCTGCTGAAGTCCTCCCAGTTCGGACCCGAGGGCCCGGTCCCGGTGGACTCCGCCGGCTACTTCGACAACGTCCCAGGCGGCACCGCGCACGACTTCCGCCGCCGCTCGGTGCGGATGCTGGAGGACCTCGGGATCTCGGTCGAGTACAGCCATCACGAGGGCGGTCCAGGGCAGAACGAGATCGATCTGCGCTACGCGGACGCGCTGACGACGGCCGACAACATCATGACGTTCCGCACGGTGGTGAAGGAGGTCGCGATCGAGCAGGGCGTGTACGCCACGTTCATGCCGAAGCCGCTCAGCGACCATCCCGGCAGCGGCATGCACACGCACATGTCGCTGTTCGAGGGCGACCTGAACGCGTTCTACGAGGAGGGCGCGAAGTACCAGCTCTCCCGCACCGGGCGTCAGTTCATCGCCGGACTGCTGCGCCACGCCAACGAGATCTCGGCGGTGACCAACCAGTTCGTGAACTCGTACAAGCGGCTGTGGGGCGGCGACGAGGCGCCGAGCTTCGTCACGTGGGGCCACGCCAACCGCTCGGCGCTCATCCGGGTGCCGATGTACAAGCCGAACAAGGGGCAGTCCTCGCGCGTCGAATACCGCGCCCTGGACTCCGCCACCAACCCGTACCTGGCGTACGCGCTCATGCTCGCGGCGGGGCTGAAGGGCATCGAGGAGGGCTACGAGCTGCCCCCCGAGGCCGAGGACAACGTGTGGTCGCTGAGCGACGCCGAGCGCCGTGCGCTGGGGTACGCGCCGCTGCCGGCGAGCCTGGACCACGCGCTCGAGTACATGGAGGAGTCGGAGCTGGTGGCCGAGACCCTCGGCGAGCAGGTCTTCAACTACGTGCTGCTGAACAAGCGCAAGGAGTGGGAGGCGTACCGCGGTCAGGTCACGCCGTTCGAGCTCAAGAGCAACCTCGAACTGCTCTGATCGGCGGTTCCGTTGCCGCGCTCTGACGACTCCCTCTCCCTGACCGCGCTCGCCCGTCTCGGCTTCGTCGAGCTGTCGGAGGCGTCCGCGGGCCTGCACGAGCTGTCCGGCCTCACCGGGATCCCGCCCGCCGAGCTGATCGCCGGGCTGCGCAGCGCCGACCCTGACGAGGCCCTCGCGGCGCTCATCCGGGTCGGCCGGCGCGATCCCGATCGGGTGACGGCGGTGCTGGCGGAGGAGCGCACGAGAGAGCACGCCTGGCGCGTGTTCGGCGCGTCGCCGGGCCTGGCGCGGTTCTTCGAGCGACGCACCGAGCAGCTGGACGTGCTCGGCGAGGTCAGGGCCTGGCTGCCCGCCCCCGGCGAGCTGCGTGCCGCGCTGCTCGCGGCCGTGCAGGCCGAGAACGGGTTCGCGCACTCGGCGGGCGCAGAGGCCCGGGTGCGGCTGCGTGTCGCCTACCGCAGAGCGGTGGCGGAGATCGCAGCCTGGGACCTGCGCGCGGAGGATCCGATCACCGCGACCGATGCGGTGTCGGCGGCCCTCGCCGACGCCGCATCCGCCGCGCTCGAGGCGTCGCTCGCGATCGCGCGCACGATCGTCGCCGGGGGCACGGATGCGGGCCGTCGCGAGGTGGCGCTGACCCGGCTCGCCGTCATCGGCATGGGCAAGACCGGCGCACGCGAGCTGAACTATGTCAGCGACGTGGACGTGATCTTCGTCGCGGGCACCGCGGACGAGGAGGAGCTGGACGAGTCGCGTGCGATCGACATCGCCACCCGGCTCGCCCGGGAGACGATGCAGGGCCTGGCCGGCATCGAGGCCGAGCCGCCGCTGTGGGAGGTGGACGCGGCGCTGCGCCCCGAGGGCAAGCAGGGGGCGCTGGTGCGCTCGCTGGCCTCGCACGTCGCGTACTACGACCGCTGGGCGAAGAGCTGGGAGTTCCAGGCGCTGCTGAAGGCCAGGGCGATCGCCGGCGACGTGGACCTCGGGCGCAGCTACGTCGATGCCGTGCAGCCCAAGGTGTGGTCGAGCGCGGCCAGGGAGGACTTCGTCGGCAGCGTGCAGCGGATGCGCGAGCGCGTCACCGATCACATCGATCCCGACCAGGTGCCGTATCAGCTCAAGCTCGGCCCCGGCGGGCTGCGCGACATCGAGTTCACGGTGCAGCTGCTGCAGCTCGTGCACGGGCTCACGGATCCGGAGATCCGCAGCAGGGGGACCATCGAGTCGCTCGACGCGCTCGTCGCCGGCGGCTACATCGGCCGTGCCGAGGCCGCGCTGTTCGCGCACGACTACCGGGTGCTGCGGCTGATCGAGCACCGGCTGCAGCTGCGCGAGATGCAGCGCACCCACCTCGTGCCGCGCGAGCCGGACGCGCTCCGCGTGCTCGCCCGGGCGACCGGCCTCGCGGAGACCGCGGAGGGGATCCGCAAGGTCTGGGAGGACGTGCGCCGTGAGGTCCGCGATCTGCACACCCGGCTGTTCTACCGGCCGCTGCTCAGCGCCGTCGCGTCGCTGCCCGAGGAGGAGCGCACGCTCTCCACGGACCAGGCGCACGACCGTCTCGCCGCGATCGGCTTCCGCGACCCGGCCGGCGCGCTGCGTCATATCGGGGCGCTCACCACGGGGCTCAGCCGCAAGACCACGATCCAGCGGCACCTGATGCCGGTCATGGTCCGCTGGTTCGCCGACGGCACGGATCCGGACTACGGCCTCGTCGCGTTCCGTCGGATCAGCGAGCGGCTCGGCGACACCCCGTGGTTCCTGCGCATGCTGCGCGACTCGTCGGGCGCGGCCGAGCGGCTCACCCGGGTGCTGTCCACGTCGCGGTACATCGGCGAGCTGATGGAATGGATCCCTGAGTCGGTGGCCTGGCTGGAGAGCACGGAGCAGCTGCGCCCGCGCCCCGCGCACGCGCTGGACGAGGAGGCCAGGGCGATCCAGACCCGGCACGACACGGTCGTGGACGCGATGCGCTCGGTGCGGGCGCTGCGCCGGCGGGAGCTGCTGCGGACCGCGATGGGCGCCGTGCTGGACGTGCTCACGATCGACGAGGTGGCGGCCGCGATCACCGCTATCACCGAGGCGACGATCCAGGCCGCGCTCCGCGCGGTGCGCCGCGAGGTGGTGCCGGCCGAGGACGACGCCCTGGACTTCTCGGTGATCGCGATGGGGCGCTTCGGCGGCGCGGAGCTGGGCTTCGGGTCCGACGCCGACGTGCTGTTCGTCTACGACTCAAACGGCGTGGATCCGCAGCGCGCGCAGCAGCTCTCGGTGCGCATCGTCGCGGGGCTCAGGGAGCACCTGGCCGATCACCGGCTGCCTCTGGACCTGGACGCCGATCTGCGCCCGGAGGGTCGCAACGGCGCCCTGGTCCGCAGCCTGGACGCCTATGCCGCGTATTACCGGCGCTGGTCGCTGTCCTGGGAGGCGCAGGCGCTGCTGCGCGCGCGAGGGGTGGCCGGCAGCCACAAGCTCATCGAGCGGTTCATCGAGCTCGCGGACACGGTGCGATATCCCGAGGCGCTGGAGCTGGCGTCGCTGCGCGAGATCAAGCGGATCAAGGCGCGCGTGGAGGGAGAGCGGCTGCCGCAGGGCGTCGATCCGCGTCGGCACCTCAAGCTGGGCCCGGGATCGCTGAGCGACGTCGAGTGGCTGATCCAGATCGTGCAGCTGCAGCACGCGCACGCGGTGCCGGCGCTGCGCACCACCTCGACGCTCGTGGCGCTCGACGTGGCCGTCGCCGAGGGGTTCGTCCCGCAGGCGGCGGGGGGGCGGCTGCGCGACGCATGGCGTCTGTCCAGCCGGCTGCGCTCGGCGATGACCCTGCTCGGCGGGCAGACGAAGGATGTGCTCCCGACCGACGCGCGCGAACTCGACGGCGTCGGCCGGATCCTCGGCTACCCGGATCGCTCGGCGTTCACGGTCGAGGAGGAGTATCTCGCCGTCACCCGTCGCGCTCGCAAGGTGTTCGAGAACCTGTTCTACGGATAGCGCGGGCCGGGTCATCGAGCCGCGCCGGCCCGGATACGACGGAGCACCCTCCTGCCCGGTGCCTAGGATGCCATGGCCGCGCTTCTGCCCGCGGCGAGGATGTGCTCTGAGAGCTCACCGTTTCGCCTGCTTGTCGCCACGGGAACCCGTTGCCACGAGGCGCGATGAGAGTGATCGCATGTGGTGTTGGTTCCATTGTCCCGCGTATCGGCCGGGACGGACGCGGTTGCGGCACATCCGTCACGGTGTCGGCGAGGTGGTCAAACGGCCGGCGTGAGCTTCTCAGATGTCGTCGATTTGCGCGAGGAACTCGTCGGCCATGATCACTTGTGTCGCGAGGCGCTCTCGCCGTGCGCGGGCCTCATCTTGCATGAGTTGCAGAGTCTCTCGTAGCTGGTGATCTTCGGGGTCGTGCCGAAGGGCGTCGACGACCTCAAGGAGTGCGCGCATCTCGTCGAGTGAGTATCCCAGGGGCTTCATGCGTCTGATGATCATGAGCCGTTCGACGTCGTGAGTGCTGTAAAGCCGGAATCCGCCCTCGGTTCGGGCGGACGGGGGTACGAGCCCGACGTCTTCGTAGTGGCGCAAGGTGCGCAGCGACAGCGAGGTCCGCTCCGCGACTTCTCCGATGCGCAGCACCTCGTCATCGGTCACGTCCGACCACCTTCCTGAGTCGCGCAGAAACCTCACGTAACGTTAGAGTATGGAGAGGTGTTCTCATCGCTCACCGCATTCTTCCGCGTCGAACTGACCGGCGTGCCCGCACCCCGACGCGTTCTGCACTTCACGCTCGCCCGTGGAGCATCCCCGAGGAGGGTCCTTGACTGTCGTCACTCGGACGCGCGATGGCGCGTCCCGCTACCGTATCGAACCGACCGTGCTGCAAGCCTTGCGCAGCCCGCGTCTTCTCACCCGGGAGGTCCTCGCGGGGTTGGTCGTTGCGCTCGCGCTGATTCCCGAAGCGATCGCCTTCTCCCTCATCGCCGGTGTTGATCCGAGGGTCGGGTTGTTCTCGTCGTTCGTGATGGCCGTTGCGATCGCGTTCCTCGGGGGGCGTCCAGCGATGATCACCGCGGCGACCGGCGCTGTCGCTCTCGTGATCGCCCCAGTCGCACGCGAGTACGGGATGGACTACTTCATCGCCACCGTACTTCTGGGAGGCTTGTTCCAGATCGTTCTCGCTGTCCTCGGTGTCGCGAAACTGATGCGATTCATCCCACGGTCGGTCATGGTGGGATTCGTCAATGCCTTGGCGATCTTGATCTTCGTCGCACAACTACCGCAGCTGTTCGATGTGCCGTGGCTCGTCTACCCGCTCGTCGTCGCGGGTCTGTTGATCATGTTTCTGATGCCGAAAATCACGAAGATGATCCCTGCGCCGCTGGGCGCGATCGTGTTGCTGACCGGGGCTGTGCTCGTGTTTGGTTGGCACGTGCCCGCGGTGGGCGATCAGGGAGAACTGCCGCACAGCCTTCCTCAGTTGTTCATCCCGAATGTCCCGCTCACGCTCACGACGCTCGGGATCATCGCCCCTTACGCGCTGGCGATGGCCGTCGTCGGGCTGCTCGAGTCGCTGATGACGGCGAAACTCGTCGACGACATCACCGACAGCCACTCACGGAAGACGCGTGAAGCGCTCGGTCAGGGCGCGGCGAACATCCTCTCCGGCGCATTCGGCGGCATGGGCGGATGCGCGATGATCGGCCAGACCATGATCAACGTCAAAGCTTCCGGTGCACGCACCCGCATCTCGACCTTCCTCGCAGGCGTCTTCCTGCTGATCCTCGTCGTGGCGCTCGGCGACGTCGTCGCAGTCATTCCGATGGCCGCGCTCGTCGCGGTCATGTTCCTCGTCGCCTTCGGCACGTTCGACTGGCACAGCATCCGCCTGGCGACGCTCAAGCGGATGCCGAAGAGCGAGACTGCGGTCATGCTGATCACCGTCATCGCCACTGTCTGGACACACAACCTCGCCGTCGGCGTCGTCCTCGGCGTTCTCACCGCCATGATCCTGTTCGCCCGGCGCGTTGCACACTTCGTCACCGTGACCCGCCACATCGCCGAAGAGAACACCGCCGCGACCGCGTACTACGCGGTCGACGGGGAACTCTTCTTCGCGTCCAGCAACGACCTCACGACACAGTTCGAATACAGCCACGACCCGGACCGCATCGTGATCGACATGTCCCGCTCGCACATCTGGGACGCGTCCACCGTTGCCGCCCTCGACGCCATCGTCACCAAATACGAACACAAGGGCAAGAACGTCACGCTCCGCGGCATGAACGAAGCCACTGCCCGTTTCCACGACCGCCTCACCGGCAGCGTCGGCAACGGACACTAGCCTCCCCGCGAACCGCTTGTCCGCATTTTGGGATTCACAGCTGTTCCGACGAGACTCGCGCATATCTCGTTGGCCATGGTCGCGTCGGAAAGACGACAGGGTGAGAACGACTGTGGCCGACAGCGATCAGCCGTCGCGGACCGCGGTCGCCGCTGTCCCGAAGCGCGAAAGAACCCGCCTCAGCCGGGGGACGTGAGACGGGTTCTCGAGTTGCGGGCTGNCAGCCCGCGGGATCAGACCCCGAAGTACAGCTCGTACTCGAACGGGTGCGGGCGCTGGGCCATCGGCAGGATCTCGTTGTTGTACTTGTAGTCGATCCAGGTCTCGATGAGGTCCTTGGTGAACACGCCGCCCTCGAGCAGGAAGTCGTGGTCGTTGCGGAGCGCCTCGAGCGAGTCCAGCAGCGAGTTCGGCACCTGCGGGATGTTCTTGGCCTCCTCCGGCGGGAGCTCGTAGAGGTCCTTGTCGATGGGCTCGAGCGGCTCGATGCGGTTGCGGATGCCGTCCAGGCCGGCCATCAGCTGCGCGGCGAACGCGAGGTACGGGTTGCCCGAGGCGTCCGGCACGCGGAACTCGATGCGCTTGGCCTTCGGGTTGGATCCGGTGATCGGGATGCGGATCGCGGCGGAGCGGTTGCCCGCGGAGTACGCCAGGTTGACCGGGGCCTCGAAGTGCTTCACCAGGCGGTGGTAGCTGTTCAGGGTCGGGTTGGTGAAGGCGAGCACGGCGTGCGCGTGCTTCAGCAGACCGCCGATGTACCAGCGCGCGGTGTCGCTGAGCTGGCCGTAGCCGTTCTCGTCGAAGAACAGCGGCTTGCCGTCCAGCCACAGCGACTGGTGCGTGTGCATGCCGGATCCGTTGTCGCCGAACAGCGGCTTCGGCATGAACGTGACCGTCTTGCCCCACTCCTGCGCGGTGTTCTTGACGATGTACTTGAACTTCAGGATGTCGTCGGCCGCGTGCACCATGGTGTCGAAGCGGTAGTTGATCTCCTGCTGGCCGGCGGTGCCCACCTCGTGGTGCGAACGCTCGAGGGTGAAGCCGGCGTCGATGAGCCGCAGGGTGATGTCGTCGCGCAGGTCGGCGGTCTTGTCGACCGGGGCGACCGGGAAGTAGCCGCCCTTGAACGGCGTCTTGTTGGCGAGGTTGCCGCCCTCCTCCTCGCGGCCGGAGTTCCACGCGGCCTCCTCGGAGTCGACCTTGTAGAAGCTCTCGCCGGCGGTGACCGAGTAGCGCACGTCGTCGAAGATGTAGAACTCGGCCTCGGGGGCGAAGTAGGCGGTGTCGGCGATGCCGGTCGAGGCGAGGTACTTCTCGGCCTTCTTGGCGACCTGACGCGGGTCCTTGCCGTAGATCTCACCGGTGCGCGGGTTGTAGATGTCGAAGACCATGACGACCGTCTTCGCCTCGCGGAACGGGTCGACGTACGCCGTCGTCACGTCCGGGATGAGCTGCATGTCCGACTCGTGGATCGACGCGAAGCCGCGGATCGAGGAGCCGTCGAAGAGCTGACCGTCACGGAAGAAGTCCTCGTCGACGGTCGACGCGGGGATGTTGAAGTGCTGCTGCACGCCCGGGAGGTCGGTGAAGCGGATGTCGAGGAACTTGACGTCGTTGTCGCGGATGTATGCGATCAACTCGGCGGAATCGGTGAACATGCATGAACTCCTGAGGGAACGGGTGCGGTCGAACGACCTGCAAGCAGGTTACGGATGAGGGATGACGCGATCGTGTCTGGAATGTTTCCGGCGTGTTACGGCGGCGGCGACGGATCGGGGACCCGTGCCGCCTCGTTCACCGTACCCTGTGCCCGTGTCCGTTCCGCTGGGTGCGCCAGGGGCCGGCGGCCCGGGTCGCCTAGGCTGGAGGGATGTCCGATCTCGCTCAGAGCTACCCCGGTGAACGCCTCGGCCTCCCGCAGAGCGGACCCGGCAGCGTCGGGCGGATCGGACGCCGCATCGCGGCACTCGTCATCGACTACGCGGCCGCGTCGATCATCGCCACCGCGTTCCTCGGATTCCAGCAGTTCGCGCTCCCGAAGGAGGCGGGCATCACGCAGTTCGCGCCCATGATCGTGTTCGCGATCCTGCAGATCCTGTTCATCCCGACGATCGGCGGCAGCCCGGGGCACCGCATCGTCGGCATGCGCCTGGTGATGCTGAACGGCACGTGGGTGGGGCTGTGGCGGCCGATCGTGCGCACCCTGCTGCTCGTCCTCGTGATCCCCGCCGTGATCTTCGATCCGGATCAGCGCGGCCTGCACGACAAGGCCGTGGGAACGGTCCTCGTCCGCGCGTAGCGCTTACCGCTGGTCCTGCGCGGCGCCGCGCCCGGCCCAGGGATCGTAGTCCGCAATCCGCGGCTCCTGGGCGGGACGCGCATCCTCCGGCACGTGCTGCAGATTGATCCGGACGCGGTACCAGAGCGAACTCGAGCCGCGCATGCCGTCGACCAGGATGTCCGCGGGCTGCAGGAGCGCCGCGACGTCCGTGTGCGCCGCCCGCCATTCCTCCACCGCAGCCAGGGACTCGGGCTTGGTCCTGGTCCGCGCGATCTCGATCAGCGGCATGGTCGAGACGCGACGGCCTGTCCCGTCCGAGCCGCGGGGAGGCTTCTCCGGCGGCCCGAGCTCGTCCGCGAGCGCGAGCAGCCCGGACAGCGATCCGACCGCGTCGTCGATCCCGGCGTGCGGATCGCCGATCTCCGCAAACCGCGCGAGCACCGTCGGCATCGTGAACTCCTCGGGCCGGCGCAGCCGCAGCTCGTCCCAGCCGAGCGGCGTGGAGACGCGGGCATCCGGGAGAGGACGGATGGAATAGGCGGAGGCCACCGTGCGGTCCTTGGCGTTCTGGTTGAAGTCGACGAAGACGCTCTCGCCGCGCTCCTCCTTCCACCAGCGAGCCGTGGCGAGCCCCGGCGCGCGGTTCTCGACCTCCCGCGCCACCGTCTGCGCCGCGAGACGCACCGCGGCGAAGTCCTGCTCGGGATGGATCCGCGCGAGGATGTGGATGCCCCGGGATCCGCTCGTCTTCGGCCAGCCGACCAGGCCGTGGTCGGCGAGCACCTCGCGCACGACGAACGCGACGTCCACGATCTCCGGCCACTCCACGCCGGGCATCGGGTCGAGGTCGATGCGCAGCTCGTCCGGGTGATCCAGGTCGGAGGCTCGCACGGCGTGCGGATTGAGGTCGAGGCAGCCGAGGTTCGCGATCCAGGCGAGACCGGCCGCATCCGTCACCACCGCTTCCTCGGCGGTCCGGCCCGAGGCGTAGCGGAGCACCGCGGTCCCGATGTAGTCGGGGTGGTCGCCGACGCGCTTCTGGAAGAACGGCTCGGCGTCGATGCCCTTGACGAACCGCTTGAGCACCATCGGCCGGCCGCCGGCGCCGCGCAGAGCCCCGTCGGCGACCGCCAGGTAGTACGCGACGATGTCGAGCTTGGTGATGCCCGCCTGCGGGAAGACGACCTTGTCGGGATGCGACACCCGCACGGGAAGGCCTTCGATGTCGACGAACGTCTCGGAGCGGCCTGTCATCCCTCCACGCTAGACGGCGCGGGACCCCGTCGCCAGGGGGCCGTCGGGGATCCGAGGCGTGGGTCAGACGGTCGCGTGGCCGCGGTTGAGGTGCCGGAACATC
This sequence comes from Microbacterium sp. 22242, assembly GCF_052045495.1. Classification (NCBI taxonomy): domain Bacteria; kingdom Bacillati; phylum Actinomycetota; class Actinomycetes; order Micrococcales; family Microbacteriaceae; genus Microbacterium; species Microbacterium sp. 22242. The sequence goes on along the minus strand of NZ_JBQEOZ010000005.1, from coordinate 50,350 downwards.
TTCGGCGCCTTGCCGCCCAGGAACGAGCGAGCCGGGTCGATCGTGAAGCCCTGCCGCAGCGCCTCCCGGCCGATCAGCATCCGGAAGCCCATCTCGCTGCGGTTGCTGAGGGTGACCTCGGCGGTCACCCGGTGCCCGACCAGCACGAGGTCGAGCAGGACCACGAGGCGGCTCTGCGCGTGTCCGGAGGAGGAGCGCACCTCCCGTCGGTCGAAGACCGGCAGCTCGACCGGCACGAGCTCGTGCGCGCCCTGCCAGGGGCGCACGTCGAAGCGCACCCAGGGAGCACCGTCGCGCTCGAACTCGTGGATGTGCTGCGCGTGCAGCGATGAGCTGCGTGCACCGGTGTCGATCTTGGCCTTGATCCAGGGAATCCCCACGTCGGGGAGGGTCACCCACTCGCGCCACCCGATAAGAGTGCTTGAATTGGGGGATCGATCCACGCACCTATCCTGGCAGGAAATCACCGTGAAGCTCGCCGTGCTCTCGCGCGCCCCGCAGTCGTACTCCACCCAGCGTTTCCGCGCCGCCGCCGTGCAGCGCGGGCACCAGATCAGGGTGCTGAACACCCTGCGCTTCGCGATCGACCTCACCGCGGATGAACCGGATCTGCACTTCCGCGGCCGCCGGCTCAGTGACTATGACGCGATCCTGCCGCGGATCGGCAACTCGATCACCTATTTCGGCACCGCCGTCGTGCGGCAGTTCGAGCAGATGGACGTGTACACGCCGAACACCGCGAACGGCATCTCCAGCGCGCGCGACAAGCTCCGCGCGAACCAGATCCTGTCGCGGCACAACATCGCGATGCCGCCGACGGCGTTCGTGCGCAACCGCGCCGACGTGCGCCCCGCGATCGAACGCGTGGGCGGCGCTCCGGTGGTCATCAAGCTGCTCGAGGGGACGCAGGGGATCGGCGTGATCCTCGCCCCGCAGGTCAAGGTCGCCGAGGCGATCATCGAGACGCTGCACTCGACCAAGCAGAACGTGCTGATCCAGAAGTTCATCACGGAGAGCCGCGGTCGCGACATCCGGGCGCTCGTGGTCGGGGATCGCGTCGTCGCCGCCATGCGCCGCGTCGCCAACGGCGACGAGTTCCGCTCCAACGTGCACCGCGGCGGAACCGTCGAGGCGGTCACGCTCGACCCGGTCTACGAGCAGACCGCGGTGCGCGCGGCGCAGATCATGGGACTGCGCGTCGCCGGAGTGGACATGCTCGAGGGGGAGGACGGCCCGCTCGTCATGGAGGTGAACTCCTCGCCGGGGCTGCAGGGCATCGAGGCGGCGACCGGACTCGACGTCGCCGGCGCCATCATCGACTTCATCGCGAACCAGGTGAACTTCCCCGAGATCGACGTGCGCCAGCGCCTGAGCGTGTCCACCGGATACGGCGTCGCCGAGCTCCTCATCCATGCCGGCGCCGAGCAGGTCGGCAAGCAGCTCGGCGACCTGGGGCTCTGGGACCGCGACATCACGGTGCTCACTCTGCACCGTGGCGTCACCGTGATCCCGAACCCGCGCAAGCACGTCGTCCTGGAGGACGAGGACCGGCTGCTCTGCTTCGGGAAGCTCGACGAGATGCGCTCGATGATCCCGGAACGCCGTCGCCGCAGGGCCAAGGTCCGCAAGCTGCGCAAGGAGCATCTGCCGGACGGCGTCTGACCCGGCACTGCACGCCGGGGCGTCGCTGACAGCCGAAAGCGCCCGGACTCTCGAGAAGTCCGGGCGCTTTCGTCGTACGACAGTTGCGGTCAGCGCGGGCGCGGAGCGCGGGCGCGGAGCGGGTCGATGCCCTTCGGGATCGGCAGTGAGGCGACGGACTGCGACACCGACTCCATGCGCTTGATGACGGCGGCCATGGTGGCGTTGTCGATCGCCTTCGGGAGCTTCTTGATGGTGCGCGCGAGGTCCTTGATCGGCACGTCGCCGTCGCCGTGCCCGACGTAGAACACGTTCACGGGCACGCCCTGCGCGACGCGCATGGCCCTGGTCCGCTCGTCCTTGACGAGTTTGGCGAGCCGGCCGCGGGATCCCTCGGCGACCACGACGATGCCGCCGCGGCCGACCGCGCGATACACCGCGTCCTGCGACTTGGGGTTCACGCCGACGGGGATCTCGGAGCCCTGCCAGTTGCGGCCGAGTGCGGTGCTGAGCACGTGGCCGGCGGCGCCGGGCATGCCGTCGATCTTGCGGTACATGGCCGTCGTGGACAGCCGCGTCATGAGGAACATCGCGGCGAGCACGCCGCCGAGCAGGCCGGTGATGCCCCACAGCACGAGGCTCCAGACCTGGAACGGCGGGATCAGGTAGCCGACGATCAGGCCGAGGAGGACGCCGAGGATCAGCAGGGCGAGCTGAGCCCAGGGCAGCCAGGGGTAGATCTCCCGGGTGAACTGGAAGAGCGAACGCAGCTGCGAGAAGAAGCCGGGCTGCTTCTCCGTCGCCGAGGGACCTTTTGCCATGCCTTCCAGCCTACCGAGTCCGCGGGGTGCGCACGTCGCGGATGCCCTGCCGAGGACGCGCGCTGAGCGAACACGGGTGGTCCTGCACAGGCCGTCCGCACGTCGCGTTGTGCACCGATCGCGGGGCCGGTGCCCCGGCAGGCGCGGACCGGGAGTGGGATGAGGGCATGACGGAGCTCAGCACGGGAATCGCGATCGCCGGCGCACATCGCACGGTGCGCAGGCTCGCCGAGGGCGAGGGGCCGTTCGCCGGCGAACTGGTGACCCGAGGCGATGGCGTCGCGGTGCGCATCGACGTCGCGCAGCTCGCGGGCTGGCCGGGGTGGCGGTTCGCCGGTGCGGAGCATGTCGCGGCCCCGGAGGACCTCGCCCTGCAGGCGGACCGGCAGGACGCCCTGCTCCCGTGGTGCGTGCGCTCCGCCGAGGCCCTTCTCGCGGAGCGGGGCGACGAGGGCGCGCTCGGGAACGGCGAGGCCGTGACGCTGGCGGTCAGCGTGCTGCGCGGGCTGGTCGAGTTGGGCGTCCTCGAAGGCGGCGACGAGGGCCCAGCCGGGCGGTGGTGGCTGACCGACGAGGGGCGGCCGGTGTTCGCGATCGGTGCGGGGGATCCGCCGCTCATCGCGAGCGGGAACCTGCTGGACGGGCTCGAGGCGGGGACCGACGACCGTGCCCTCGGCCGGGTGCTGCGGCGTCTGCGCGCGGCGTTGGACGAGCCGCGCCGCCTGCACGCCGAGGCCGCGCAGTGGGAGCAGGAACTGCTGGAGATCGCCGCCCCGCGACCCCTGCAGCACGTCGAGGGCGAGTCGCCGGTGCCGGCCGTTCGCGCCGTCGACCCGCCGGAACGGTCGCGCGCGGTGCGACGGCGGGAGCTGCGCGGGGCGGGGAACGCGCCATCCTCCGACAGGCGTCAGAGGCGTCGGGAGCCGGCGCAGAAGGTCATCGCCCGGCCTCGCCACGCTCTCGGAGTGCTCTCGGGCCGGATCGCAGCGACGCGGTCGTGGATCGGCGAGCGCGTGTTCGCGCGCCTCAGCGGGGAGCGGCGCCGACGCCGGGAACGGCGGGACGCTCCGTTCGCGCCCGCGTCCGTGCCGCGGGGGCGGCGCTGGCGGGGGCCGGCGATCGTCGCGGTCACTGCTGCGGCTGCTGTCGCCGCCGCGGGCGCTCTCTGGCCGGCGGGGACGGGGACGTCGCCGGCCGACGCGGCCGACCTGCGTCCGACCGCCTCGGCGTCACCGCATCCCGCCGCGGATTCTGCGCCGCCGCAGGGCCGGGCACCCGACCGAACGGAGTCGCCGCGGCCCGAGCCGACGCCAGGACCCTCTCGCCGGCAGGACCCGCTCGCCGCCGCGACCGAACTGGTCGACGCGGCTCGACGATGCCGTGCGGTGTCCGCTCCGAGCTGTGGCTCACTCTGGGATGCGGGCGGGAACGCGGGACGCGAGGTGCGCGGAGACGACGCGCCGCCGGTGCTGATCGAGGACTACGGCGATATCGCTGCGGTGCGGAACCCCGCCGACGGCGGTGCGCAGATGGTCGTGATCATCCGCCGGGACGACGGATGGCGGATCCGCGACGTGTACGACGTCGTGGATCCGCCATCCGGTGGGGCGGGTGCCCCGTGAGGTCTGGCTCTGCGTCAGGCGCCGAGCTGCGCGGCGAAGTCGGCCTCTTCCAGTCGGGCCTTCACGGCCGACAGGAAACGGGCGGCGTCCGCGCCGTCGATGATGCGGTGGTCGTACGACAGTGCGAGGTAGACGTACGAGCGGATCGCGATCGCCTGCTGGCCGTCGACCGAGACCACGCCGGGGCGCTTCACGACCGTGCCGGTCCCGAGGATCGCGGACTGCGGCAGGAAGACGACGGGGGTGTCGAACAGCGCGCCCCGCGAACCGGTGTTGGTCAGCGTGAACGTGCCGCCGGCGAGCTCGTCGGGCTTCAGCTTGTTGTCGCGGGTGCGCGCGGCGAGATCGGCGATCTCGTGCGCGATCTCCGCGATGTTCTTGGAGCCCGCGTCGCGCAGGACCGGCGTGAGCAGGCCGCGCTCGGTGTCGACCGCGATCGAGATGTTCTCGCTCGCCGGGTAGACGATGTTCGTGCCGTCGACGGTGGAGTTCACGATCGGGAACTCCTGCAGCGCCTCGGCGGCGGCGAGGGCGAAGAACGGCAGGAAGGACAGCTTGTCGCCGGTCTTCTGCTGGAACGAGCCCTTGACGCTGTCGCGGTAGTCGGACAGGCGGGTCACGTCGACCTCGACGACCGTGGTCAGCTGCGCCGTCTGCTGCATCGACGCCACGGCGCGCTCGGCGAGCACCTTGCGCAGACGCGACATCGGCTGCGTGGTGCCGCGCAGCGGGGAGATCTCGCGGGCCTTCTTCGGGGCCGCGGCGGGAGCCTGAGCCGTCCCGGCCGCGGGTGCGGCGGCGGCGTTCAGGACGTCCTCCTTGCGGATGCGTCCCCCCACGCCGGTTCCGGTGACCGAAGCCAGGTCGATGCCCTTCTCGGCCGCGAGGCGGCGCACGAGCGGCGTCACGTAGAGGGAGTCCGAACCGGAGTCCGCGGCCGGGGCGGACTGTGCCGAGGCCGGGGCAGGCTGGGCGGGAGCGGCCTGCGGAGCGGGTGCCTGCTGAGCGGGTGCCTGCTGAGCAGGAGCGGCCTGTGCGGGTGCCTCCTGCGCGGGTGCCTGAGCCTGCGGCGCCGGCGCGGGGGCCTCCTGGGCGGGCGCGGCGGCCGGAGCCTGCTGCGCCGGGGCCGGGGCGCCACTGCCGATGCGGGCGAGCACGGCGCCGACGGCGATGGTCTCGTCCTCGGCGGCGAGGATCTCCTGCAGCGTGCCCGCGACCGGCGAGGGGATCTCGGTGTCGACCTTGTCGGTCGAGATCTCCAGGAGCGGCTCGTCGACGGCCACGTCGTCGCCGACCTGCTTCAGCCAGCGGGTGACGGTGCCCTCGGTGACGCTCTCTCCCAGCTCGGGCAGACGCACCTCGGTCGCGTCCGAGGACGCGGCGGGGGCGGCGGCGGGCGCGGGTGCCTCAGCGGCCGGTGCAGGGGCTTCGGCCTGCGGCGCGGGCGTCTCAGCGGGCGCGGCCTGCTCGGCGGCCGGCGCAGCCGGGGCCTGGGCGCCGGAGCCGTCGCCGATGCGGGCGAGGATCGCGCCGATCTCGACGGTCTCGTCCTCTGCGACGAGGATCTCCTCGATCACCCCGCTGATCGGCGAGGGGATCTCGGTGTCGACCTTGTCGGTCGAGATCTCGAGAAGGCCCTCATCGGCCTGGACGGTGTCGCCGACCTGCTTGAGCCAACGGGTCACAGTGCCCTCGGTGACGCTCTCTCCGAGGGCGGGGAGGACCACGGGTGTGCTCATGACGGAGTCTCCTTAAGGATGTTCGTGATGGTGTTCAGCTTAGTGGGGAAGAGGCGATTCAGCCCAGTATTGATTTCCACGATGTGCAATAAAACTTTCATATCGCGTGAAGAGGCTTGCCGGCGAGAGCGAGGAAGGCCTCGCCGAGTGCCTCGCTCTGCGTCGGGTGCGCGTGGATGAGCGGGGCGATGTCCTCCGGGTGCGCCTCCCAGCTCACCGCGAGCTGCCCCTCGGTGATCAGCTCGCCGACGCGATCCCCGAGCAGGTGCACGCCGAGGACGGGACCGTCCTTCTGACGGACGACCTTGACGAGTCCGCCGGTGCCGATGATCTCGCTCTTGCCGTTGCCGGCGAGGTTGTACTCGTAGGAGACGATCGCGTCCGCGCCGTGCTCGGCGACCGCGGCCGCCTCGGTGACGCCCACCGACGCCACCTCCGGGCTGCAGTAGGTGACGCGGGGGATCTGCGCGTCGGGGATCACCGCGGGTGCGAGCCCCGCGATCCGCTCGGCCACTGCGATGCCCTGCAGGAAGCCGCGGTGCGCGAGCTGCAGGCCGGGGACGATGTCGCCGACCGCCCAGACGTGCTCGACGTTCGTGCGCAGCTCGGGATCCGTCGGCACGAAGCCGCGATCCATCGCGACGCCCGCCTCCTCGAAGCCGAGCCCCGCCGTCGCCGGGCCGCGCCCGACGGCCACGAGCAGGTAGTCCGCCTCGAAGGCCGTGCCGTTCTCCAGGGTGACCGTCACGGCGTCCTCGGTCTGGGTCGCGCTCGCGAACCGGACGCCGAGCGAGTACGCGATGCCGCGGCGGCGGAAGGCGCGCTCCAGGCCCTTGCTGAGCGCGACGTCCTCATTCGGCGCGAGGTGCTCGAGCGCCTCGACGATCGTGACCTCGGCGCCGAACGAGCGCCACACGCTCGCGAACTCGACGCCGATCACGCCGCCGCCGAGGATGACGACCCGCTGCGGCACCTCCTCGAGCGCGAGCGCCTGCTCGCTGGTGAGGATCCGCCCGCCGATCTCGAGTCCGGGCAGCGACCGGCTGTACGAACCGGTCGCGAGGATCACGTCGGTGCCGGTGTAGACGTCGTCGCCGACCGCGACCGCACGGTCGGGGCGGAGGGAGCCCTCGCCCGTGACCACGGTGATGCCGCGCGCCTTGATCAGGCCTTCCAGTCCCTTGTACTTCTTCGCGACGATGCCCTCGCGGTAGCTGCGGACGCCAGCGGGATCGATGCCGTCGAAGGAGGCGCCCACGCCGTACTTGGCGGCGTCGCGCACGTTCTCCGCGATCTCGGCGGAGTGCAGCAGCGCCTTCGTCGGGATGCACCCTCGGTGCAGGCAGGTGCCGCCGACCTTGTCCTTCTCGATGAGGGCGACGGACTTGCCCAGCTCGGCGGCGCGCAGGGCGGCCGCATAGCCGCCGCTGCCGCCGCCGAGGATGACGATGTCGAACGTGTGAGTGGTCATGCGTGTGCTCCGTTCGATGCGGCGCCGGTCGCCCTGGCTTCGGCGAAGGAGATCAGGGTGCGCACGATGGCACCGGTCGCGCCCTTCTCGGTGAACCCGTAGGGGGCGCCCTTGTGCTCCGAGGAGCCCGCGATGTCGAGATGCGCCCACGGGATCCGCGGGGCGTCGCTCTCGGTGCCGTCTTCCGCTGCGGTGCGGCCGACGAAGCGGCGCAGGAACAGCCCCGCGAAGAGAGCGCCTCCGGCCGGATCGCCGATCTTGGCGTTCACCAGGTCGGCGATGGGCGACTTGAGCTCGTCCTCCATGTGCTCCGGCAGCGGCATCGGCCAGGCGGGCTCGCCGGCGAGCGAGGCCGCGTTGAGCACCTCCTGCACGGTGGCGTCGTCTCCGAACACGCCGGTGTGGCGCATCCCGAGGGCGACGATGATCGCGCCGGTGAGGGTGGCGACATCGAGGATCACGTCGGGCTGTTCGCGGCTCGCGGCGACCAGGCCGTCGCCCAGCACGAGACGGCCCTCGGCATCGGTGTTGAGCACCTCGACGGTCTGGCCGTCGAGCAGCCGCAGCACGTCGCCCGGCCGGATCGCGCTTCCGGACGGCATGTTGTCCGCGACGCAGAGCCAGGCCGTGACGCGGACGGGCAGGCCGAGCGTGGCGATCGCCTTCGTCGCGGCCAGGATGCTCGCCGCACCCGCCATGTCCGTCTTCATGCCGACCATGCTCGCGGCGGGCTTCAGGGACAGGCCGCCCGTGTCGAACGTGATGCCCTTGCCGACCAGCGCGATGTGCGATCCGGCGCCGGCGGGCGCGTAGTCGAGGCGCACCAGGCGCGGCGGTCGCGCCGAGCCCTGCCCGACCCCGAGGATGCCGCCGTAGCCGCCCTCGGCGAGTGCGGTCTCATCGAGGATCTCGACGCTCACGTCCAGGTCCTCGAGCGCCTCGGTCGCCCGGGCGGCGAGGTCGGCGGGACCGAGCCATTCCGCGGGGGTGGTGACCAGGTCGCGGGTCAGGGCAACGGCATCGGCCAGGGCGCGGGCCCTGGCGGCGTCCGCGTCCGAGACCGCGGCGTGCAGCACGACCACGAAGGCGCGCTGCGGCTGCTCGCCGGAGCGGTAGCCGTCGAACCGGTACCCCCCGAGCAGGGCGCCCTCGGCCGCGGCGGTCGCGAACGGCGCGACCGCGTCGGAGAGCAGGACCGAGACCCGGGGGAACCCGGTCAGCGTCCGCAGTGCCGTTCCGACGGCCTCGCGGACGGCGTTCGCGTCGGGCGCGGATCCGGCGCTCACCACCGCGACCGGGACGTCGGCGACGTCCGGCGCGGGGATCCGGGTGAAAGCGCCCGCCTTCCCGGTGAAGCCGACCGCGGTGAGCGGTGCGTGGATGGAGGGGAAGGGTTTCAGGTCGGCCGGGGTGTCGGTCAGACCGGCGACGACGAGCACGACCGCATCCGCGTTCGCGTCCGCCGGAGCGCCTGGTGAGAGCTCGAGCGCAGGAGACGTCATGGCACCCATCCTAGGTTCGGCGGGGTGCGCGCCGTCCGGAGGCGCAGGACGCGTGTTCGCTCTCAGCGCTCATCGGACCCGGCGGAGGAACCGGCTCGTAGCATGGAGTCATGCCCATCTCCGGAGAGATCCACGAACACGTCGCCCGCGTGGGGGGCGTGCCGTCCGGCCTGCCTCTGGTCGTCCTGCTGACCGGCTTCACGGATGCCGGGTCCGCGGTCTCCGGGCTGATCGAGCACCTCACCGAGACCGCGGATCCCGAGCCGCTGCTGGTGTTCGACAACGACGTGCTGCTCGACTACCGCGCCCGTCGCCCGGTGCTCACCTTCGATCAGGATCACATCGTCGAGCTGCGCCCGGCCAGGCTCGAGCTGTCGCTGGCGCACGACGCGCTCGCGCGGCCGTTCCTGCTGCTGAGCGGCTACGAGCCGGACTTCGCCTGGAACGCCTTCGCCGACGTCGTGCTCGACTTCGCCGCCGAGCACGAGGTCTCCACCGTGACCTGGGTGCACTCGATCGCCATGCCGGTGCCGCACACGCGGCCGATCGGCGTCACGGTCAGCGGCAACAGGGCCGAGCTCACCGCCGCGCACTCGGTCTGGCGTCCGCGCACCCAGGTGCCCGGCACCGTCGGGCACCTGCTGGAGTACCGGTTCGTGCAGAGCGAGCGCAGTGTCGCGAGCTTCGTGCTGCTGATCCCGCACTACCTCGCCGACACCGAGTATCCGGATGCGGTGCTCACCGCGGCGGACAAGGTGATGGCCGCGACCGGCCTGGTGCTGCTCACCGACGAGTTGCGGGAGAAGCGCGTCGGCTATCTCGAGCGCGTCGACGAGCAGGTCGCCGAGAACGAGGAGCTCGCGCAGATGGTGCGGACCCTGGAGCACCGCTACGACGCGTACATGGCCGGCCTCGAGGTCGAGGGCGAATCTCCGGCCGAGTTCACCGAGGGCTCGCTGCCGAGCGCCGACGAGCTGGCCGCCGAACTGGAGCGCTTCCTCGCCACCCGTCCCGGCGACGACGACAAGAACGGGCGCGCCTGAGCGACGGCACCGGGCCGGAACGGCGGGTCCGTCGTGGGGATCCGGCGGATTCCGCCGACTCGGAGCCGGACGCGGCGGAGTGTGACATACTTATTCGGCGACCCGTTGTCAACCATCCGTCTGCGAGGACGAGGACTTGACAAGGGTCTTACTAGTGTCCGAAATGGCCCGGGGAGCCCGCGCAGCTCCCCGTTGAAAGGCGAGACGTGACGACTGCCACGAAGAAGAACACCCGGACGAAGACCGCGGCGACCGATCCCGAGGAGGTCGCGGCCGAGACGGCCGCTGCCGCCGAGGCGCCTGCTGCGAAGAAGGCCGCGGCGAAGAAGCCGGCGGCGAGCAAGGCTCCGGCCGCCAAGAAGACCTCCCGTGCCAAGAAGGACGAGGACGCGGGCGAGGAGCACGCCCCCGCGACGGACGACGTCGCGAACGACGACGACGGCGACGAGGAGGGCGCGAAGCCCGCCTTCACCGAGCCGCTGCCCACCGGCGCGATCCGGATCAGCTCGACTGACGAGGACGACGTCCCCGTCTACTCGACCCAGATCACCGGCGCGACCGCCGACCCGGTCAAGGACTACCTGAAGCAGATCGGTAAGGTCGCGCTGCTGAACGCGGCCGAAGAGGTCGAGCTCGCGATGCGGATCGAAGCCGGTCTGTTCGCAGAGGAGAAGCTGTCGCACATGTCGGCGGCCGAGAAGACCAGCCAGCTCGGACTCGACCTGCAGTGGGTCGCCCGGGACGGCCAGCGTGCCAAGAGCCACCTGCTCGGCGCCAACCTGCGCCTCGTGGTCTCGCTCGCCAAGCGCTACACCGGTCGCGGCATGCAGTTCCTGGATCTCATCCAGGAGGGCAACCTCGGCCTGATCCGCGCGGTGGAGAAGTTCGACTACACCAAGGGCTTCAAGTTCTCGACCTACGCGACGTGGTGGATCCGCCAGGCGATCACGCGCGCCATGGCCGACCAGGCGCGCACGATCCGCATCCCGGTGCACATGGTCGAGGTCATCAACAAGCTGGCCCGCGTGCAGCGGCAGATGCTGCAGGACCTGGGCCGCGAACCCACCCCGGAGGAGCTGAGCCGCGAGCTCGACATGACCCCGGAGAAGGTCATCGAGGTGCAGAAGTACGGCCGCGAGCCGATCTCGCTGCACACCCCCCTCGGTGAGGACGGCGACAGCGAGTTCGGCGACCTCATCGAGGACACCGAGGCCGTGGTCCCCGCGGATGCGGTCGGCTTCACGATGCTGCAGCGTCAGCTCGAGCAGCTGCTCGACTCCCTGTCCGAGCGCGAGGCGGGCGTGATCCGCATGCGCTTCGGTCTCGGCGACGGCCAGCCCAAGACGCTCGACCAGATCGGCGACACCTTCGGGGTGACCCGGGAGCGGATCCGTCAGATCGAGTCCAAGACGATGGCGAAGCTGCGCCACCCGAGCCGATCGCAGTCGCTGCGGGACTACCTCGAGTGAGCGCGGAGGCGAAGCCGAACGACGGCAAGAACCTCGAGATCTCGGTCGAGGGCGCGCGCTGGCTGCGGATCCCGATCCGCACCAGGGTGGTCATGCCGGGCGACGTGCTCGCCGACGTCGTGCGCGAGTACGCCGCGGGTGAGGTGAAGGCGGGCGACCTCCTCTTCATCACCGAGAAGATCGTCGGGATCACGCAGGGACGGTCGTTCCTGCTCGAGGAGATCCAGCCGCGCAGGCTCGCGTTCTTCCTGTCGAAGTACGTCACCCGTACGCCCTACGGCATCGGGCTCGGCATGCCGGAGACCATGGAGATGGCGCTGCGGGAGTGCGGCACGCCGCGGATCCTGTTCGCGGCCGCCGTGTCCGCGGTGACCAAGGCGTTCGGCCGCCGCGGCGACTTCTACCGGATCGCCGGGGAGAAGGCGCGCGCGATCGACGGACCCACCGAGGGCACGATGCCACCGTACGACCGGTCCGTGGTGCTGGGTCCCGCGCGTCCCCGCGAGGTCGCGCACGAGATGCGGCAGCTGCTCGGCGGCGTCTGCGACGTGGCCGTGGTCGACATCAACGACCTCGGCGGCAACATCCTCGGATCCACCCTGGACAAGGCGGGGGAGAAGCGCCTCGTCGCGATCCTCAAGGACAACCCGCTCGGCCAGGGCACGGAGTCGACGCCCCTCGGCATCATCCGCCCGGCCTGAGCCGCTCACGCCAGGAAGAAGGCCGCCCGTCATCGCGACGGGCGGCCTTCTTCGTGCATTCAGAACCCGATCGCGGCCTGATAGCGCGGCCTGTGTCCGGTGCGGATCCCCGAGACGCTGGGCTTGTTCTCGTACACGCCGGCGCCCCAGTTGCCCTCGACGAGCACGGGGCCGTCCGGGCCGACCACGATGTCCCAGCCGACGTACTGCACCTGCGGGACGACGCGCGCCACCCGGTCGACGAACGCCTTGACGTCGTCGATCATGGGCAGCTGGAAGTCGGCGATCCGGAAGCCGGAGTCCGGGTGCAGCTCGTGCACGTGCCCGTGCGAGTCGTAGCCGGCGCTGACCGCGTGGCCGTCGTCGTCGAGCATCGTGTAGAAGCCGCCGAACGACATCTGGTCGCTCACCTCGCCGCGGCCGAACTTCTGCGCCATCGCGAGGATGTGAGTCTTCTCGCCGTCGAAGAACGCGGTCACCCGCGTCGTGTTGACCGTGCCGGGGCAGACCGCGGCGAGGTCGGGGTGCTGCCGGATGACCTCTTCGACGAGGAGGCGCCCCTGGCCGAGCAGGTCGGCGTGGAAGGCGTTCCAGTCCGCGATGTCGGCCGCGTGGTAGCGGAACACGCCGGATCCGGCCTGGCCCATCGGCGTTTTCACGATGACGGTTCCCTGGCGCTGCACGAAGTCGCGCAGCTCGTCGGCGTTGCCGGGCTTCACGACCATCCACTCGCGGCGGAGGAAGTCGGAGAACTTCTCGTCGAACTCGATCTTGTCGTGGAACAGGTGCCGATAGTCGGGGTGCGCGTAGCGCTCCGAGATCTGGTTCGAGATCGGGTGCGTCATGTAGGTGGCGCGCTCGGCGCGGTTCAGGATCGCGAAGTCGTAGTCGATGTAGTCCTGGAACCCGACGTTGTGCCGGCCGGCCGACCAGAGCATGTCCACCACGATGACGGGGACGGCCTTCCCGTGCTGCGCTGACGCCTCCTTGGCGCGCTCGATCACCGAGCCGACATTGATGCGACGGGCGCGCTCGGCGAGATAGCCGAGACGGGAGGTGAGGCCGAGGCCGTTCGAGGGCATGCGTTCTCCGGGTCGAGGGTCAGGAACCGGTCCATTCTAGGCGGCCCGCCTCCGAGACCCCCGGGACCGGCCCTGCCGGTGGCCGTCTCAGCCCCGCCGGTAGGCTGGACGGGTGAACGAGCCGGCTGCGACCCCCGTGCGGAGCGCGACGCTTCGTTCCCTGATCTCGCGCTCGGCGCTCGTCACGGGTGCGGCCAGGGCGGTCGCCGCGGGCGGTCGCGGGATCGCCGATCTCCGGCGGGACGCCTGGGGGCACGGGCTCCTCGAGACGGCACGCGTCGCGATCGACGCCGGCGCCCGTGCGGTGCGCGTGGACGGCGCGGCGGAGGTCGACGTGCTGCGCGCCGAGGGCATCGCGGCGACCTGCGACGAGCAGGCGGATCTCGAGCCGCGCCTGCTGTACGGACTGCCCGACGCGGCCGGAGAGCTTCCGGGGGCTCCGGCGATGCGCGTCGTCGGGCGGGTGCTGTCCACGAAGGACGTCGAGGCCGGCGGCGGCGTCTCGTACGGCTACATCCACCGCGCGCCGCGGGACTCCCGGCTCGCGCTCGTCACCGGCGGCTACGCGCAGGGCGTCGTCCGCGCGCTCGGCAGCAGAGCGTCGGTCGAGATCGACGGTGTGCTGCGTCCGATCGTCGGGCGGATCGCGATGGACGTCTGCGTCGTCGACATCGGCGGCCTCCCGGTCGCGCTGGGCGCCGAGGTCACCTACTTCGGCGGGAGCGGCCCGCAGGCGGGCGCCGTGGCGGACTGGGCGCGGATCACGGGCATGACCGTCGGCGAGCTCGTCGCGGTCGTCGGGCGGCGGACGGAGCGCGCATGGGAGGCATGACCGGACCGGTGCTCCGCGTCTCGGAGAGCGTGCTGCAGGCGAACATCGCCGCGGTCCTCGCGCGGGTGGATCCCGCGATCCTGATGATGGTCGTGAAGGACGACGCATACGGACACGGCGCGGCGCAGGCGGCCAGAGTCGCGGTCGGCGCGGGCGTCGGGTGGATCGGCGCCTACGACATCCCGACCGCGCTGCTGCTGCGCGAAGACCTGGGGGCGGGTCCGCGGCTGTTCGCCTGGGCCACCTCGGAGGACACGGAGGTCGACGCGGCCCTGCGCGCGGACATCGATCTGGGCGTCGGCACACTCGACTACCTGCACCGGGTCGTGGCCAGGGCCCAGGCGCTCGGCGCCCCGGCGCGCATCCATCTCAAGGTCGACACCGGGCTGCACCGCAACGGCCTGTCCGCCGCGGAGTGGGATGAGGGCGTCGGCATCGCCCTGCGCGCGCAGGCGCACGGGCACGTCGAGCTGGTCGGCGTCTGGAGCCACCTCGCCGAAGCCAGCGACGAGGAGGACGACCTGGCCCAGGCGCGCTTCCTCGCCGCGATCGAGCGCGCCTGCGAGCTCGGCGCCGAGCTGCCGTACCGGCACCTCACCGCGTCCGCGGCGACCTGGGCGCGGCCGGAGCTGCGCGGCACGCTCGTCCGCGTCGGCGCGTTCTGCTACGGCGTCCGGTCGGCGGGCGGCCCCGATCTGCCCGGCATCGCGCCGGTCGCCGAGCTCGTCGCGACCGTGCAGCGGATCGACGGCGACGAGGTCGTCGTCGGCATCGGATCGTTCGACGGCCTGCCCTCGACGCTCGCCGGGCGGGTCGAGGTCGGCACCCCCGCGGGAGCGCGGACGCTGCGCGCGGTCGAGCCGGACGCGGCGCGCGTGGCGGCCTGGCCCAGGGCGGCTGTCGGCGACGAGGTCGTGCTGTTCGGCCGCGGCCGATCCGGCGACTCCTCGCCGACGACGCTCGCCGAGGCGATCGACACGGTCGGCGAGGAGATCCTCTGCCGGCTCACCGCGCACGTGCGCCGCGAATACTGCTGAAGCCCTCGCGGCCCCAGGGGGACACGCAGAAGCGCCCGATGTCGCGGGACACCGGGCGCTTCTGTCTAGGAGCGGTTCAGGATTCGAGGAGGCGCGAGGTCTCGTCGTGCCAGCTCGTCGCCACCGCACGGAGCTTCTCCTCGTACTTGCGTCCGTGGTGGGCGCAGAACAGGAGCTCGCTGCCGTTGACCTCGGCGGCGATGTAGGCCTGGGCTCCGCAGGAGTCGCATCGGTCCATCGCCGTGAGGCGGGGGATGACGTTGGTGTCCCTTTCGGTCGTCGCGTTCATCTCGATGCCTCCTCTAATCTCGAATCCGCTGTGGAGCGTGCTCAATACAACCACGCAGAGCTGGGAGTCATGCCCGTGGGTCGGCGTGTTTCGCTGACCGCGTACGCCGGTGCCTTCCGCTTCGTTACGCGCTAGGAGTGTCGCCCGGCCGGGCACGGCGCCGCTCGATACGATGGTTGATTGTGACAGCCGAGTACTCCGCCCACCACCTCCAGGTCCTCGAGGGTCTCGAAGCGGTCCGCAAGCGGCCCGGGATGTACATCGGCTCGAACGGCTCGCCGGGACTCATGCACTGTCTCTGGGAGATCATCGACAACGCCGTCGACGAGGCCGTCGCGGGCAACGGATCCCGGATCGACATCATCCTGCACCCCGACGGCAGCGTCGAGGTGCACGACCGCGGCCGGGGCATCCCCGTCGACGTCGAGCCGCGCACCGGCCTCACCGGCGTCGAGGTCGTCTTCACCAAGCTGCACGCGGGCGGCAAGTTCGGCGGCGGATCCTACGCCGCGTCCGGCGGCCTGCACGGCGTCGGCGCCTCGGTCGTCAACGCGCTGTCCGAGCGCCTCGACGTCGAAGTCGACCGCGGCGGCAAGGTCTACGCGATGTCGTTCCATCGCGGCGAGCCCGGCATCTTCACCGATGCGGGGGAGAAGCGCCCGGACGCACCGTTCACGCCCTTCCAGGACAACAGCGAGCTGCGCGTCATCGGCAAGGCGCCGCGCGGCGTGACGGGGACGCGGATCCGCTACTGGGCGGACCGCCAGATCTTCACGAAGGACGCGGCCTTCCAGCTCGCGGACCTGGAGACCCGCGCGCGCCAGACCGCGTTCCTCGTGCCGGGACTCGAACTCGTCGTCCGGGACGAGCGCGCCGCGGCCGACCCCGATGCCGCGGACGGCGTGAATGAGACGTCGTACCACTACGAGGGCGGGATCTCCGAGTTCGTGGAATACCTCGCCACGGATGCGCCGGTGACGGACACCTGGCGGGTGCAGGGCGAGGGCACCTTCAAGGAGACGGTCCCGGTGCTGCAGGCCGACGGCCACATGATCGCGACCGAGGTGGAGCGCACCTGCGCGGTGGACATCGCGATGCGCTGGGGCACGGGTTACGAGACCACGACGCGCTCGTTCGTGAACATCATCGCCACGCCCAAGGGCGGCACGCACCAGCAGGGCTTCGAGCAGGAACTGCTGAAGGTGCTCCGCGCCCAGGTCGAGCAGAACGCGCGCCGGCTGAAGGTCGGCAGCGACAAACTCGAGAAGGACGACGTGCTCGCCGGCCTCACGGCCGTGCTGACGGTGAACCTGCCGGAGCCGCAGTTCGAGGGGCAGACCAAGGAGGTGCTCGGCACCCCTGCGGTCCGCCAGATCGTCGCGCAGGTGCTCCGCAGGGACCTCGGCGAACGCTTCGCGTCGACCAAGCGCGACGACAAGAGCCAGACCAGCCAGCTGCTCGACAAGATCGTCGCCGAGATGAAGGCGCGCGTCTCCGCCCGCGCGCACAAGGAGACGCAGCGCCGCAAGAACGCCCTGGAGTCGTCGTCGCTGCCGGCCAAGCTCGTGGACTGCCGCTCGACCGACGTCGCACAGACCGAGCTGTTCATCGTCGAGGGCGACTCCGCGCTCGGCACGGCCAAGCATGCCCGCACCAGCGAGTATCAGGCGCTGCTGCCGATCCGGGGCAAGATCCTGAACGTGCAGAAGGCGTCGATCAGCGACATGCTCTCGAACGCCGAGTGCGCGTCGATCATCCAGGTGATCGGCGCGGGATCCGGCCGCTCCTTCGACCTCTCCACCGCGCGCTACGGGAAGATCATCCTGATGAGCGACGCCGACGTGGACGGCGCGCACATCCGCACGCTGCTGCTCACGCTGTTCTTCCGCTACATGCGCCCGCTGATCGAGGACGGCAGGGTGTTCGCCGCCGTGCCGCCGCTGCACCGCGTGATCGTGATGAACCCGGGATCGAAGCCGAACGAGACGATCTACACGTACAGCGAGCAGGAGCTGCACACGCTGCTCGCGAAGCTGCGCAAGCAGAACAAGCGCTGGCACGAGCCGATCCAGCGGTACAAGGGCCTCGGTGAGATGGACGCGGAGCAGCTCGCCTCGACCACGATGGACCGCTCCGGACGCCTGCTGCGCCGGGTGCGCATGGAGGACGCCGAGGTCGCAGGGCGGGTGTTCGAGCTGCTCATGGGCAACGAGGTCGCGCCGCGCCGCGAGTTCATCATCGACTCCTCGGACCGGCTCGCCCGCGACGCCATCGACGCGTGAGCTCGCCGCTTCCTCCCGGCGTGGCGCTGCGGTCGGCGGTGCCGGACGACCTCGACGCGATCGCGGCGCTCAAGGAGCGGGTGCTGCGCCGGGATCTCGAGCCGCTCGTCGGCTGGGATCCTGATCGCTCCCGCGCACGGGTCGCGGAGCACTTCTCGACGGCGCACACGCGCATGGTTCTCGTGGACGGCCGCCTGGCGGGGACGATCACCCTGCGCGACGCCGACGAGGCGCTGTGGCTGGAGATGTTCTATCTGGACGAGGCGCACCAGGGCCGGGGGATCGGCTCCGCGATCCTGCGTGCCGTTCTCAGCGCGGCTCCGGACGACCGTCCGCTGCGGCTGCAGGTGCTCGTCGGCTCCGCGGCCCGTCGGCTGTACGAGCGGCACGGCTTCGTCGTCGAGCACGACGACGGGGTCGACATCTGGATGCGCCGGGACCCGGGCGGGTCTTCCGGTTCTGCGGATACCGCTTGACAGACTGAGACGATGGTCGCCGTCGTCTCCGCCCCCACGAACCTCGGACTGCGCCCGCCTGTGCGCGGCAGCGTGCCCGGGACGGCGAAGGCTCCTGAGGCGCTCCGCGAGGCCGGACTGCACCGGCTGCTGCACGCTCGTGGTGCGGTCGACGGCGGCATCGTGCTGCCCGGGCGCTACGTGGACGACGACGGCAGGCGCCCGCCCGGCATGGTGCGGAACCAGGCGGCGCTCGTCGACCACGCGCGCCGGCTCGCGCATCGGCTGTTCGAGATCCGCGAGTCGGGAGAGGCACCGCTCGTGCTCGGCGGCGACTGCAGCCTGGTGATCGGCGCCGGCCTCGCGTCCCGCGTCGGCGGCGGGGGAGGGCTGGTGCACATCGACGGGCACACCGACTTCCGCCATCCCGGCAACAGTGACGCCGTCGCAAGCGTGGCGGGGGAGGATCTTGCCGCCGCGATCGGGCTGCACCTGCCCGAGCTCTCCGACATCGACGGGCTCGCCCCGTACTTCTCTCCCGGGCAGACCGCGCACGTCGGCTGCCGGTACGCGGATCCGCACGCGGACGAGCTGCGCGGCATCATCGGGCTGGTCGTGCCCGCCGACGACGTGATCCTGCACGGCGGGGCGAGGGCGGCCGCGCGGGTGCGGGCGGTGGAGGGACTCGAGCGCGGCTACTGGATCCAGGTGGATGTGGACGTCCTGGATCCGGCGCACATGCCCGCGGTGGACAGCCCGGATCCGGGCGGCCTCTCCCCGGACGAGCTGATCGGGCTGCTCGCCGCGCTCGCGCCGCATGCCTGGGGCGCCGCGGTGACGGTGTTCGACCCGGATCTCGACCCGGACGGCGTGCACGCGCGCACGGTCGTGGACGTGGTCGCGGAGGGGCTCGGCGAGCTGGGCAGCGCCGCCGGGGACTGAGGACCGCGGCCCGTCGGCTCAGGCGCGCCGGCCCGCGGCGATCGCGTCGCCGTAGACGGCGAGCAGTCCGTCGCGGTGCGCGCTCTGGGCCGCGTGCGGACGGTGCGCGACGGCCGCGGTGCTCATCCGCGCGATGCGGTCCGGATCGTCGCGCAGCTCCGCGAGCGACGCGGCGAGACCCGCGGCGTCGGGCGACGGCGCGACCGTGTGCGCACCGGGCGGGAGCGCCTCGGCGAGATCGGGGTCGGCGACGACCACGGGGAGTCCCGACGCGATCGCCTCCAGCAGCACCATCGGCTGGTTGTCGAAGTCCCACGAGCTGGACACGAGCACGTCCGCGGTGCGCATCGCCGCGAGCACCTCGGCCTGCGGCACGGATCCGCGCACCTCGACCCTGCGATCGCCGAGGGTGTCCGCACGACGCCGGACAGCGCCGCGGGAGACACCGTCGCCGAGCATCACCGCGACGACGCCCGGCGTCCGCGCGACCGCGTCGAGGAAGACCTCGGGCCGCTTCTCGGGCGACAGCCGGCCGCACCAGAGCACGCGCAGCGGCTCACCGGGGAGCGGGCGCCGCGGCTCCGGTTCGCCGACCGCCTGGAGCACCGAGTCCTCCAGGCCGTTCGAGAGCACCGTCAGGGGCGTGCGCACCCCCTGCGCGGCGAGCTTCGCCGCGAAGTGCGCGGACGGCACGATCACCCGGTCCGCGCGCTGCGCCTGGCCCGCCATGAGCCGCCACATCCGCCGGGCGGTGCGGGTGCGCGCATACGGCGCACGGGGGTCGAGCCGCACGTCCACGGGACCGAGACCGCGGCGGTGCAGCCCGGCGAGCACCGCGGTGCTGAGGGCGGGCAGCGGCAGCACCGCCCGCGTGTAGACGTCGATGCGCCCGTGCATGGTCTGCACCACGGGGAGGCGCAGCGCGTCCGCCGCGCGGTAGGCCGCGAGCGCGGCGAACATCTCGGTGTGCACGTGCACGACGTCGAACCCCGCGAGGCGCTCCCGCAGCACGCCCGCGGCAGCACGCAGAGTCCAGGTGAACGGGTACCCGTCGGGCGCGAACCCGCGCGCGGTCGGCAGCCGGACGACGGAGGGGTCGGTCGACGGACCGGCGAGCGGGCAGAACACGGCGATCTCGTGGCCCGCGCGGGCGAGCTCCTCCTTGTGCGCCTTGATCGCGGTCTGCACCCCGCCGAGGGTCGGCAGGTAGTAGTCGGTGACCATGGCGATGCGCACCGTCTCACTGTAGGGCGGCCGTGTGCCGGATCCGGGCGATGCGCGGTGCCGCGCCCCGGGCCGGGCTGCCCGGATGGCCTAGCATCGGGGTCATGTCCCCGTCCGCTCCGCCCGTCCTGGTGACCGGCGCCGGCGGATTCCTCGGGCGGCACACCGTGCGGGAACTGCGTGCGCACGGCATCGGCGTCCTCGCCTCGGGGCGCAACGCCGAGGCGCTCGCGCGGGTGGCCGGCCCCGAGGAGACCATCGTCTCCTCCCTGGCGGAACTCCCCGCCGTGCGCCGCGACGTGGACGCGGTGGTGCACTGCGCCGCGCTGTCCACACCGTGGGGACGCCGCCGGGACTTCGAGGAGGCGAACGTCGCAGGCACCCGCGCCGCCGTCGCGTTCGCGGAGCGCAACGGCGCCCGACGCTTCGTGTTCGTGTCGTCGCCGAGCGTGTACGCGGCCGCCCGCGACCGGATCGGGATCCGCGAAGACGAGGTCGAGCCGGGGAACCGTCTGAACGAGTACATCCGCACCAAGATCGCCGCCGAGGCGCTGCTGCAGGACGCCCTTCGCGAGGGGCGGATCCCCGAGCTGGTGATCCTGCGCCCGCGCGGTCTCATCGGGGCAGGGGATCC
This sequence comes from Microbacterium sp. 22242, assembly GCF_052045495.1. Taxonomy (NCBI): domain Bacteria; kingdom Bacillati; phylum Actinomycetota; class Actinomycetes; order Micrococcales; family Microbacteriaceae; genus Microbacterium; species Microbacterium sp. 22242. The sequence goes on along the minus strand of NZ_JBQEOZ010000005.1, from coordinate 29,564 downwards.
CAGCCTCGTCCCGCGTCTGCTCGCCGTGCACCGGCGGATCGGCGTGCCGCTCTTCGACGGCGGGCGGAACCTCATCGACGTCACCGCGGTCGAGAACGTGGCGCTCGCGCTCCGCCTCGCCCTGACGGCCGGGGATCCGCGCGGCGGCGTGTACAACATCAGCAACGGCGATCCGCGGCCGTTCCGCGCCCTGCTCGAGGCCCTGCTCGCGCGACTCGGCGAGCAGCCGCGGTTCCGGCGCCTGCCCCGGCGCGCGGCGTGGCTGCTGGCCGCGGGGATGGAGGCCGTGTGCGCCGCGCTGCCGGGACGACCGGAGCCGCCGCTGACCCGGTACACGCTGTGCACGATCGCGTACTCGCAGACGCTCGACATCTCCCGCGCCAGGGCCGAGCTCGGCTACACGCCCGAGGTGTCGCTCGACGAGGCGCTGGACCGCGCCGTCGCGGACGTGCGCGCACGGTCCGAGGTCGCGCCGTGACCGGCCGGCTGCGGCACTACGCGTGCGGGAGCACCGTGCACGACATCGGCGTCCTGTTCCGCGGGGACACCAGGGAGGTGCGGTCGTTCCCGTCCGGCGTGTTCCTGTACGAACCGGGCGACGGGCGCAGGATCCTCTTCGACACCGGCTACGCGCCGGACCCCTGGGACACCGGATGGCGCGGCGCCGCCTACCGCAGGATCCTGCCGCCCCTCATGACCGAGCAGGAGCACGTCGCCCGGCGGCTGCAGGACGACGGGGTCGCGCCGGAGAGCGTCACCCACGTCGTGCTGTCGCACCTGCACCCCGATCACATCGGCGGTGTCGTGCGCTTCCCCGGGGCGCGGCTCGTGATCACGGCGGGTCAGCTCGACACCCTACGCAGGGCGCGCCTGCGCGACGCGATCCTGCCCGGCCTGCTGCCCGCCGGCTTCCCCGGGACCGATCCGATCGTGCTGGCGCCCGCCGACTTCGCCGAGGAGACGATCGCCGGCGAAGCGCTGCGGGTGGCGGACCCGTTCCGGGACGGGCTGCTGCGACTCGTCGACCTGCCCGGGCATGCGAACGGCCATCTCGGCGCCCTCGTCGAGGGCCGGGTGCTGCTCGCCGGGGATGCGGCGTGGGGCTCGGATCTGCTCGCCGCGGAACCGCGCATGCGCGCCGTGCCGCGCCGGCTGCAGCACGACCCCGCCGCCTACTCTGCGACCGCGCGCGCCCTGGTCGCCCTGTCCCGTGCCGGCATCCGCGTGGTGTGCAGCCACGACGCGGTGACCGACCGCGAGCTGCTGGAACGATGAGCCGTCTGCGGATCGTCGTGGAGTTCGCCGCGACCCGTTGGCTGCGACGGCTGCGCACGCGCGAGGCGGTGGAGCGCCGGCAACGCCGGCTCCTGCGGCGGCACCTGCGCTTCCTGCGGCGGAGATCCCCGTACTTCCGGTCGATGATCCCGCGCGGGGCGCGTGACCTCGGTGCGCTGCCGCTCATGGACAAGGCGATCCTGATGGCGCACTTCGACGAGCTGAACACGGTCGGCGTGCGCCGGGACGCGGCCCTGCGCGTGGCCCTCGACAACGAGCGCTCCCGCGACTTCCGCACGGGCATCGGCCGCCACGCGGTGGGACTGTCCAGCGGCACCAGCGGACATCGTGGCCTGTTCCTGGTGAGCCGCGCGGAGCGCGAGGCGTGGGCGGGGAGCGTGCTGGCGAAGACGCTTCCGGCAGGGCGGATCCTCGGCCACCGCATCGCCCTCTTCCTGCGCGCCGACAACACGCTGTACGAGTCCGTGGGATCCCGCGCGGTGTCGTTCGCCTATTTCGACGCGTTCGCCGACATGGCGCAGAACCTGGAGCGCCTGCAGCGGTATGCGCCGACGATCCTCGTCGCGCCGCCGTCCGTCCTGCTCGTGATCGCCCGCGCGCTCGAGCACGGCCGCACCTCCGTGCGCCCGGAGAAGGTGTACGCGGTCGCCGAGGTGCTCGAGGTCGCCGACGAACGCCGCATCGCCGCCGGGTTCGGCCTGGACGTGATCCACCAGCTCTACCAGTGCACGGAGGGCTTCCTCGCGCACACCTGCCCGCACGGCACGCTGCACCTGAACGAGGACGGCATCCTCGTCGAACGGGAGCCGCTCGGCGCCGGCCGGTTCGTGCCGATCGTCACCGATCTGCGCCGCCGGGCGCAGCCGATCGTGCGGTACCGGCTCGGCGATGTGCTCCGCGAGCGCACCGAGCCCTGCCCGTGCGGCAGCGCGCTCACCGCGATCGCGCGGATCGAGGGGCGCGAGGGCGACACGCTGCGGCTGCCGCGCCGCGACGGCGGGATCGTCGAGGTGTTCGCCGACCTCGTCTCCCGGTCGCTGCTGTATGCCGACGGCGTCGCAGAGTACCGGATCGTGCAGGTCGGCCCTCGGACGCTCGAGGTCGGCCTCGAGGCGGCGGACGACACGCGCGAGGAGGCGGTGCGGGCGGCCGTGGCCGGTGAGCTGACATCATTGGCCGACCGTCTCGGCGCCGTCCGCCCCGAGCTGCGCTTCGTGCCGTACGCGCCGGACGGCCGGAGCAAGCTACGCCGCGTCGAACGGCGCTGGAGGGGGGAACAGGGCGATGCGGAGCTGTGAGATCGCGGGCTGGGGGACGGTGCTTCCCGGCCGGACCGTGCGGTTCGGGGACGCGGTGCGCTACCGCATCGAGGACGACGTGTCGCACCTCGACATGCTCGCGGGCGCCGCGGCCCGCGCCCTCGAGCACGCCGGGATCACCGCGGACGACGTGGATCTCGTGCTCGGCGCCTCGGCGGCCGGGATCCAGCCCATCCCGTGCACGGCCGCGCTCGTGTGGGAGCGGCTCACCAGGGCAGGGCACGCGGCCGCGTTCGACGTGAACTCGACCTGCACGAGCTTCGTCACCGCGCTCGACATCGCCTCGCGCTACCTCGAGGACGGCGACCACGGCACTGTCCTCATCGTGGCCGGTGATGTCGGCACCCGATTCCTCAACCCCGGGCAGCAGGAGAGCTTCGAGCTGTTCAGCGACGCCGCGGTCGCGGTCGTGCTGCGACGGGCGGCTGAGCCTGGCCGAGGCGTGCTGGAGAGCCTGCAGCAGACGTGGCCCGCGCACGCGCACGACACCGAGATCCGCGGCGGGCTGTCGCACGCGCCGGCGCAGCGCTACGCCGAGCAGGATCCGTCCGACTACCTGTTCGACATGGACGGGCGCAGGGCGCTGCTCGGAATGATGCGGGTGCTGCCGGAGTTCTTCGCGCGGTTCCTCACCCGTGCGGGCCTGTCGCACGAGGACATCGCCCTGTGGGTGCCGCACCAGGCGTCGGCTGCGCTCGGGCCCATGCTCGACCGGATCGGGGTGCCGCAGGACCGCCGCGTCGACGAGGTCGAGGCGTTCGGGAACATGGTGTCGGCCTCGGTGCCGTTCATGCTCGTCCGGGCGCTCGAGGCGCAGCGGATCGGCCGGGGCGACACCGTGGTGCTCTGCGGCACCGCGGCCGGCCTGACCGCGAACGCCCTGGCGCTGCGGCTGTAGACGCTGCGGACGCAAACCCTCAGCGGCCCTCGATCAGGAGTTCAGATCAGCGCCTCGTCCCAGCGGTCGCGGATGGCGTCGAGCGTCTCCTGCATCGACAGGCCCGTGGTCTCCAGGCGCAGGCCGACGCCCTGGAACGCCTCCTGGTCGTCGCGGAGATGGGTCCACTGGTCCGCCACATGCTTGTCCCGGGAGGCGTCCCGCTCCGCGATCTCGTCCGGCGAGGCCGTGAGCAGAACGAACCGGAGCGGCAGCGCGATCTCGGCGCGGTACGTGTCGAGCAGGTCCGGCCACAGCACCACGTCCGAGATCGTGACGTCGAACTCAGCGTCGGCGAAGTTGCGGGCGAGGGCGGAGATGTTCTTCCTGCGCAGCGCGAGCTGGCGGTCCGCCTCCTTGACGGGCTCCTGGCCCGGAGCGACCAGGCCGGAGAGGATCAGCGCCTCGCCGATCAGATCCGTGTCCAGGTGGGCGCCGCGGGTGGCACGTCGCGCCAGCTCACGGGCGACAGTGGTCTTGCCGACCCCGGGAAGACCCGAGACGAGCATGATCGAGCCGGTCATGCCCCCAGGGTAGTGCCGATCGAGCCGATCACGCCGTCGATGGGCTGACCCGAGGCGTCGCGCTTGGCGCCGATCTCGGGCAGGGCGCGGGCGGACCCGTCCGGCCCCACCGCGAGGGCCGGCTCCGCGCCGATCCAGGCCAAGGTCAGCCGATCCTCGCCCTTCAGGAACGCATGCGCCCTGACCCCGCCGGTGGCGCGGCCCTTGCCGGGGAACTCGGCGAAGCGCGAGGCCTTCGCGCGCCCCGCATCCGTGCCGGGGAGCATGCCCGTCGCCCCGGAGACGGTGACCACGATCGCGTCCTCGGTCTGCGTGACCACCGAGAACGCGATGGCCTCCGCCTTGGCGCCCAGCTTCACGCCCGCCATGCCGCCGGCGGGGGCGCCCTGCGGGCGCACCCCCGAGGCGGGGAAGTGCAGCAGCTGCGCGTCGCTGGTCACGAACACGAGTTCGGCGTCGTCGGGAGCGGAGGCCGTTCCCACCACGGCGTCGCCGGGCTTCAATCCGATGATCTCGAGCTCCGGCCGCACCGGGAGCGTGGACGGCACAACGCGCTTCACGACGCCGGTGCGAGTGCCCAGGGCGATCGGCGTGTCGTCCTCGAACCGGAGCAGCGCCAGGATCCGCTCGCTCTTGTCGAGCAGCCCGACGTAGTCGCGCAGCGGCATGCCCGCGGCCAGATGCACCGACGCGGACGGCACAGAGGGCAGATCCATCGCGGTGAAGCGCAGCACCCGCCCGGCGGAGGTGACCGCGCCGATCTCGGTGCGGGTCGTCGTCGTCAGCGCGGAGAGGATCGCGTCGTGCTTGCTGCGCCGCGCGGCGGGGGAGAGCTCCTGGCCGGGCTCCAGATCGACCCGTACGGCCCGGCCCGTCGTGGACAGCACGACGACCGTCGGTGCGTCCGCGATCTGCAGGTCGACCGGTCCCTTGGTCGCGCGCTGCTTCGGCGGGGCGGCGTTCAGCAGCAGGGTGCGGCGAGGCGTGCCGTACGCCTCCGCGGCGGCGTCGAGCTCCCGGGCGACCTGTGCGCGCAGCAGCGCCTCGCTGCCGAGCAGCTCCTGCAGCGCCGCGATCTCGGCGCGCAGCGCGTCGCGCTCGGCCTCGAGCTCGATGCGGGAGAACTTGGTCAGGCGGCGCAGGCGCAGCTCAAGGATGTACTCGGCCTGCACCTCGCTGAGATCGAACACGCTCTGCAGCCGGCCGCGGGCCTGCTCGGAGTCGTCCGAGGAGCGGATGACCTGGATGACCTCGTCGATGTCGAGGATCGCGATCAGCAGACCTTCGACGAGGTGCAGCCGCTCCTCGCGACGGGCCAGTCGGTACCGGCTGCGGCGCGTGACGACCTCGAGGCGGTGCTGCACGTAGACGCGGAGCAGCTCCTTGAGCCCGAGCGTGCGCGGCTGCCCGTCGACGAGGGCGACGTTGTTGATGCTGAACGAGTCCTCGAGCGGGGTGAGCCGGTAGAGCTGCTCGAGCACCGCGTTCGGGTCGAAGCCGTTCTTGATCCCGATCTGGATCCGCAGGCCGTGGTTGCGGTCGGTGAGGTCGTTGACGTCGCTGATGCCCTGCAGCTTCTTCGCCTGCACCGCGTCGCGGATCTTCTCGATCACGCGCTCCGGGCCGATCGTGTAGGGCAGCTCGGTGACGACGATGCCGGTGCGGCGCGGGCCGAGCGGCTCGATCGACACCTTGCCGCGCACCTTGAACGCGCCGCGGCCGTTCGCGTACGCGTCGCGCACGCCGTCCAGACCCATCACGATGCCGCCGGACGGGAAATCCGGGCCCGGCACGAACTCCATCAGCTCCTCGGTCGTGGCCTCGGGGTGCTCGAGCAGATGCGTCGCCGCGGCGACCACCTCGATGAGGTTGTGCGGGGCCATGTTGGTGGCCATGCCCACGGCGATGCCGCTCGCGCCGTTCACCAGCAGGTTCGGGAACGCGGCCGGCAGCACGGACGGCTGCTGGAACTGGCCGTCGTAGTTCGGCACGAAGTCGACGACGTCCTCATCCAGGCTCTCGGTGAGGGCGAGGGCCGCCGGCGCGAGCCGCGCCTCGGTGTACCGCGAGGCGGCGGGGCCGTCGTCCAGGGATCCGAAGTTGCCGTGCCCGTCGACCAGGGGGAGCCGCAGTGAGAACGGCTGGGCGAGGCGCACCAGCGCGTCGTAGATCGCGGAGTCGCCGTGCGGGTGCAGCTTGCCCATCACGTCGCCGACGACGCGGGCGCTCTTCACATGACCGCGGTCGGGGCGCAGCCCCATCTCGGCCATCTGGAACAGGATCCGCCGCTGCACCGGCTTCAGGCCGTCGCGGGCGTCCGGGAGCGCCCGCGAGTAGATGACCGAGTAGGCGTACTCCAGGAACGAGCCCTGCATCTCGCTCGACAGATCGATGTCCTGGATGCGCTCGTCGATCGGCTCGGGCGGCGTGGTGCGGGGCATGGGCTTCCTGCGGGGTCGGGGTCCGGCGGAGGGCTTCTCGACGCCGGGACCGGTCCGGCCTCTGTGCGAGACTGGCTCGGATGAGCCTCATGCTACCGGCGATCCCGCCCTCTTCCCGGAGCATCACCGGGGTGGCGCACGACCTGCTCGGTGCGCTGACCGGCTCCGCGGCGGAGCTGCCGCCGGTGCGCTCGGCGGTCCTCGCCGTGGTCGACGGCCTCGGCGCGACCCAGTTGCGCAGCCACGCCGGCCACGCCCGGCGCCTGGCGGGGGCGATGACGAAGAAGGACGTGCTCTCCAGCGTCTTCCCGTCCACCACGGCGGCGGCGCTGACCAGTCTGCTCACCGGCGCGGATCCCGGTCGGCACGGCCTGGTCGGGTACCAGGTCAGGGATCCGCGGAGCGGGGCGCTGGTCAACCAGCTGTCCGGTTGGGAGCAGGCCGGGGCGGATCCTGCGGTCTGGCAGACCGAGCCCACCGTGTTCGAGCGGGCGATCGCGCTGGGCCGTCCTGCGTTCGCGGTCGGCCTGCCCGAATACGCGCACAGCGGCTTCTCGGCCGCGACGCTGCGCGGGGCGGACTTCCGCTCCGCCCGCTCAGCCGCGGACCGGATGGCCATGGCCCTGTCCCTGGCGGAGGAGCACGAGGGCGCGCTCGTCTACTGCTATCTGCCCGAGGCCGACAAGGCCGGGCACAAGCACGGCGTCGCGTCTGCGGAATGGGTCGCCGCGCTCGAGGACGTGGACGCGGCGATGCCTGCCGCTCTGCCGGCGGGGGTGGGGATGCTGGTGACGGCGGACCATGGCATGGTCGACGTGCCCGCCACGCGCCACCTGATCATCGACGAGGACAGCCCCCTGCAGCAGGGCGTCGCCGCGATCGCGGGGGAGCCGCGCATGCTGCACGTCTACCTCGAGGAGGCCGCGCGCGCGGACGACGCCGCCGCGGAGTGGCGACGCGAGACCGAGGGCGCCGCCGATGTCCTCACCCGGGACGAGGCGGTGCGGGGCGGCCTCTTCGGCGCCGCCGTGACGGAGGCCGCGGCGAGCCGGGTCGGCGACCTGGTGGTGCCGGCGCGCGGGCTGTGGGCGCTGTACGACGGGGCCGCCGAGGATCAGCGAGCGCAGGGCATGATCGGGCAGCACGGATCGCTCAGCCCCGAGGAGCTGCGCGTCCCGCTGCTGCGGTTCGGCGCGTTCGCGCGCTGAGCGCCGGTTCAGTCCTCGCTGCGGGCGCCGAAGACGATCTCGTCCCAGGACGGCATCTCCCGGCGTCGTCGGCGCGATCCGCCGTCCTGCTCCGCCGAGGGACCAGGACGCGCCGCATCCTGAACGGGCGCGGGATCGGGCTCGTACCCCGGCTCGAGCGCCTCGAAGAGCGCCAGCGGGCGCGACTCCTCGGACTCGTCGTCGACGCTCGGACGCGTCTCACGCTGCCCGCGCCGCCGCCGCAGCGCCTCCAGCAGGTCCGCGGTGTCGGACGGGGCGGACGATGTGAAGGCGGCGCGATTGGTCGCGGCCTCCTGCGCGTTCGAGGAGGACCGCGGCGCTGCCGCCTCCGGCTCGTCCTCGATCTCGTGCTCGGCGGGGGCGGCGACGAGGCGCGGCCCGAAGGCGCCGGAGTCGAACCGGGTCTCGTCCTTGTACGGCGAGGAGCGCTCCTTGTCGAGGGCGCGCAACCGCGGGATGAGGCCGTCGGGCAGGGCACCCTGCCGGGACAGCTGCGTGGCGTCGGCGTTCGTGGGGGCCAGGGCGCTGCGACGGGGGTCGAAGCTCCAGCGCGCGTCGTGGTCGACGTCGTTGGCGGTGAACTCGAGCTTGATGACCCAGCCCGCGTCATCCTTCCAGGCCGCCCAGCGTTCGCCGTCGGCGTCGAGATCGGCGAGCTTGGCGCGGATGGCGACCCCGAACGTCGGCTGCGCGTCCGGCTCGACCTCGCTGCCGATCAGCACCGGCACGGCGAGGGCCTGGCCGACGATGTGCTCGCGCTCCGCGAGCACGGGGCCCTCGAACCGCTCGACGATCTCGCGGCTCACGCCGAGCAGCTCGGCGACGTCCGCGGCCGACATGCCGGCCCTGATGTGCGACTGGATCTCGCGCGGGCTCGCCGCGAGCGCGGGAGCCTTCTCCTCGCGCCCGGCCTTGGCCCGGCGCAGCTCCGTGCGCAGCACCTCGTCGATGGGGAGGGCGAACCGCTCTCCCGACTCGGTGGCGAGGACGAGGACGTCGTCTTCGGCGCCGACGATCGTGACGTGTTCCATGGCTTCAGCCCCTCAGGATGGGTGTCCGATCATGGTGTCACGCAGTGCCGGGGCAGCCGGGAATATCGCGGGCGCGCCGTGAGTTCTCTTCCGCGGACAGAGTGGCATTTGCGATTTGCATCCGTGTCATGCAAACTATGGGCCGCCGAACACCCCCGGCTCCCGGCACACGCAGGATGCCAAGCCGCCGCTCGCAGGATGAAAGTGGAGATCCACCCCATGGCAACCGATTACGACGCCCCGCGCAAGAGCGAAGACGAGAGCGAGTCGATCGAGGCTCTCAAGGAGCGCGTCCCCGACAAGATGTCGGGATCGATCGATGTCGAGGACTCCGACAACCCGGGCGGTTTCGACCTGCCCGGAGCCGACCTGTCGGACGTCGAGCTCGACGTCGTGGTGCTGCCGCCGCAGGAGGACGAGTTCACCTGCGTCAGCTGCTTCCTCGTGAAGCACCGCTCGCAGCTCGACCACGACGAGGCGACAGGCCCCATCTGCAAGGAATGCGCAGCCTGACACGTCTTCAGACGCGCCGCTCGCGCCCGGACCGCATGGTTCCGGGCGCGTTCTGCGTCTGACGGCTCAGGCGCCGCGCGCAGCCTCGGACCTGGCGGCGTCGATCGCCGCGGCGAGGCGGTCCGGCGTGCGGGACGAGATCGTCCAGCTGGGCACCGGGTCGTCCGGATCCGTGTTCGGGACCACCACGATGCCGTCGATACCGCCGCGGATCAGGTGCCAGCCGCGGGCGGGAAGGCCGGGGCCGCGGGCCTGACGCGCCTCGTCGCCCATGCGCACCTGCGGATCGCCCAGCCACGACGCGTCGATCCAGGCCCGCCCTGCCCGCAGCACGCGCCGCTCGACCTGGACGACCGGCGATCCGAAGACCATCAGGGCGACGATCGCGATCGTCGCCGCCGCGCCGATGACGAGGGCGATGCCGGATCCTGCCGGCACGAAGACCAGCGTGAGCATCGGGCCGCCCAGAGCCGCGGCGAGGAAGAGCCACAGGCTCGGCGCGAGCCGCTCGCGGTAACGGGTGGCCGCCGCCTTCTGCGGCTTCGGTGCTCCGGCGTGATCGGCCCGCGGACGGCGGGCCTCGGCTGCGTTCTGCATTAGCCTCTTTCCGTGACCGATTCCGTGGATGTTCCCATTATCGCGCCCCAGATCCCGGACTACGCCCACCCTGGCGACGCGGGAGCCGATCTGGTCGCCGCCGAGGCCGTCCGGCTGGAGCCGGGCCGGCGTGCGCTGATCGGCACCGGGGTGCGCATCGCGCTGCCCGAGGGCTACGCGGCGTTCGTCGTGCCGCGCAGCGGCCTCGCGGCGAAGCACGGCATCACGGTCGTCAACTCGCCGGGCACGGTCGACGCCGGATATCGCGGCGAGATCAGGGTGAGTCTTCTGAACACCGACAGCGACGCGGCGTACGATGTCGCGGTCGGTGATCGGATCGCCCAGCTGATCGTCATGCCCGTCACCCGCGCGCGGTTCATCCCGGTGGACTCGCTGGACGAGAGCGATCGAGGCGCGGGCGGATTCGGATCCACCGGCTATCAGGCCCGCAGCGCCGCCCCGGGAGGCGCTGCCGAGGCTCTCGAGGCACAGGGAACGGCGATGGCGGAGGAGAACGCATGAGTGACGACAGCACGCCCGAGATCGAACCCGTCGAGGACGAGGCGCCGCAGGGCCTGCGCGATCGTGCGGTCGACGGCCCGTTCGACGAGAGCGAGGCCAACCCGGTCCGCCCGTACATCGACCTCGGCGCGATCAAGATCCTGCCCCGGGAGGGCCTGAACCTGCGTCTCGAGGTCGAGGAGCAGACGCAGCGGATCGTCGCCGTCGGGCTCGACTACGCGGACTCCACGCTGCAGGTGCAGCCGTTCGCCGCGCCGCGATCGAGCGGCCTGTGGGACGAGACCCGTGCGCAGATCCAGGAGCAGATCACGCAGCAGGGCGGCCGGGTCGAGGAGCGCGATGGCGCGCTCGGCGCCGAGCTGCTCGCGGAGATCCCCGCCGTCGCCGGTGCGGACGGCGCCACCACCCGGCTCGCCCGGTTCGTGGGCGTGGACGGACCGCGCTGGTTCCTCCGCGGCGTGATCGGCGGGGCGGCGGCGCAGGACGCGAACGCGGCGGCCGCCGTCGAGGACCTGTTCCGCTCGATCGTCGTCGTGCGCGGCGGGGCGCCCATGCCGCCGCGCGACCTCATCCCGCTGCGGATGCCCGCGGCGCCCGGCACGGCGTGAGCGCGCCCACCCCGGACGAGCCGGGGCGGGCGCCCGCGGAGAAGTACGCCCCGCCGCCGGCGGAGACCGCCGACCCGGTGCAGAGCCTCGGCGCCGCGCTCGGCGGGGCCGCGCAGCGGCTGGGCATCGACCCGTCGTCCGGAGCGAGCACGGGCCACGTCGTCTGGCGCGCGATGGGCGGCTGGCGCGGCGTGCTCGAGTCGGTGCTGCCGAGCGCCGCGTTCCTGATCATCTTCACCCTCCGGCCGGATCCGCTCTGGCTCTCGCTCGTCGTCTCGGTCGGGCTCGCGGCCGTGTTCTCCGTGATCCGGCTGCTGCAGAGGTCGCCGGCGGCGTCGGCGATCGGCGGGCTCGCGGCGGTCGCCGTGGCCGCCGGGCTCGCGCTGTGGACCGGCCGCGGCCAGGACAACTTCGTGCCCGGCTTCTTCACCAACGCCCTGTACGGCACCGTGCTGCTGGTGTCGGCGCTGATCGGCTGGGCGGTGATCGGTCTGGCCGCCGGCTTCCTGATGGGCGACGTGCGCGGGTGGCGGCAGGACCGCCGCAAGCGTCGTGCCTTCTTCTGGATCACGATCGCCTGGGCCGCGCTGTTCTACGCGCGTCTGGGCGTGCAGCTGCCGCTGTACTTCTCCGGGAACGTGCAGGCGCTGGGCACTCTCAAGCTCGTGATGGGGCTGCCGCTGTTCGCGCCGATGGTCGCGGTGACGTGGCTCCTGGTCCGCGCCCTGTATCCGGCAGGCGAAGCGGGGGACACGCCCGCGGAAACAGGCTCGACACCCTCCTGAGCGGTGTGGGATATTATCTTGACATCAAGATAAATCGACACCCTTTCGCTTGATCGTCCCCGAAGCGCACACTGGTAAGGCCCTCCTTGCTAGCCGCGCGGGGGAGCGGCCGAGCAAGATGGAGTCGCGGTGATCGCTTCCATCCGATCAGAAGGAGACGGATTCGTGTCCACGGTGAACAGCTTCGGTGCCAAGAGCACCCTGACGGTCGGCAGCACCGACTACGAGATCTTCCGGATCGACACGGTCGACGGTCACGAGAAGCTCCCCTTCAGCCTCAAGGTGCTGCTGGAGAACCTGCTTCGCACCGAGGACGGCGCGAACGTGACGAAGGCGCAGATCGAGGCTCTCGGATCCTGGGATCCGTCGGCCCAGCCCGACACGGAGATCCAGTTCACGCCCGCCCGCGTGGTCATGCAGGACTTCACCGGCGTGCCCTGCATCGTCGACCTCGCCACCATGCGCGAGGCCGTCACGGCGCTCGGCGGCGACCCCAGCAAGATCAACCCGCTCTCTCCCGCCGAGATGGTCATCGACCACTCCGTCATCGCCGACCTGTTCGGCCGCCCGGACGCGATCGAGCGCAACGTCGAGATCGAGTACGAGCGCAACGGCGAGCGCTACCAGTTCCTGCGCTGGGGCCAGACCGCGTTCGACGACTTCAAGGTCGTCCCGCCGGGCACCGGCATCGTGCACCAGGTGAACATCGAGCACCTCGCGAAGGTCATCTACGACCGCACCGTGAACGGCGTGCTCCGCGCCTACCCCGACACCTGCGTCGGCACCGACTCGCACACCACCATGGTCAACGGCCTGGGCGTGCTGGGCTGGGGCGTCGGCGGCATCGAGGCCGAGGCCGCCATGCTCGGCCAGCCGGTCTCCATGCTGATCCCGCGCGTGGTGGGCTTCAAGCTGACCGGCGAGATCCCCGCAGGCGTCACCGCGACCGACGTCGTGCTCACGATCACCGACATGCTTCGCAAGCACGGCGTGGTCGGCAAGTTCGTCGAGTTCTACGGCGCCGGCGTCGCCTCGGTGCCGCTCGCGAACCGCGCCACCATCGGCAACATGTCGCCGGAGTTCGGATCCACCGCCGCGATCTTCCCGATCGACGACGTCACACTCGACTACCTGCGTCTCACCGGTCGCGACGAGCAGGCCGTGGCCCTGGTCGAGGCGTACGCCAAGGAGCAGAAGCTCTGGCACGACGCCTCGGTCGAGCCCAGCTTCAGCGAGTACCTCGAGCTCGACCTCTCCACGGTCGTGCCGTCGATCGCCGGCCCGAAGCGCCCGCAGGACCGCATCCTGCTCTCCGAGGCCAAGTCGCAGTTCGAGAAGGACATCTTGAACTACGCGAACGCCTCGACGAGCGACGACATCGTCGACCTCGACTCGAAGCACTCGTTCCCCGCCTCCGATCCGGGCAGCGTTCCGGGCGAGGAGGAGACGACCACGCGACCGGTGCACATCAACAGCGGCGCACCCGCGAACGTCTCCACCCCGGTCCCGGTCACCACGCCGGACGGCCTGCACTACATCCTCGACAACGGCGCGGTCACGCTCGCCGCGATCACGTCGTGCACCAACACGTCCAACCCGTCGGTCATGGTCGCCGCCGGCCTGCTGGCGCGCAATGCGCTGCGGAAGGGCCTGAAGCAGAAGCCGTGGGTGAAGACCACGCTCGCCCCCGGCTCCAAGGTCGTCACCGACTACTACGAGAAGTCGGGCCTCGACAAGGACCTCGAGGGCCTCGGCTTCTACACCGTCGGCTACGGCTGCACGATCTGCATCGGCAACTCCGGTCCGCTGATCGACGAGGTCTCGCAGGCGGTCAACGAGCACGACCTCGCGGTCACGGCTGTCCTCTCCGGCAACCGCAACTTCGAGGGCCGGATCAGCCCCGACGTGAAGATGAACTACCTGGCGAGCCCGCCGCTGGTGGTCGCCTACGCGCTGGCCGGCTCGATGAACTTCGACTTCGAGACCGACCCGCTCGGCACCGACGGCGACGGCAACGACGTGTTCCTCAAGGACATCTGGCCCGCTCCCGACGAGGTGCAGCAGCTCGTCGACTCGTCGATCTCGCGCGACCAGTTCATCAAGCAGTACGCCACGGTGTTCGACGGCGACGAGCGCTGGACCAGCCTGCCTACGCCCACCGGCCCGGTCTTCGAGTGGGACGCCGACTCGACCTACGTGCGCAAGGCGCCGTACTTCGACGACATGGAGGCGACGCCGGCCCCGGTCACCGACATCACCGGCGCTCGCGTGCTGGCGACCCTCGGCGACTCGGTCACCACGGACCACATCTCCCCGGCCGGCAACATCAAGGCGGGCACCCCCGCCGCGCAGTACCTCACCGAGCACGGCGTCGCGCAGAAGGACTTCAACTCCTACGGCTCACGCCGCGGCAACCATGAGGTGATGATCCGCGGCACGTTCGCCAACATCCGTCTGAAGAACGCGCTGGTCAGGGCCGTCAATGACGGGGAGCAGATCGAGGGCGGCTTCACCCGCGACTTCACCCAGCCCGGCGGCCCGCAGGCGTACATCTTCGACGCGTCGCAGAACTACCAGGCGCAGGGAACCCCGCTGGTGATCTTCGGCGGCAAGGAGTACGGATCCGGATCCTCCCGCGACTGGGCGGCGAAGGGCACCAACCTCCTCGGCGTCAAGGCGGTCATCACCGAGAGCTTCGAGCGCATCCACCGCTCGAACCTGATCGGCATGGGCGTCGTCCCGCTGCAGTTCCCGGCGGGCGAGAGCTGGGAGTCTCTCGGCCTGGACGGCACCGAGATCGTCTCGATCTCCGGCCTCGAGGAGCTGAACGACGGCACGACTCCGAAGACGGTCAAGGTCACCGCGACGCCGAGCGAGTTCTCGCCCGAGGGCAAGGAGACGATCGAGTTCGACGCGGTCGTCCGCATCGACACCCCCGGTGAGGCGGACTACTACCGCAACGGCGGCATCCTGCAGTACGTGCTGCGCCAGCTGGTCTGATCCGCGCGCACGAGCGACGGGGCCGGTTCCTTCGGGAGCCGGCCCCGTTCGCGTCCCCACATGCGAGGATCAGGACAGCGGACCGACGTACCGTGACGACGGGCGGAGGATCTTCCCGTCCTCGACCTGCTCGCACGCGTGCGCGCCCCAGCCGATGATGCGCGCCATCGCGAAGGTCGGCGTGAACAGCTCGCGAGGGATCCCGCACGCCTCCATGACGACCGCGGCGTAGAGCTCGACGTTCGTGCGCAGGGCACGCCCCGGCTTCAGCTCGTCGAGGACCCGCAGCACGGTCTGCTCCACAGCCACGGCGAGGTCGACACGATCGGAGGCGAGTCCGTCGGCGCGCAGTTGCTGGGCGACGCCGCGCAGCAGACGGGACCGGGGATCCTCCGTGCGATACACCGCGTGTCCGAAGCCCATGATCCGCCCGCCGCTCTGGATCCGCTCGCGCACCCAGTCCTCGGCCCGCTCGGGGGTGCCGATCTCGTCGAGCATGTCGAGCGTGCGGGCGGGAGCTCCGCCGTGCAGCGGACCGGCCAAGGCGCCCAGCGCGCCGCCGACGCACGAGGCGAGATCGGCGCCGGTCGAGGCGATGACCCGTGCCGTGAACGTGGAGGCGTTGAAGCCGTGGTCGATCGCGGCCGTGAGATAGCTGCCCAGTGCGGCCGCGAGCCGCTGATCGGGGACGACGCCGGTGAGCATGCGCAGATAGTCGGCGACAGGGCCGAGGTCCGGATCCGGGGCGATCGGACCCTGCGCGTGCGCCCAGCGATGCAGGGCGGCGATCAGGGTCGGCGTGACGGCGGCGAGACGGATCCCGTCGGCGGTGCGTTCGCCCTGGGTCTCGTCGTAGAAGGGACGGCGGCCGTCGGCGGCGGAGACCAGCGCGAGGCCGCTGCGCAGCTGCGCCATGGGGTCCAGGCCCGAGCCGGCGAGCGCCGAAAGGGCGTCCCTGGCGCTCTCCGGGATCGCGCGCGCGGCTGCGGTCCGGGCGCGGAAGGCCGCGGCGGCCGCCTCCCCCTGCGGCAGGGTGCCGAGCGCCACCAGGCTCCAGGCGTCCTCGAAGCGCGCGTCGGTCGCGAGATCCACGCCGGACTCGCCGCGGTAGTGGAAGAAGCCCTCCGCGCCGCGCACGTCGCCGATCCGCGTCTCGGCGACGACGACGTTCGTCAACCCGCGCGGGACATCGATGAGCTGCGTGTCGTCGCGGTCGATGCTGATGGCCATGTCGGCTCCTCTCTGGCGAGTCGCGAGTGGCGGCTCCGTGCTCCTCGAAGCCGCGGTGCGGCTCTCCGCTCACGATGCGACATGGATCGGGATATCGTCAATGTTGATCGGATCAATGAAGGAGCAGCATGGAGCCACTGACGGCGGCCCAGGCGGCGGCGCGTCTCGGTGTGCGGACCGAGACGCTGTACGCCTACGTCTCGCGCGGGCTGATCGCCCGCGAGCGCGGCGCGCACGGCTCCCGATTCGATCCGCTCGAGGTGGAGAGGTTCGCCCGCACCCGACGGAGGGTGACGACGCCGTCGCACGGCGGCGCGCGTCCCGCGGGGGCCGACGGCAGCCCGCTCGCTGTGATCGACACCGACATCGCGCTGATCGAGGACGGCGAGCTGTGGATCCGCGGACTTCCGCTCGAGGAGCTGATCGCTCGGGAGGGTGAGCCGGCCCGATTCGACGACGTGGTGCGCTGGCTGTTCACCCGCACCGACGCCCCCTCGAAGGACCCGCACCCGCTGCTGCCGGGCGACGTGGACGCGGTGCGCCGCGTGCTCGCCGCACTGCCGCCGGATCCCCCGGCGTTCACCCGCCTCCTCGCGGCAGTGGCGACCCTCGCCGCCGGCGACCCCGAGCGGTACGACCTGCGCCCTGAGGCCGTCGCCAGGGTCGCCCTGCGGCTGGTCGCGGGGCTCGTCGACGCCCTGCCGCTCCTCGCGGCCGCGGGCGAGGAGCGCACGGACCACGATGCCGTCGCGCCTCTCGCGACCCGTCTGTGGCCGCGCCTGACGACGCTGCCCGCGACCGCGGACCGCGTGCGCCTGCTGGATACGGCGCTCGTCCTGCTCGTGGACCACGACATGGCGGCCTCGACGCTCGCCGCGCGGGCGGCGGCCTCGGCCAGAGCGCACCCGTACGCGGTCGTCGCGGCCGGATTCGGCGCGCTCGACTCGACGCTGCACGGGGCGGCGAGCGCGGCCGCGTACGCGATGCTGCGCGAGGTGGGGGAAGGGGCGGATCCGGCGGCGGCCGTGGCGGACGCGACGAGGCGCAGCGGCGCCGGCGTCCCGGGTTTCGGGCAGCCGCTGTACCCCGAGGGCGACCCGAGGGCGCGGCTGCTGATGCGGCTGCTCCGGGACTTGGAACCCCGCGCGCAGGACGCGCTGCGGGTGGCGGACGACGTCGTCGCGGTGGTGCGCGCGCGGACCGGGCTGCATCCGACCGTCGATCTGGCGCTGGCGACCGTGGCGCTCGCTTGGGCGATGCCGCCCGACGCCGGGGAGCTCGTCTTCGCGGTTGCACGGTCGGCGGGGTGGTGCGCGCACGCGCTCGACGAGTACGGCCGGGCGCCGCTCCGCCTGCGCCCGATCGGCCGCTACGTCGGCCCCGACCCCGCGGATGTCCAGCCCGCGGGCAGCAACCCTGGGTACGCTGGACCGATGCGGTGACGCCGACGGCGGATCCGTCCTTTCGTTCTCAGGAGGCAGACACGGTGGCGATTCTTCCCGGCATCACGGGTCCCCGCGATCTCGATCGCCTCTCTCCCGGGCAGCTCACGGACCTGGCCGCGGAGATCCGCACCTTCCTGATCGAGAACGTCGCCCGCACCGGGGGTCACCTCGGCCCGAACCTCGGCGTCGTCGAGCTCACGATCGCGCTGCACCGCGTGTTCTCCTCGCCGGACGACCCGATCATCTTCGACACCGGCCACCAGTCGTACGTGCACAAGCTGCTCACCGGGCGCCAGGACTTCTCCGGGCTGCGTTCCCGCGGGGGACTCGCGGGCTACCCGCAGCGCTCGGAGAGCGCTCACGACGTCGTCGAGTCCTCGCACGCGTCCAGCTCGCTGAGCTGGGCGGACGGCATCTCCCGTGCCTTCACGGCGACGGGCCGCGCGGACCGGCATGTCGTCGCGGTGGTCGGCGACGGCGCGCTCACCGGCGGGATGACCTGGGAGGCGCTGAACAACATCTCCGACGACAACGAGCGCAATCTCGTGATCGTCGTGAACGACAACGGCCGCTCCTACGCGCCCACGATCGGCGGCATGGCGCGGTACATGAACCGGGTGCGCACCGCGGGCGTCTACCGTGATCTGCACCGCACCTCGGATCGCTTCTTCCGCGCCTTCGGCCCGATCGGCCGAGCGCTGTACCGGGGCATCAGGGGCGGCACGCACGGGTTCCTGTCGCGCTTCTCGAACAACGAGGAGCTCTACTCCAACCTCGACATCAAGTACCTCGGCCCGGTCGACGGGCACGACATCCAGGCGCTCACCGAGACCCTGCGGCTCGCGAAGGACTTCGGCGCCCCGGTGATCGTGCACGTCATCACCGAGAAGGGCCGTGGCTATCAGCCTGCGCTCGACGACGAGGCCGACCAGTTCCACGCGGTGAACAAGATCGATCCGAAGACCGGGACGCCGCTCGCCGCCTCGGGGCGCGGGTGGACGGATGTGTTCGCCGACGCGCTCGTCGACGTCGGCGCGCGCAACCCGGACGTGATCGCGATGACCGCCGCGATGCTGCGTCCGACCGGACTCGCCCGCTTCGCCGAGCGCTTCCCGGACCGCGTCTACGACGTGGGGATCGCCGAGCAGCACGCCGTCACCGCCGCCGCGGGACTCGCCTACGGCGGCCTGCACCCCGTCGTGGCGCTGTACGCCACCTTCATGGGCCGCGCCTTCGACCAGGTGCTGATGGACGTGGGGCTGCACCGGGCGGGCGTGACGTTCGTGCTCGACCGGGCGGGCGTCACCGGGCCCGACGGTCCCAGCCATCACGGCCTGTGGGACCTGTCCATGCTGCAGATCGTGCCGGGCATCCGCATCGCCGCACCGCGCGACGCCGAACGCCTGCGCGAGGTGCTCGCGGAGGCCGTCGCCGTCGACGACGCGCCGACCGTGATCCGGTTCCCCAAGGGCGCGGTGACCCCGGAGATCCCCGCTCTCGAGCGTCTGCACGACGGCGTCGACGTGCTGTCCCGCGGCGAGAGCGAGGACGTGCTGCTGGTCGGGATCGGCCCGTTCGCGACCCTCGCACTCGAGGTCGCCGATCGGCTCAAGGCGCAGGGCATCGGTGCGACCGTGATCGACCCGCGCTGGGCGATCCCCGTGCAGTCCTCGCTCGTCGAGCTCGCCGCCCGCCACCGCCTCGTGATCACCCTCGAGGACGGGATCCGCGTGGGCGGCGTGGGCACGCGCGTGCGCCAGGTGCTCCGTGAGGGGGGCATAGACACGGCCGTGGACGAGCTGGGTCTGCCGGACGAGTACATCGATCACGCGAGCCGCGAGCAGATCCTGGAGGATGCCGGCCTGACCCCCGGAAAGATCGCCCAGGACGTGGTCGCGCAGGTGCTCGGCACGCGCGTGCCGATCGCGCGGCCGACCGGCGAGGTTCCGCTGCACACGGGCACGGTGGAGATCGTGACCGACGTCCGCGAAGAGCACGGTGCGGAGGAGCGCCGGCGCTGAATGGAGTCGGCGCGGAGCCGTTCCGCGCACAGGCTCAGCGGTGAGTGGCTCGCCCGCGGCGCGCTCGGCGTGCGGCGATCAACCATCCACCGGCGCTGGCCAGGCCGGTGAGCAGTGCGGCGACGCTGCCCACGACGAGGACGACGACGGGCGCCCCGGAGAAGAGCAGCGCAGAAAGCGCAGACCCCACCGCAGCTCCTGTGACGGCCCCCAGCAGCCCGTACGCGACGACGTAGGCGCCGGCCGCGCGAACAGGAGCCATCCACGATGCCAGCCGGCCGGCAAGCGGGAGGATCAGCAGGGTGACCACGCCGGACACGGCGCCTCCGACGAGTCCGACCAGCGCCGAATAGATGCCGGCCGCCACGAGCGCGGATCCGATCGCCTGCGCGGTGGCGGCCGCGGGGATTCCGGAGGAGGAGCCCTCGGGCGGGGACGCGGACAGCGCGTTGTGCACCGTGAGCGCCAGGAACAGCGCCTCGAGCAGGCTGATGAAGATCAGCCACGCCCACAGGGCACCGCGCCGGATGTCCGCCTTGGTGAACGACATCGGCCCGCGGACGGCGCCTGTCTCGGATCCGGCCGCGGAAATCATGGCCGCACGTCCGCGATCTGGTCGAGGAGTTCCTTGGTCACGCCGCGGACGCCGGGCACCCGCAGGAACGGCAGTGCAACGGCGAACAGCGTGAGGCCTGTGTCGAGCAGGCGGGCGGTCGTCGCCTGGCCCTGCGAGCCGTCATAGGTCCAGCGCAGGATGAGTGCGAGGTAGGCGGGGAAGATCGCTTCCGGCAGGCGCTCCGCGATGTCATCCGGAAGCCGGTGCGAGGACCCGTCGACGACCTCGCGCAGCAGCCCGATCGTCATGCCTCGCGCAGGCGACGACGCCACGGACAGCGGGTTGATGGGGGAGCCGGGGGACACCATCGCGCTGAGGAAGCCGGGCGCCACCTCGCGGTAGGGGCCGACCGTCTCCAGTCCGGTCTCGAAGAACACGCGCAGTCGGTCGACGAGCGCAGTCATGCCTTCGAGACGCGGGCGTGCCGCGACACCGTGCTCGTACTGCACCTGCTCGTACAGCTCCTGGACGAGGTGCTCCTTCGAAGGGAAGTAGTAGTACGCGTTGCCGACGGAGACGCCCGCCTCCGCGGCGATCAGGCGGATCGTGGTGTCGGGGTAGCCGCGCTCCACGAATGAGGCCATCGCCGCGGCCCGGATGCGAGCCTTCGTCGCCGCGGCCTTAGGGGTGAGCGCCCTCACGGAGTTGTCGCGCGGTGAACTGAACATGTTCAAAGGCTAGCAGGAAGCGCGAGCCGAGCGGTGATCGGCGTCGTGACCCGTACACCGTCAGCATCCGCGCCGCAATGTGTCGGCGCCCCTAGACTGACCGCATGGCAGCGTCGCCCAGGGAACTCGCCGACGACCCGAGAGCGCCCGCGAGCCGCACGGCGATCATGATCGTGAATCCTGCGGCTGGACGCGGCCGCGCCATGGCGAAAGCAGAGGCGGTCGGCCGCGCGCTCGAAGGGCGCGGTGCGGTGGTCGACATCCGGCACGGGGAGACAGCCGCGGACACGCGCCGCCTGGTCGAACAGGCCATCGCCGAGACTCCGGACGTGCTCGTGATCGCGGGCGGAGACGGCACGATCTCGGCCGTGCTCGACCTCCTCGCTGACGCACCGGTACCTCTCGCGGTCGTCCCCGGAGGCACGGGAAACGACTTCGCCGCAGCACTCGAGCTGCCGCAGGATCCCGCCCGCCTTGCCGACATGATCCTGCGCGGGCTGCCTCGCGCCGTCGATCTGGGCGTCGTTCGCAGCACGCACGGGAGCCACCTGTTCCTCACGGTGGCGGCTTGCGGCTTCGATGCGAAGGTCGCCGCGCGCACCAACAGGCTGCGCTGGCCCCGAGGCGCGATTCGCTACTACCTGGCGCTGGCCCTGGAGCTGATACGGCTCGCCCCGCAGCGGTATCGCATCACGGACGAGCAGGGTGAGCGGGAGATCCCCGGCACGCTGCTGGCGCTCTGCAACACGCGCTGCTATGGCGGCGGGATGCCGATCGCGCCGAAGGCCATCCCCGACGACGGGCGTCTCGAAGTCGTCCATGTGGAGCACATCGGGCGGATGCGTCTGCTCCGGCTCTTCCCGCATCTGCTGCACGGCACGCACATGATGCTGCCCGAGGTGAGCACCTGGGGCAGCAGGGAGATCGCCGTGAGCGCACCGGGGCTCGTGGTCTACGCCGACGGGGAGCGCCTCGCCGAAGGGGCATGTGCGGTCGCGGTGCGGCGTGGCGCGCTGACCGTGCTCGTGCCCGTGTTCCGGCGCTGACCGCCGCGTCCCGCCGCCGCGCAGGCGTCCGCAAACGACGAGACGCCGCCCCCGTCGGAAGCGGCGTCTCGTCTCGGTCCGGCTGCGCGGTCTCAGCTCGGCGACCCGTGGTGGATCAGCGGGCCTCGATCCCGCGGATCGCCGGGCTGTGGAACGTCGCGCCGAACACGCGCTCCGACGCGCCCTCGCGGTCGAGGTACGGCGACGCGCCGCCGTCGATGAACGGCCAGCCCGCGCCGAGGATGAGGCACAGGTCGATGTCCTCGACCTCCGGCACCACGCCCTCGTCGAGCATGAGCCTGATCTCGTGCGCGAGCCCGTCCTGCACCCGGCGGAGGATCTCCGCGGCCGGAGTCGGAGTGGATCCCGCGGCCTGCTTCACGAGCTTCTCCGCGGCCTTCGTGAAGCCGGTCACGCGACCGCCCTTGTCCTTCTCGACGACCTCGGGCAGCTCGGCGAGGGCGTGGAAGTTCTCGTTCGCGTAGAAGCGGTCGGGGAACGCGTGCACCATGGTGTCCTGGACGTGCGCGGCGACCTTCCAGCCCACCAGGTCGATGAGCTGGAACGGACCCATCGGCAGGCCGAGGGGAGCGAACGCCTTCTCGACGTCGGCGACCGGCGTGCCCTCGTAGACCGCGCGGGCGGCCTCGCCCATGACCTTCGCGAGCAGGCGGTTCACGACGAATCCAGGGGCGTCGGCGGTGAGCACGGCGTTCTTGCCCAGGCCCTTGGCGACCACGAAGGCGGTCGACAGCGCGGCGTCGGTGGTGGCGGGGGTCTTCACGATCTCGATCAGCGGCATGACCGCGACCGGGTTGAAGAAGTGGAAGCCCACGAGACGCTCGGGGTGCGCGAGCTTCGCCCCGATCTCCTCGACGGAGAGCGACGACGTGTTGGTCGCGAGGATCGCGTCCTCGGCGACGATCTGCTCGATCTCGCCGAACACCTGCTGCTTGACGCCGACCTCCTCGAACACCGCCTCGATCACGAAGTCGCAGTCGGCGTACAGGCTCTTGTCGGTCGTGCCGGTGACGAGGGCGCGCAGCTTGTTCGCGGTGTCGGCGTCCAGGCGGCCCTTGGCCTCGAGCTTGCCGATCTCCTCGTGGATGTACGACACGCCCTTGTCCACGCGCGCCTGGTCGAGGTCCGTGATGAGCACGGGCACCTGCAGCTTGCGCACGAACAGCAGTGCGAACTGGCTGGCCATCAGACCGGCGCCGATGATGCCGACCTTGGCGACCTTCTTCGCGAGGGCCTTGTCCGGGGCTCCCACCGGGCGCTTGGCGCGCTTCTGCACGAGGTCGAAGGCGTACATCGACGCGGCGAACTGGTCTCCGGTGACGAGATCGGCGAGAGCCTCGTCCTCGCGTGCGAACCCGTCCTCCCTGGTGCCGCTCTTCGCCTTGTCGAGCAGGTCGAGGGCGACGTACGGCGAACGCGGCACGGTGCCGATCTTGGACTCGAGCATGCCCCGGGCCATCTTGATCGCGATCGGCCACTTGGTGAGACGCTCGATCTTGCCCGGCTCGTTCTTGCGCTCGACCTTGGTGCCGCCGAGCACGGCGTCGGCCCAGCGCAGCGAGTCCTCGAGGAAGTTCGCGGCCGGGAAGATCGCGTCCATCATGCCGAGTTCGAACGCCTGCTGCGGCTTGAGCATGCGGTTCTGCTTGAGCGGGTTCGAGATGACGACCTCGAGCGCGTTCTCGATGCCGATCAGGTTCGGCAGCAGGTAGGCCCCGCCCCAGCCGGGGATGATGCCGAGGAAGACCTCGGGCAGTGCGAGAGCGGCGGCCGACGCGTCGACCGTGCGGTACGTCGAGTTCAGTGCGATCTCGACGCCCCCGCCGAGCGCGAGACCGTTCACGAACGCGAACGACGGCACGCCGAGGGTGCTGAGCGAGCCCAGCACCTTGTGCCCGAGCTGCGCGATCAGCCGTGCGTTGTCGCGGGATCCGACCTTGGAGATGTCGGACAGGTCGGCGCCGGCGGCGAGGATGTACTGCTTGCCGGTGATGCCCACCGCCTGGATCTCTCCGGCCGCCGCGCGAGTCCGCAGCCCGACGAGCGTCTCGCCGAGCTCGGTGAGCGTCGCGGGGCCGAGCGTGTTCGGGCGGGTGTGGTCGCGGCCGTTGTCGAGCGTGATGAGGGCGAGCACCTTGCCGGAGGCGAGGCGCACGTCGCGCACGGGGGAGTGCGTGACGACCTCGCCCTCGGTGAGGGCCGTGATGGGCGAGAAGTCGATGGCGTCGTAGTTCGTCATTCCTGTGCTCACTTCCGCTTCTTGCCGTCGTAGAAGGGGTTCTCCCAGATGACGGAGCCGCCCTGGCCGAGACCCACGCACATCGCCGTGAGGCCGTAGCGGACGTCGGGACGCTCGGCGAACTGCGCCGCGAGCTGGATCATCAGACGCACGCCGGACGCCGCGAGCGGGTGCCCGATCGCGATCGCGCCGCCCCACTGGTTGACCCGAGGGTCGTCGTCGGCGATGCCGAAATGGTCCAGCAGCGAGATGACCTGGATCGCGAACGCCTCGTTCAGTTCGAACAGTCCGATGTCGTCGATCGTCAGGCCCGCCTTCTTCAGCGCCTTCTCGGTGGACGGGATCGGGCCGATGCCCATGATCTCCGGCTGCACGCCCGCGAACGCGAACGACACCATGCGCATCTTCGGAGTGAGGCCGAGCTCCTTCACCGCGCCCTTGCCTGCGAGGAGCGACATGGTCGCGCCGTCGGTGAGCGGGGAGGAGGTGCCGGCCGTGACGCGGCCGTGCGGGCGGAACGGGGTCTTCAGCACCGCCAGATCCGCCATCGTGGTCTGCGGGCGACGGCCCTCATCCTCGGTGGCGAGGCCCCAGGCGCCGTCGGCGCCCTTGATCGCGACCGGCACCAGATCGGGCTGGATCTTGCCGGCGTCGTACGCGGCCTGCACCTTGTGCTGGCTCAGCATGCCGAAGCGGTCCGAGCGCTCCTTGGTGAGGTGCGGGAAGCGGTCGAAGATGCGCTCGGCGGTGACACCCATGTTCAGCGCCCCCGGGTCGACCATCTTCTCCGCGACGAAGCGCGGATTCGGGTCCGCGTTGCCGCCGATCGGGTGGTGGCCCATGTGCTCGACGCCGCCGGCGAGAGCGAGGTCGTACATGCCGATGCCGATCGAGGCGCCCATCGTGGTGACGCTCGTCATCGCACCGGCGCACATGCGCTCCACGGCCAGGCCGGGAACGGTCTGCGGCAGGCCGGCGAGGATCGCGACCGAGCGTCCGAGCGTGAGGCCCTGATCGCCCGTCTGCGAGGTCGCGGCGATCGCGACGTCATCGATCCGGTCGAGCGGGACGTTCTGATTGCGCTCCATCAGGCCGATCGTGGCCTTGACCGCGAGGTCGTCCGCACGGGTGTTCCAGTACTGGCCTTTTTCGCCGGCACGCCCGAAGGGGGTGCGCACTCCATCGACGAAGAAGACGTCCGAGTTCTCGGCCACTCTGCCTCCAATATCCGGTCCGCTTCGCGGACAGGGCCTCCAATATCCGGTCCGCTGCGCGGACAGGGCCTCCAATATCCGGTCCGCTTCGCGGACAGGGCCTCCAATATCCGGTCCGCTGCGCGGACAGGGCCTCCAATATCCGGTCCGCTTCGCGGACAGGGCCTCCAATATCCGGTCCGCTGCGCGGACAGGGTCTTCGTAGTTTCGCCCGTCGCATCTGCACGCCGGACTGACAGTTTCGCACGTCCTGAGGAACGCGGTTCCTGAACTCGTGAGACCGAGTGTCATCTCGATCCGCGCATCCAGAGGGTATGACCTCAGCCTAGGAGCGGTGGGCGATCGAGGGACGAATCGGTTGGGGTGAACCTACGAAGCGGTTTCGGACGGCTCGGAGGTCGCTTGCGTGGATTCCACAAAAGCATCGGCGATCCGCTGTGCGGTTTCCGCAATCTGCCAGGGCCGCGCCTCGCGCTCCGCGAGGGCTGCGGCGATCGAGGAAGCGTCGATCACGGCCGGCGGCTCCCACGCGACACGGCGCAGCGTCTCGGGGGTGAGCAGGTTCTCGGTGGGCATGCCGAGCTCTTCCGCGCGGGCCTCCACCACGGGCCTCGCGGCCTTGAGACGGGCATCGGCCTCCGGGTTGCGGTCGGCCCACGCGCGCGGCGGGGGCGGGGCATCGCTGGGCACGCGCTCGCGCGGCAGATCCGTGCTCTCCCGGCCGCGTTCGATCGCGGCCCACCAGCGGTCCAGCTGGCTGCGGCTCGCGCGTCCGGTGAACGCGGTCACGGCGGCGAGCGCGCCCTTGCTCTGCGGGTCGGCCAGGACCGCGGCGATCAGCGCGCGGTCGGGCACCAGGCGACCGGGGGAGATGTCCGTCTCCCTGGCGTGGTCTTCGCGCGCCTGCCACAGCTCGCGGGCCACGGCGAGATTCTTCGCGCCGCGGACCTGGTGCAGCCCGCTCAGCCTGCGCCACGGCTCCTCGCGGGGCGGCTTCGGCGGGCGGGTCCTGGTCGCCTCGAACTCCTCGGCGGCGAATCCGCTCTTTCCGGACTCGGCGAGCTCGGCGGCGATGAAGTCGCGCACGTCGATGAGGTGCAGCACGTCGAGTTCGGCGTACTCGAGCCAGGCGTTCGGCAGCGGTCGGGTCGACCAGTCCGCGGCGGAGTGCTCCTTCGCGAGCACGATGCCGAGGGCGCGTTCGACGACGGCGGCCAGTCCGACCCGCTCGTAGCCGAGCAGGCGGGCGGCGAGCTCGGTGTCGAACACGCGCGCCGGCTCCAGCCCGAGCTCGTGCAGCGAGGGCAGATCCTGGCTCGCGGCGTGGAACACCCACTCCTCGGCGCCGATCGCCTCCTGCAACGGCGCGAAGGATGAGATCGCGATGGGATCGAACAGGAAGGCGCCGGCGTTCCTGCGGAACACCTGCACCAGGTAGGCGCGCTGCGAGTAGCGGAAGCCGGAGGCCCGCTCCACGTCGACGGCGATGGGTCCTTCTCCGCCGGACAGGATCCGGCACGCGTCGATGAAGGCCTCGTCGGTGTCGATCACGACGTACTCAGTCACGGATGGTTCTCCTGGCGCCGAATACGGCGATGTCCTCTGAGCCCGGCGGCAGACCCGCGAGCATTCCGACCAGCTCCGCCCACGCCTCGGCGTGCGGGGCGAGCGGTCCCTCCGGCGACCATGAGGCGCGGAGTTCGATCTGTGCGCCGTCACCCTCCGCGGCGAGGCCACCGAACCCCTTGGACAGCGTCTTCGTGGACGTGCCCGAGGCGGAGTGGTGCTCCGCGTCGCGGGACGCGAGGGCGTCGATCAGCCACGACCACGCTACATCGGCGAGCAGCGGATCCGTGCCGATCTCGGGCTCCAGCGGCGCCTGTGCGAACGCGACGATGCGCCACGGGCCGCCCCAGGCGGCCGGAGCCGCCGGATCGTGCAGCAGGACGAAGCGCCCGGTGCCGTACATCGAGTCGCCGTGCTCATCCGGGCGCACATCCGCCGCGAACGCGAGCGCATCCGGCGCGAGTCCGGTGGGTGCGGGGATCTCGCGCACGACGATGTCGGCGCGGAAACGCAGCGCTCGCAGCTCGTCGGCGGCGTGGGCGAAGACGCCGTCGGATCCGGGATGAGCGCTCACGCGGACAGACTAGAGTCAGGAGGCGATGAAGAGTCTCAGGCACGCCGCGACGATCGGCGCGATCGCGCTGGCCGGGGCGGCGGCTCTCGGCGCCGCGATCGGCGGCGCCCTCGTGCTGCGGATCGCGCGCGAGGTCGTCACGCCGGCAGCGCGCAAGCAGGACACCGATGTGCTCGCGGTCGACACCGGGGCGCAGACGATCGAGCTGAGCCGCACGCCCGACACCGAGCTGCCCGGACGCTACGGCCTGTTCATCGAGGGCGCGCCAGGACACGTCAAGCTCGGAGCCGTCCTGCACGCCGACCAGCACAGCGTCCGCCGCAAGCTCCTGACCCAGATCGATCAGGGAGCGCAGATCGGCCGCAGAGCCGGCTTCAGCGGGTACTACTACCTCGCGCCCGACGAGCTGCAGCTGCGCTACGACTCGGTGCTGATCGGCACGCCCGCAGGTCCCTGCCCGGCGTGGCTCTTCCCGGCCGAGTCGACGACCTGGGTGATCCAGGTGCACGGGCGCGGCGCCACCCGCTCCGAATGCCTGCGTGCGGTTCCCGTGCTGCATGCCGCCGGCCTCCCCGTGCTGATCACCGCCTACCGCAACGACGGCGAGGGCCCGCGCACCCGCCCCGGCTCCTACGGACTGGGGGCGACCGAGTGGCGAGACGTGGACGCCGCGATCGGCTACGCGCTGCGGCACGGCGCCGAGCGGATCGTGCTGATGGGCTGGTCGATGGGTGGCGCGGTGGCGCTACAGACGCTGGTCTCCTCGGAGCACTCGCACACGATCGCGGGCATGATCCTGGACTCGCCGGTCGTGGACTGGCGCACCGTGCTGCGCTTCCAGGCGAAGGAGATGGGGCTGCCGGATCCCCTGCCGCAGTTGGCGATGGACGCTCTGGGCCAGCCCTGGTCGGCGCGGCTCAGCGGAGCGGACCAGGCGATCCCGTTCGACGAGCTGGACATGGTCGCCCGCGCCGCGGAGCTCGACGTGCCGATCCTACTGCTGCACAGCGACGACGACGGGTTCGTGCCGTCGGACGCCTCGCACGCCCTCGCCGGGGCCCGGCCGGACCTCGTCACGATGCCGCCGTTCGCGGGCGCGCGGCACACCAAACTGTGGAACTACGACCAGACCCGATGGACCGACGCGATCACCGAGTGGCTCCGCGGACAGGGGCTCGCGAGCTGACCGCGATCGCATGGGCAGTACTGCCCATGGGCCTCGCCGCGCCTCCGGCGTAGCGTGTGCGATGTCCGATCGGAGGAGGTCCAGCTGATGAGCGAATTGCTCGCATCCATCGTGGAGAACGCGCAGCGGCCCGCGGCGCAGGGGACGTGCAGTGGCGCGGAGGTGGCGCGGTGACGCCGCCGAATCCGTTGGTGGCGGGGCCGGTGGATACGACGAGTCCGTTGCAGGGGACGTTCTTGTTGGAGGATGGGGAGGCGCTGGTCTCGGCGATCAAGTCGGGGGACTGGGTTGCGGGCGGGTTCGCGGCGTTCAGTGCGGTGATGGACACGGTGGCGGCGGTCTCGGATCCGTTGGGGTCGTTGATCGCGGCGGGTCTGGGCTGGTTGATGGAGCATCTGCAGCCGTTGAAGGGCTGGCTGAATGATCTGACCGGGGATTCGGGTGCGGTGGCGGGGTTCGCGCAGACGTGGACGAATGTGGGGGCGCAGTTGCGGCGGTCGGCGTCGGATCTGTCGACGGTGCTGGGGGATCTGGACGCGGCGGATGGTGCGGCGGTGCGGGCGTATCTGGTGTTTCAGCGGGATGTGGTGAAGCATCTGCAGGGTGCGGCGTCGTGGGCGGATGGCATGGCGGCGGGGATGCAGATGGCGTCGACGATCGTGCAGGTGGTGCATGATCTGGTGCGGGATTCTTTGGCGCAGTTGGTGGGGTCGCTGATCTCGTATGCGGCGGAGTTGGTGTTCAGTCTGGGGTTGGCGACGCCGTTGGTGATCGAGCAGGCGTCGACGCGGGTGTCGGCGTTGGCGGCGAAGTTCTCGAAGAAGATCCCGGATCTGGTGGCGGCGATCCGCAAGCTGGGTGAGCTGGTCGAGAAGCTGAAGGCGTTGTTCAAGCGGTTCGGCGACACCGCGGACCGCCTCCTCCACGGAGGCAAGG